>JBOHYW010000185.1:0-7156 GCA_050738155.1 Rhodanobacteraceae bacterium
CCTACAAAAACGTTTCGTAGGAGCCTGCGTGCAGGCGACTGACCAGGATCACAGCTCCCGCAAGGCTGTCGTCACCGGCAGTCGCGCGGCGCGCACGGCGGGGAACAGGCCGCCGATGAAGCCGATCGCCAGCGCCCATTTCAAACCGTTCCATACCAGCGCCGGCGTGACCTGGAACTGGAAGATCATCTGGGTGAAACTGAACCCGCCGCCCGCGGAGGTGGACGCTGTGTAATGGCCGAAAATCGCCCACGCCACGAACGCACCCAACACACCGCCAGCCAACGCCAACAGCATGGTTTCCAACAACACTGACACCACCACCGGCGTGCCGCGGAAACCCACCGCACGCAGGGTGGCGATTTCACGCGCGCGCGTCGCCACTGCCGCGTACATCGAGTTCAGCGCGCCGAACACCGCACCGATCGCCATGATGATCGCGATGGTGGTGCCGAGGTAACGGATCAGTTTGTTGAGTCCACCCGACTGGGCCGCGAAGTACTTGTGGGTGGTCTCGGCATCGACTTTCAGTTGCGGATTGGCGGCCAGCGCCGCCTTGAACTTGCTGAAGGCCGCAGGCGATGTCAGCTTCACCGTCACCGAGGATGCGCTGTTGCCACGGTGATACACCGGACCGATGGTTCCGGCATCGGCCCAAATTTCGGAATTGAACGCATCCCCGGAATCGAACTCACCGACCACTTTCCATTGCTGGTTGGCGAGCTTGATACTGGAACCGATCGTCATGCCCTTGAATTGCCCCATCACGCCTTTGCCAACATCGAGTTCGAGCGTGCCGGGTTTGAACTTGCGCCCGGCGATGATCTTCAGGTTCGGACGCACTGCCCAAGCCTCCGGCCCAACACCACGAACCGAAACGTTGGCGTCCTGACCGTTCTTCTTCGGCAACGACGCGGCCAACAGCAATTCCGGCGATGCGATCGCATGGCCTTGCGCATCGCGCGCGATGCCCGGAGCTTGCGCAACCAGGACCGCGTCGCTGTGCAGCAACACCGAGCTGGCTTCGGCTTGGGATCCACCGCGCAACACGATTGCGGTGTTGTTGTTGCCCGAGCCCTGAAGCGTGGCCTGCAGACCTTCGCCCATCGCCAGCAACGCCACCAACACACCGACCACCCCGGCGATGCCGATCACGATTACCGATGACGCACCCCAACGCGATGGCAACGTCGCCAATCCGACGCCGGTAACGCTGAGTGTGCGGCGCCCGGCACGCGTCAATGCCAACCACAGCGCCAATACGATCACGGCGGCCAGCGCGCCATACCACGGCAAGAATGACCAGGCCACGAGGCACGCGACCAGGATCACGATCAGCAACAATCCGCGTAGAAACTTTTTCATGTCGTTATTCCTCAGCGGCCCGCAAGTGCGTCAACAATGCGCAGCCGCATGCCACGCAACGCCGGCAGCACGCCGACGACCAGGCCGATCACGATCATCAACACGATCGCTGCACCCCAGATCGAGCCGCCCACGTTGGCCATTGGCAACGTCTGTCCAAGTGCTGCCTTGAGTCCACCGACCACCGCCATCGCCAGCAACGTGCCGATCACGCCGCCTATCAAGACCAGCAGTACCGACTCGGCCAGCACCAGTCCGAGCACACTGCGGTTACTGAAGCCCAGGGTCTTCAACACCGCCAATTCCGGGATGCGTTCGCGCACCGCCTGCGCCATGGTGTTGCCGGTCAACAGGATCAAGGTGAAGAACACCGCCGCCATGATCCCGGTAACGATCAGGCCGATATTCGCAAGCTGGCTGAGGAACGACGCAGTAAATGCATTCGCGGTTTCGGTCTTGGTTTCATGGTCGGAGTTGGCGCTGATCGTATCGATCGCCTGCGAAACACGATTCGCCTGATCCGGGCTCGCGATCTTTTCCTGATACCAGCCGACGCTGCCGTTGCCGAACTGGCGCGCCTCGTCGAAGTACTTCCAGCGAAAAAACATGGCATTTTCGATGCCCTTCTCGCTGGCGTGCCTGGCGTGGAAGATGCCGACCAGACTGAATGTCCAGGCGTTGCTGCCATCCTTCTTCGGCCAGATCGTGGCTTTCAACGGTATCTGGTCGCCAACCTTCCAGCCGAATTTCTTGGCCAACGCCGCACCCACCACCGCACCATCGCGGGTGCGCTGGAATGCCTTCACCTGTTCAGGTGGCAGCACGACGGCATCCTGGACCGAAAAATAATTGGAACTGACCGCTTCGTTCGGGAAGAAATTTTTCGGATCCTGATAGATGCCACCGAACCAGTCCACATACGCGACTGCGGTAACGCCGGGCACTGCTTCAATCCGTGACTGCAAGCTCAGCGGCACCTGGCTTCCCAGTCCCAATTTCGACATCGTGATCAACTGACTGGCGCCGCTCACGCTATGACCGGCATCGGCGAACGCGGTGCGCACCGAATCAAGCATGCCGAACAGCAGGAACGCCGCCAGTACCGACACTACCGTGAATATCGTGCGCGTCTTGCGCCGGGTCAGTGCGGACCAAACCAGATGGAAATATTTCATGTTGCGTCCTCAATGGGTACGGCCGACAACCCAGTAAGGCGGACACCGTCCGCCGGCGGGAATGCCCGCCTTACGCTTGTTGCCGCTCCACCAACGTGCCTTTGTCGAGATGCAGCGTGTGGCTTGCATACTCGGCAGCCTTGGGATCGTGGGTGACCATCACGATGGTCTTGCCGTGTTCGCGGTTGAGGCGTTGCAGCAAGCCCAACACGTCTTCCGCGGATTGACGGTCGAGATCGCCGGTCGGTTCGTCGCACACCAGCAACGACGGGTCGGACACGATGGCCCGTGCGATCGCCACGCGCTGCTGTTGTCCGCCCGAAAGTTCCGACGGCTTGTGCGAGGCGCGATCTTCCAGCCCGACCAGTTGCAAGGCGATGGCTGCGTTCTTCTTGCGCTTGGCGCCTGAAAGCTTGGTCAGCAGCAGCGGCAGTTCCACGTTTTTCTGCGCGGTCAGCCCCGGCATCAGGTTGTAAAACTGGAACACGAAACCGACGTTCGACGCACGCCAGCGCGCAAGCTCACCTTCGCTCATCTTGTCGATGCGCTTGCCGCCCACGATGAGGCCGCCTTCGCTGGGCGAATCGAGGCCGCCGATCAAGTTCAGCAGCGTGGTCTTGCCCGAGCCCGACGGCCCCATCAGTGCGAAGAAATCACCGCGTGCAATGTCGAGGTCGATGTGGTGCAGCACCTCGAGCTTCTGCTTGCCGCGTGTATAGGTTTTGGAAAGGCCTTGGATGTGGACCAGCGATTGGCCGACACTGCTGCTCGTATCGGTGCCACGCGTTTCTTCGACTGCTGCGTTCATCGTCGTCTCCTTGCTTTTGAACCCCTCTCCCGTCGGGAGAGGGGCAGGAGCGAGGGTCCGAACCTTGCGTAATATTCGAAATCACGCGAAGCCGAACCCTCATCCGGCCCTTCGGGCCACCTTCTCCCGGAGGGAGAAGGGTTAATCACCACCCGCCTTCACCTGCACCTTCTCGCCATCTTTCAAATCCTTGGGCGGCACCTTCACCACTTCCTGACCGGCGCCCACCCCTGAGAGGATCTGCTTCATGTCGGAAAAATCACCGCCGGTCGTCACCGTCGCCTGCTTCGCACGGCCATCGGCAACCACGAACACCACGTCCTTGCCGCCGCGCTGCACCACCGCCGACTTCGGCACCAGCACACCCGGCAGCGGCTTGGCGTCCTTGGCGGCCTTGTCCAGGAACGACACCCGCACGCCCATCTGCGGAATGATGCGCGGGTCTTTCTGATCCAGCGCGATGCGCACCTTGACCGTGGCCTTGCTCTTGTCGGCGCTCGGGATGATCGCGATCACGTGCGCAGGGATTTTCCAATCCGGATAGGCATCCAGCACCGCCTGCACCGGCATGTCCGGTTTGACCCGGCTGATGTAGGTCTCGTTGACGTCGACGTCGACTTCCAGCGAATTCATGTCCACGATGGTGGCAATGCCGCCGCCGCCTACCGTATACGGCGACACGATCTGGCCGACCTCGGCATCCTTGACCGTGACGACACCGGCAAACGGCGCATCGATGACGGTGTAACCGACGTTGACCTTGGCCAAGGTGATGTTCGCTGCCGCGGCTGCGGCCTGCTTCACAGCAGCATCCACCGCCGCGCGATCGGTCGTGACCTGGGTGTTGGCTTGCTCGGCATCCTGCTTCGACACATACCCCTTCGCGACCATCTTGTTCATGCGCGCGGCGTTGTCGCGATCCTGCTTCAGCGTCGCGCGCACTTTCGCCACTTGCGCTTGCGCGGAAGCGTATTGCGCCTTGGCGGCGTCCAACTGGGCGACATACTGGGTGTCATCGATCCGTGCCAGCACCTGCCCTTCCTTGACGTGCTCACCTTCCTCGATCGTCACTTTCGTCAGGGTACCGATGATTTGTGCCGACACCGTCGCCTTGCGCCGTGCCACCACGTAGCCCGTCGCCTGCAGCACCGCTGCATCGCTGCCGGCCGACGCCAGCGCCACCGCCGTCGCGGTCTGCACGGTCACCGCCTTCGAACGCAACGCGAACGCGGCGATACCCGCCGCGATCAGAACCACCACCACGATGCCGACGATCCACGGCCAACGCGGGCCATGCGAATCGTCGTCATCACGCTGATCGCTGCCGATGCGCAGTTCGTGCAGAAGATCCTTGGAATCACCGTCGCTCACTGTCCATTCCCCGTACGCGCCATCTCTCGCGGCCGCGCAAGTCTGCCATAGCTTGGCGTGATGCGTACCGTCGTGCCATGTACCGCCATCAGCCATCGCGGCTGACAGGTGTCACAGCCTCGCCACGGCGACCAAGCAATCCGCCGAGCTTACAATGTGCCTTGACCTCTACCCGGAACCCCTCCCATGGCCTTCGTTTTCGACCCGCCACCCATTTCAAGCCTGCCTATCCACGGCAATGGTGCACGCTTTCCCGTGCATCGCATCTACTGCATCGGCCGCAATTACGCCGAGCACGCGAAGGAGATGGGTGCGCAGGCAGTAAGCCGCGCCAATCCGGTGTTCTTCATGAAGCCCGCCGATGCAGTGGTTGCGGAAGGCGGCGACATTCCGTACCCCTCCGTTACACACGAATTGCACCACGAAGTGGAAATGGTGGTGGGCTTGCAACGCGGCGGTCGGAATATAGACGCCGCGCAGGCATCGGGATGCGTCTTCGGTTACGGCGTGGGCCTCGACCTTACGCGTCGCGATTTGCAGGCGGCGATGAAGGCGAAGGGACTGCCATGGGATGTGGCGAAAGGATTCGATGCCTCCGCACCGGTTTCGGCTCTGCATGCAGCCAGCGAAATCGGCCATCCCGCGCACGCGCAACTGTCGCTCGCCGTGAACGGCGACGTTCGCCAGAAAACGGATATCGACGACATGATTTTTGCAGTTCCGGAAATCCTTGCCGAACTGTCGAAGCTGTTCGAATTGAAACCCGGCGACCTGATCTTCACCGGCACCCCGGCAGGTGTGGGACCGCTCGTGCGCGGCGACCGCTTCCGTGCAGAACTGCAAGGCATCGCGACACTGGAAGGGCGCATCGCCTGAATAGGGGCAAGTTGCGCGCGGCGCCAAGTAGTGCCTAAATGGGCACGCCGCCCATGCGGCATGCGCGACAGGGGACACGTTCGAGCACTACGGGAGGGTACGCAATGAGCTTCGCGAAAGAGTTCAAGGCTTTCATCATGCGCGGCAACGTGGTCGACCTGGCCGTCGCCGTGGTCATCGGCGGCGCGTTCGGCGCGGTCGTCAAATCATTGGTCAGCGACATCATCATGCCGCCACTCGGATTGCTTACCGGCGGCATCAATTTCAAGAACATGAAGGTGATCATCCAGGCTGCGTCCGGTGCCAAGAAAGAGGTGGCGATCACCTATGGCGCCTTCATCGATACCATCATTGCCTTCATCATCATCTCGCTGGCGATCTTCGTCGTGATCAAACTGCTGCAACGCGCGATGCCGAAGAAGGAAGCCGCGCCGCCGCCGACTCCGCCCGATATCGTGCTGCTGACCGAAATCCGCGATCTGCTGAAGCAGCAGCATTGATATGCACGTGTAAACCAATAACGTTCCATCAGCGACATTTCACACCATCCCACCCAACGTTGCTAGGCTCGCGCATCCTGCCCTCGCCAAGCAACCCGGCCCTCGGCATCGTGCCTCGGGGACTCATCGACGCGCGAACCTGCGGTTCGCAAGCGCGTCGATGAGTCCCCCTTGACGGGGAGGGTTGAGCTGATTCGCTCGTCACCGTCATGGCTATCGAAATCATCCCGGCCGACATCACCACATTGCACGTCGACGCCATCGTCAACGCCGCGAATGAAACATTGCTGGGCGGAGGCGGGGTCGATGGCGCCATCCATCGTGCGGCAGGCCCGCGCTTGCTCGAAGCCTGCCGCGCATTGCCCGAGGTACGCTCCGGCACGCGTTGCCAGACCGGCGAAGCACGCATCACGCCGGGCTTCGACCTGCCGGCGCGATTCGTGATCCATACCGTGGGGCCGGTCTGGCACGGCGGCACCCGCGGCGAACCAGACCTGCTGGCGGCCTGTCATCGCAATGCACTGGCGCTGGCGCGCGAACATGCGCTGGACAGCATTGCGTTTCCCGCGATCAGTTGCGGCGTGTACGGCTACCCGCGCGACGCGGCAGCCGGTGTCGCGATGGCCATTCTGGGCGAGGAACAAAACAAGACACGCACGCCGCACCGGATCGTACTGTGCGCGTTCGACCGCGCGATGGCCGAAGCATGGCGACGCGCGGCGGAACGCCTGCACGTCGCCGTTTCGGCCTGATTCCGGAAGTTTGCGTAGGCCGGCTCAAGGCCGCAGGCCGGAGCCGGCTGTCGGGGACCGGGCCGGAGTCCATCGCCGGAAGACTCCAGGCATCCTGCCTTCCGGCCCTCCGGGCCCGGCTTTGCCGCTCGCGCCGCTCCTGCGGCGCAGTCACCGCTTACGCGGTTTGATCCGGCCTACTCGGCTGTCTGGTATGGATTGCAATGCAATCCATGGGGTCTACGACGGGTACAGCGGCGGCAAGTATGCGTCATCCGCGCGCGTGGCCTTTTCATCTTGCCCGCGCCACGAAATTCCGCGCGCAAACGC
>JBOHYW010000186.1:0-7084 GCA_050738155.1 Rhodanobacteraceae bacterium
GGACAGGCTTCCGCCGGCCGCACGCACGTACTTGCGTGCGCTCGAGGAGCTTGCCGGCTGTCCGCTCGCGATCGTTTCCACCGGGCCCGACCGCGACGCCAACATCATCCTGCGCGATCCGTTCGCCTGAAGCGTAGCCCGGATGGAGCGAAGCGGAAGCCGGGGAGTCGATCGCATGGTGACCCCGGATTGCGGCGCTGCGCGCCTGCATCCGGGCTACAACGGAATGCCAACCTGACGCCGAACCCGCCATGACCGCCACCTGGCTCGTCCAACGCACCGCGAATGACCGATTCCCGATCCGCATCGCGATCGAGCAGGATGGTCGCGTCCTGTTCGCGGTGCGCGCGAAGTCCGCGTGGCCGGGCGCCGGCACACAGATCTTCTGTCTGCGCGAACGCGAAGCCGATCCGCTGGAAGCGCTGGAAGAAGTCGAACGCGTGCCGGTCGCGCATGTGGCGCGGCTGGGCCGCAAGCTCTCGGTGACGCTCGATCGCGCCCAGCGCAAGCGCTGCGAATTCCTGATCCTCGAGAAGCCGCGCAGGGATGGATCGGGCGTCTACGAGCAGGTGTTCTTCCGCACCGAGGCAGCCGTGCGCGCGCACAAATCCAGCAAGCGCGCGGAACTCTCCGCGCGCCCCGCCGGCGACCTGCACGTCGTCATCGACAGCGGGGAACGGTATGCGTGGGCATTCCCGGGCGCCAGTGTGCTGCGCCGCAAGCTGCCGGTTGGCGATTACGCGTTGATCCACGACGAGCGCCCGTACGCCATCGTGGAACGCAAGACGCTGCCCAACTTGCTGGGCGATCTTTCCGAACTGAAGGGGCTGCACCAGCAACTCGCTGAACTGGCCGCCTGGCCACACGCGGCGCTGGTGATCGAAGCGCAGTACGCGGATTTCGGCAATCCGGCGAAGATCGGCCAGTGGCCGGCCGCGCACCTGTTGCGGGTGCTTGGCGAACTGCCGGTGCTGTTCCCGGGCGTGCAGTGCGTATTCGCCGGCAACCGCAAGCTTGCCAACGTGTGGACGCAGCGCTGGTTCGCCGCGGTGCACGCGGCGCTCGCGCAGCCGCGCCTGCCGCAGGTCAGCGAAGTTGCGGCACGCTACGATCCCGTGCAGGACGGCGGCCTCGATGCGCGCGTCCGCCACGCCGCGCTTCTCGAGTTGCCGGACGGCTTCGAAATCGCGCTGCTGCGCAAGCGCTTCCCCGAGGCGCGGCCCGCGCGAGTCAAGCACGTGGTCGACCAGTTGCGCGCGGAAGGCCGGCTGGTCGCCGAAGGCCGTGGGCGCGGCACGCGCTGGCGACGGATCCTGCCGGCTGGATAGAGACGCGGCCGCCGAACGGGTGCGGCGCGCGGCGGAAGCCCGGATATCCCGGCAATTTGCCCGTCATCCCGGCGCAGGCCTGGATCCATGTTGCTGCTGCGCAAACGTGATCGATCGCTGATGCGTCGGCGTTCCGCGCATCGTTCCGGGGCGCTGTCGCACGCCGTGCGACAGCCGTCCCGTAGACTTCGTGCCTCCACAGGGGAGACCACCATGATCGAAGAAGATCGCCTGGCGACGGCGCTGGCCATGGCGCACGTGGCGCATCGCGAGCAGAAGCGCAAGGGCACCGACATTCCCTACATTTCCCACCCGCTGGCCGTGGCGTCGCTGGTGCTGGAATTCGGCGGCAGCGAGGATCAGGCCATTGCCGCAATGCTGCACGACGTGCTCGAGGACGCCGGGGAAGGGTGGGCCGATCGCATCCATGAGGCGTTCGGGGCCGCGGTGCTGGCAATGGTGCGTGATTGCACCGATGGCAGCTTCGAACACAAGGCGGCGGCACGCACGCGCGAAGCGAAGCACACCCACTGGCGGCGACGGAAGGCCGAATACCTGCAGCACCTGCACGAAATGCCGGCAGACTCGCCGGCCCTGCTGGTGTCGGCTTGCGACAAGCTGCATAACGCGCGCGCCATCGTCGCGGACTTGCGCCTGATCGGCGACATCATGTTCAACCGCTTCACCGGTCGGCGCACCGGTACGCTCTGGTATTACGATGAACTCGCGGATGTTTTCGCTGACAAGCGCGTGGCGCCGGCGCGCAGCCTCGCCCGCGCGGTGCAGGAGATGCACGCCGAAGCGGGTAGCCGAAACGACGCGTGAATCGGCAGCGTCGGATCGCATGGGTTCCGTTGTGTTTCGCGGCGTCCGCTATCCGATTGGCACGGGCTGCCGGCGCGCAGGTCGGCGGCTGACGCGCACGTGCGGGGCGGTATGTGCCAGGCCATGAATTGATCGAAGGAGCTGCGCGATGAACCTTGAGCAAACCAACGTTGACCGTTTCAACGACATCGCCGCCGAGTGGGACGAGGAGCCCGGCCGCGTTGCGATGGCCAGGAGCGTGGCCGCTGCAATGGTCGCGGCACTTGGGCCCGGAACAACCGAATCGGCTCTGGAGTTCGGCTGCGGCACCGGGCTCGTGACCCTTGAGCTGGTCCCGCACTTCGCGCACCTCACTGCGATGGACGCCTCAAGCGGCATGCTCGGGATCCTGCGCAAGAAATGCGAGCGGCAGGGCGTCACCAACATAACCCTCATCGAAGGCAATGTGCCCGACGGCATCCCGCACGAACCCTACGACGTGATCGCCAGCAGCATGACGATGCACCACGTCGAAGACGTGGCGGGCCTGTTGCGGGTCCTGTTCGCGCACCTGAAACCCGGCGGCAGGGTCGCGCTCGCCGACCTCGACGCCGAGGACGGATCCTTCCACGGGGATGCCAAGGGCGTCGCCCACCACGGCTTCGAGCGCGCCGCGTTCGAGCAGATGCTGGTTGCCGCAGGTTTCGAGTCGATCCGGATTTCGACCGCGCATGTCGTCCACAAGGACCGCGACGACGGCGGCAACGACTACCCGATCTTCCTTGCCGTGGCGAGCAAAGCCGGCGGGTGAGGCGGTGATCGGCTTCGATCAATCCGCACAGATGCGCGGCGTGTCCGGCAAGGCGCTGGACACCGCGATGCGCGACGCCACGGCTTGACGCCACTCCACGCGCGCGATGGGAGACCGTGCCGCGGGCTCGCATACGATTCGTCCGCGAGGAGTGACACGCAAGACCGCGCCGATTGAAGCGAGTGCTCGCGTGGTTCCTCACTCCAACTCCGGACTTGAAAATGCCCAAAATGGGCATTAACGTACCCATCATGGGTATCCGGACCAAACGATCCAGAAATTCAAAACCGCGTAGTGTTCGCGAAGCACCGGCCACGTATGCGATAGCCGCACAACCTGCGCATCCGCTCGCGGATGCATTGTTCACGACAACGCAGCAACGCGTGTTGGGTGCTCTCTACGGCCAACCGCAACGCAGCTTCACCGTGAGCGAGCTGATCGCGTCCACCGGCGCAGGGTCCGGCGCCGTCCAGCGTGAGCTGGCCAAACTGCTCGCAAGCCGGTTACTCACGGTCCAGCCCGTCGGCAACCAGAAGCGCTACCAGGCCGACGCTGCCGCACCGATCCATGACGAGCTCATCGCGATCATTCAGAAAACCGTGGGACTGGCGGAGCCCTTGCGCGCAGCCCTGAAGCCACTCGAAAGCAAAATCGCCGCCGCGTTCGTATTCGGTTCCATTGCCAAACACACCGATACTGCCGCGAGCGACATAGATTTGTTGATCCTGTCCGACGCGCTCGGCTTTGCCGATGCCGTCCTTGCGCTGCGTCCCACGCAGGAACGCCTCGGACGCGAAATCAACCCGACCATCTATTCGCGTGCCGAACTTGCCAAACGCATCAAGTCCGACAATGCCTTCGTCAGTCGCGTGCTGGAGCAGCCCAAGATCTGGCTCATGGGGGGTGAGGATGACCTCCGCGCTTGAGAATCTGGCAGGGGCGAAGGGCCCGCTGACTGCCGAGCAGCCGGATGCGAAAGAAATCGAATGGTTGTTGACGTCCGGCACCACGCGTCTGCGCGACTCCCGCAACAAGTCACTTGCACTGGAAAGCCGCTTCGACCTGGCCTACAACGCCGCGCACGCGCTTTGTCTCGCGGCGTTGCGCCGATGTGGTTATCGTGCGAAGCACCGCCACATCGTGTTCCAGGTAGTGCCGCATACGCTTGGGCTTGGACCTGAAGTGTGGTTGGTGCTGGACAAATGCCACCACATCCGGAATGTTGCGGAGTACGAGGGAATGCTGGACATCGGCGAACGCGTCGTGGCCGATCTGGTCGCGGCGTGTGAGACGGTGGCGGCGAAGCTTTGATGTTTCGGCTTTCAGCGCGAGGGTACGACGTGATGTTCAACCCATGAATGGGGGGATTTGAAATGGCCGATCTTGCGATGCTTGCGCAGCGCTATCACGAAGGCGTGCACGCAGCCGACGCCGCGGCAGTCGTGACGATCCACTGCACGGCGATTGGAGCGTCGCGCCTGATGACTGGCTGGCCCCCGGTGCCGCCGACCGGAGATGCGAAGTGGCAGGACATGCCGGCCGTGGCGGACATTTTCCCCTTTCAACAGCCGTGAATCATGTGGAACCGCACGTGGCTAATCTGCCCAACGGCCGATGTGTTGCGCAAACGCTGGGATTACTTCGTAGCGGCTTCGTTGGATGAAAAGCCTGCTTCGTACGGAACCGCGACAACCGGGCGAAACACCGCGACGCGCAGTGGACGTTCGCGGATCCGCGCCTTGCGGCGCTTGAACGACCCATATTGCGGATGCTGACGCGCAGGTTGGATTTGCAACCGGTGCAGGCGGACCTCCTGAATCGCATCTGCACGGGCACGATGATCGCGGCGTCGGAATTGCCCAAGCCTGCCGAGCTGCAGAGAAGGCCACTCGACACCCATCCGTTGCTGTGGCCGCGGACCAACGGAAGATGGATCCCCGCGGCCCCGTGACTAGCGGGACAGCCGCTCGATCGCTTGTGCGGGTGTGATGATTGCCAAGTCGCGCACGGGCGCGAGGACCAGCAGGTCCGCGTCACCCGTAACCAGCGCGTCCGCGCGGGCGGCCAGTGCAAGTTCAAGGAACGGCACGTCGTCGGGGTCGCGGCAGGCGGGTGTCCTTGGTGGGCGCGCGGGGATACGCATCGTTTCGACCCAAGGCAGGTAGTCCGCCAGCAGGTGATGCTGCTCATCGGATGCCAGCTTGAACCTGGGGTACGTGAGCAAGCGGATCAGTTCGGCGGCGGTGACGCGGGTGGACAGTGGAACGAACAGTCGCGACTGCCACGCGAGGCGCAATCGTCCGCTGATGCCTCCCGGCCGGACCAGCGCCGACAGCACGACGTTGGTGTCGAGTACCCAGCGCGGCTTCCCGCGTAGGGGTGGACTCACGATTTGCGCCGTTTCGCGGTGTTGCGCTTGCGCGGCGTCCCGCCGTGCCCGGCTTTCGGCTCTGCAACCCGCGCGGACTCGCGTGCCGTTACGGTTTGGCGCACCCACGCAACCGCCGCGCCAAGATCGTCAGCGCCGAGATCGAGTTCAACGAGTTTTGCGCGGACGGCATCCGCGCGCTGCATCCGCACGGGGGTCAACACCAGTTGGCCGGCGCGAGCCTCGATTTCGAAATACTCGGCGTTGCCGGTCGCCTCGACCGCAGCCTTGGGCAGGGTCAGCTGATTTTTGCTGGTCAATTTGGCAAGCATGCTCCAACGCCCAGTCGGGTAAGGATGCATTACTTTAGCGCCACACGCGGCGCGCGGCGATCGACGTCTCCCCGCGTGGCTGAAGGATCATGCGGCGGGTTGCGCCGCGACGCCTTGGCGCGCCGCGACGCGCTCGGCATGTCCCGGGTCCGGAGCGTGCAGCACCAGTTCGGTGATTTCCGAAGGGTGCCCAACCGCAGGATCAGGCCGTTCCAGAGACCGGTGCCGTTGCTGACATAGAGCTGCATCGTGCCGACCTGGTACAACCCGGAGATGAAGCCGCGGTTGGCGCGTCGGGTGATCATCGCGATTCCGGGAATCTGGCCGCCGTGGGTGTGGCCTGAAAGCTGTAGCGCGACGCCCGCCGCCGCGTTGGCGCGCGCGTTGTGCGGGCTGGTGGTCGAGCAGGATCACGGGCACGCCCGGCGGGATGCCGGCGAGCGCCGCGTCGAGATCGGGCGGCGGCTCGCCGAAGACGCGCGACTGGCGGTCCGTCAATCCCGCCACGGCCATGGAATCCGCGCCACGCGTGATGAGCACGCGCCGGTTCGCAAGCATGGGCAACCCGAGCCGGTCGTACGCTGCCATCCAGTCGCGGTAGTCGGCGTAGTACTCGTGGTTGCCCGGAATCGCGAGTAGGCCGTCACGCGCGTGTAGCGTCGCGTACGGTGCCACGTCGGCGGCGCGGGCCCGCGGCGTGCCGTCGGCAAGGTCGCCGGTAATGACCATCAGGTCCGGTGCCAGCGCGTTGGCTTTCGCAACCACGCGTGCGATCCACGTCGCTGGCAGCAGGCGGCTCGCATGCAGGTCGGAAAGCTGCACGATCCGGTAGCCGTTGAACGCGACCGGCAGCCCGGGTATCCGGATGTGCACGGCTTTGATGCCCGGAATCCGGATGCCTTGCCAGGTACCGACCAGCGCGGCCGCGCCTGCCAGCACGCCGATGCCGCGCGCGATGCCGGGCCGCGTCCATATCTCGTTGCCGAGCGGCGGCATGACGAGGTACGCAATGCCGCCCGCGACGTCGCGCAGCAGCAGCAACGGCAGCAGGATGAACAGCGCGCCGAAGGCGTAGCCGAGCGCGATCAGCATGGGTCGCGGCAACTCCGGCGAGACGAAGGTGCCGAACCAGCGGCTGGTGATCTGTTGGTATTCCGCGATCAGCAGCAGTGCGATCGCCGCCGGGATTCGGGCCGCATCGCCGCCGGGCAGGTACCAGACGAAGCGCGCGGTCATGTACAGCCAGGCGACGGCCGCGAGGATCAGGAGCCGGTTCCGCATGCCGGGATTCGCGCGCCGACCGGCGGCGATGCGTCCTGGTTCGGGCGCCGAGGCGACGTGTTGATTTTTCATGCCCCGGATTGCCGGATGCGCGACGCCGCGCTCAGCGATCCATGACCGCCGTGACTTCGATCTCGACCAGGTATTCGGGCCGCGCGAG
>JBOHYW010000187.1:0-7012 GCA_050738155.1 Rhodanobacteraceae bacterium
CCATCTGCGCAATGCGCTCACCGGCATCTCGTCCGAGTTCGACAAGATCAAGCTGGAAACCTTGAAGGACAAGTTCGCCGAGGTCGTGGAAGGCTCGCCGGAAGACGGCCAAAGCGCCAACGACGGATTCAAGCTGGGCGGTGCCGCCGCGCCGGGCGAAGCCAGTGGCGCGATGGGCCCCGCGCAGATGGGCAAACAGGAAGCGCTGAAGCAATTCACGGTCGACCTGACCGAGCAAGCGCGCAACGGCAAGATCGATCCGATCGTCGGCCGCGACGAGGAAATCCGCCAGGTCGTCGACATCCTGATGCGCCGGCGCCAGAACAATCCGATGCTGGTCGGCGAAGCCGGCGTCGGCAAGACCGCGGTGGTCGAAGGTTTTGCTTTGCGCATCGCGCAGGGCGACGTGCCGCCGCAGTTGAAGGACGTGGAATTGCGTTCTCTGGACGTCGGCCTGTTGCAGGCGGGTGCCAGCATGAAGGGCGAGTTCGAGAACCGCCTGCGCCAGGTAATCGAGGAAGTGCAGTCGTCTCCCAAGCCGATCATTCTGTTCATCGACGAGGCGCACACGCTGGTCGGCGCGGGCGGCGCGGCTGGTACTGGCGATGCGGCCAATCTTTTGAAGCCGGCGCTGGCGCGCGGCAACCTGCGTACCGTCGGTGCCACCACCTGGGCCGAGTACAAGAAGCACATCGAGAAAGACCCCGCGCTCACCCGTCGTTTCCAGACCGTGCTGATCGAAGAGCCGAGCGAGGAAAAAGGCATCCTGATGATGCGCGGCGTCGCCAGCGTGATGGAGAAGCACCATCGCGTGCAGATCCTCGACGAGGCTTTGGAGGCCGCGGTCAAGCTGTCGCACCGTTACATCCCGGCTCGGCAGTTGCCGGACAAGGCGGTGAGTCTGCTCGACACCGCCTGCGCGCGCGTCGCGATCAGCCAACACGCGGTGCCGCCGGAAGTGGACGACACCCGCAAGCGCATCCAGGCGCTCGAAACCGAACTTGCGATCATCGGTCGCGAGAAGACCGTGGGTGTGGATGTGACGGAACGCGAGGCATTGGCGAACGAGAAACTTGCTACACAAAAGGAACGGCTTGAAAAACTCGACGCCGACTGGCAGGCCGAAAAGGAACTGGTCGAAAAAATTCTTGGTCTGCGCGCGAAGTTGCGCGGTGACGCCGCACCGGTTGAAGGCACCGGCAGCGAACTGGAAGAAGCTGCCAACGCCAAGGCGGGTAGCAACGCCGAAATCGAAGCCGACGATGCGAAGGAGTCAGGTGAGGCTGCACCGCCCGCGGGCTTGAGCGACGCCGAGCGTGCCGCCGCACTGGAAGAACTGAAGGGCCTGCAGGCCAAACTCGCCGAACTGCAAGGCGAGCATCCGTTGATCCTGCCGACGGTCGATTACGTTGCCGTGGGTTCGGTGGTTTCGGATTGGACCGGCATTCCGGTCGGCCGCATGGTCAAGAGCGAACTCGAGACCGTGATGAACCTCGCCTCGATCATGGGCAAGCGCGTGATCGGCCAGGACCACGCGATGGAGATGATCGCCAAGCGCATCCAGACCTCGCGCGCGGGACTCGACAATCCCAACAAGCCGATCGGCGTGTTCATGCTCGCCGGCACCTCGGGCGTCGGCAAGACCGAAACCGCGCTGGCGCTGGCCGAGGCACTGTACGGCGGTGAGCAGAATCTCATCACCATCAACATGAGCGAATTCCAGGAGGCACACACCGTCTCGACGCTCAAGGGCGCGCCTCCCGGCTATGTCGGTTACGGCGAAGGCGGCGTGCTGACCGAGGCCGTGCGTCGCAAACCCTATTCCGTGGTGCTGCTGGACGAGGTGGAAAAAGCCCACCCCGACGTGCACGAGATCTTTTTCCAGGTGTTCGACAAGGGCGTGATGGAAGACGGCGAAGGCCGTTCCATCAACTTCAAGAACACCCTGATCCTGCTCACCACCAACGCCGGTACCGACCTCATCGCTGGTCTGTGCAAGGATCCGGAACTGATGCCCGAACCTGACGGCATCGCCAAGGCCCTGCGCGAGCCGCTGCTGAAAGTATTCCCACCCGCACTGCTGGGGCGGCTGGTGACGATTCCGTATTACCCCTTGAGCGAAAAGATCCTCGGCGAAATCGTCAAGCTGCAACTGAACCGCATCAAGCAACGCATCGAAGCCCGCTACCGCATCCCGTTCGAGTACGACGGCGACGTGGTCAAGCTGGTCGTCAGCCGCTGCACCGAATCGGAATCCGGCGGGCGCATGATCGACGCGATCCTCACCAACACCATGCTGCCCGATGTGTCGAAGGAATTCCTCAATCGCATGATCGAAAGCACCCCGGTGACGGGGGTGAAGGTTGGGGTGAAGGATGGCGAGTTCATATATGCGTTTACGTAAGTCGCACTCCGATAACCGGTGATTTGTTGCACTCCTTAAACCTTATAAGGAATTTGCTATGCCACTTGCTCAACCCATGACTCGGGGCGTTGGATTGGCAACGATGAATGGAAATGCGATTCCAGAGCTTGGTGTTGCAACATCCAATCCTTTGGATGTCAATGACGACATTCATTTTGGGATCAACCTTGATTTAGCAGCATACCGTGCTTTGTACGCAGATCTGGATGATACCGATCCACTGGAAGATGACTTGGTAGGTTTGGGGCCACGGACCATTGACATCAAGCGGCGCGGTGGCCGAACGGCGGAAGATGATTGGTTCATAGATCAGGGTAGTGCACGTGCACGCCCCCAGAGGGATATGGATTTGAATCGTTACAATCGCTTTAATCGTCTGCTTATCAAAAGCCGAAATTTCCCCCTTGGTGCGCATATAAGTGGTCACAATGTTGGCGGTACGCCCAAAGACTACAGCAAGGGTGCTACCGGCACTAAGGCGGACGCTGGTGGATTGGAGATGGGAACACGCTGGTCCAAAACGGCCCTCGAGAGCGCGCTTGCACGACCAACTGGAATTATCCATTTTCATCTCACGGGTATGGGTAATGTGGGTGACATATTTGGCAAAACCGGCAACTTTTCGCACAATGTCACAAGTAGAGAATTGCGCTATGTAAAGCGATTCTGGTTAAGATTTCAGGATAGGGTTATTTTCTATAATGGCTACTCCAGTGCCTTGCTGCCTGTGATTGTGCTGCCTCCTTGGATCGCCACATGGCATGCAGATACCGCCAATTGTGCCCGCTGCAATCAGGCATTCGGCAGAGTTTTTCCGGTGCGGTGGCGCCATCATTGTCGACTATGCGGTGAATGCGTTTGCGATGATTGCTCGCCGGATCGCGTCCGACTGAAATACCCCGTGCAGCGTCCCGGGAGCGCACGGGAGACCGGAGTGGTCCGCGTTTGTCACGCTTGCTATCAGGTTTTCAATCGAGGCACGCCATCGACGTTCTGAGGAAGTAACGTGGAAAGTGTCAGAGACGATTTCTCTTCCAGCCCGATTGAAGGGAAAACGAAAACGGTGTCGTGTTCACTTCTCAGCAAGAGCGGGGGCAATTGAATTCATATGGCGGCAATACCCAACTATGTAACCTGGCTGTCCCAAAATGAGCTTCGCGTTCGACCACGCAGCAGTGCGCTGAAGAAACTTGATGCGGCGATCAAGGCTTACGAAATATCGAAGACGCCCGACAAGGTGAAGGACGTACGGGTCGCGTTTGCCGGCTGGAAGCGGCACAACGGCGAGGACTGGAAGGCCAGTCCGCGCAACAAGGCGCCCAACCTGCCGTTCACGAATCTGGCCAAGGCAGTTTATGTCGACCTCAAGCTGCCGCCGGATGAAATGGCGGCACTGAAGTTCTGGGACGAGTCGCGGCGGCGGAAATTGCAGACATTGTTTGCCGGCAACGTAAAAGTTGGGATCAGTGACGCAGATCTTTTCCGTGCGCTTGGTTGATTCGTAAAAAAGTGAGCCGACAGTGATCCTGTCTATCTTCCGGAGGAATGCATCCGATGAGTGTTTACAGCGTCTTCAACATAGGCAGCGGGCATACGAGCGCGGAGCCCAACAATACAATTGCCAGTCTATTCAATCATTGCACAGGTGGGCCGCTTGTGAAATGCGTCAATGATGGTCCTTCGACCCTTGCCGCAGGGATGGAGGCTGGTGTAAGTCGCGCAATAGGCTGGATCAAGTCGTCAGGCGCTACTACTTTGAATATGACTGGGCATAGCCGTGGAGCTGTTATGTGCCACATGATTGCCAATGATATTGCGGCAGCTTCGCGAGAAAATGAGCGGTGGGCGCAAAGGATCAATGAGATCAACATGATCCTCCTTGATCCGGTCAATATGTCGCGGCGAGGAGATCGTGCCAAGTCGTTATCAAATGGGGTCAAACTGGGACGGTATGTAGCGCTAACAATGGAAAATGTGAATGGAACCTCAGGATCGATCTTTCCGTCATTGTCGGTCAGCACATCTGTATTGTTTAATCGAAAATTGATTTTTCTCCCGCTACCGGGTACCCATGGATCAGGGACACAATTTCTGACGTCTGCTATTGGTAGATCTGCGTATTCCACAATTATGAGATTTATGAGTGCGTGGGGAACGACATTCGATGAGAACCCGACTAGCGCCGCTATCTGTGAATGTTATGCAGGAATTCATGTCGAAAACCCAGTTACTTACAATAAAAAAGGAATAGTCACCAAGCGATTAATTTCCGATGATGCGAAGGGATTTGCAACGTCTGTGACCGATCCCAGCCTGAAGGTTGGGTGGCAATCGAGAGGGCGGGTAAAGACGATCACCGCCAACTTTGAACGGATGGCTCGTTCTGGCACAGGCGGGCAGACAGACTTTACGGATACCCCATATTTTTTCAACGAATTTCATTTTTCTGCATTCGGAGAAGCATTTCCCCAGTTGTATGCGCGAATGGCTCGTAGCCGCGCGCAATGGAAGGGGAAGGTACCTCCTGGCGACTCGCCAGTTGGCGTGAACGTGGAGCTTGACCTGATTGAGCGCCGGTATCCGGATATCTGGAAGTCGTTCCAAGATAGGTTCATGGTGTGATGCGAATCCGCTTGTAAACGGCGGGAGATGTAGATTTAGATATGACAGCAATCCCCAACCACGCAACCTGGCTTGCCCAAACCGAACTTCGCGTGCGGCCGCGCAGTAGCGCGCTGAAGAAGCTCGATGCAGCGATCAAGGCCTACGAGACGTCGAAGACGCCAGACAAGGTGAAAGGCGTCCGTGTCGCGCTCGCGGAATGGAAGCGCCACAACGGCGAGAACTGGAAAGCCAGTCCGCGCAACAAGGCACCCAACCTACCGTTCACGAATCTGGCCAAGGCGGTGTACGTCGATCTCAAGCTGCCACAGGATGAAGTGGCGGCGCTGAAGTTCTGGGATGATTCGCGGCGCAGGAAGCTGCAGACGCTGTTTGCGGGCAAGAAGGTTCAGTTGCGCATCGTCAATTCGATGTCACAGGTGGCACTGGCCCGCAAGGATCTGGAACAGGCGGTGGCGGGCGCCAAGCAAGCGGGCGTCGGCCTGGTCAAGGCCGCAGCGGAGCCGGAGGTCACCAAGGCGGTCAACGAGATGTTCGGCACGCAGATCGCGATGGTGCGCGATTTCGCCGCACAAGCCGCGGCCGAGACAGGCGCGGCCGCAGTTGCACAAACGATCGAGCATGTAGCGAGCATGTTGCCGATCATCAGTCTGGTGGCGGATGGCACCAAGATGCTGGCGCAGTGGGGCCAGGCGATCTACAAGGGCTACAAGCAGTACGACGCGTCCACCCACGCCTTTGCGATCGAGCGCGGCGACGCTGCGGCGGCGTTCGATGCAGTGCGCACGTTGCTGGCGCGTGAAACGACCAATCAGGTTGCCAAGGCGTCGATCACGTCCGCTGCGTTCGGGGCCAATGTCGCGCTGCATGCGGCGAAGGGCGCGGGTGCGGTTCTGGCGCCGGCGGTCGGTGCCGCCAAGGCGGCGGCGAATGCCGCCCGGGTCATCGCGAAGTTCGCGATCGAATACCGCGAAACCGTGCTGGTCAACAAGGTGCTCAAGGACCCCGAGAACCTCGACCTGCGCGCCTTCAAGCTGTGTCCGTTGCTGGGCGCGTACATGCTGGTGTGCTCGGATACATCCGATCTGGTGGTAATGCTGTTCGATGAATTTGGCCAAGCCGGTTGGATGGATGACATGGAACGGGTGATCAAGAAACACATTCACCCCGCGCAGAATCTCGCGGCTGGCCTGGTGCAGGACTCGCCGTTCATCATCTCCGGGGTGCCTGTCCACCGCCCGACCAAGAGCAAGCTGAGTGCGATGAGCGTGCTCGGCAATTTCATGTAGTCGAGCAGCCGATAGAACGAAACCACCCATGCCACCACTCGCCCGCCTCACCGACATGCACACCTGCCCGATGACCACCGGGCCGGTGCCGCACGTGGGTGGTCCGATTACCGGGCCGGGTTGTCCGAACGTGTTGATCGGCGGGATGCCGGCGGCGTGCGTGGGGGACCTCGCGACTTGCGTGGGACCGCCGGACACGATCGCGCGCGGTGCGACCAAGGTCCTGATCGGGGGTCGACCCGCTGCGACCATGGGCAGCAACACCGCGCACGGTGGTGTGGTGGTGCTTGGTTGCCCGACGGTGATCGGTTCGTGAGGGGGCGCACGCAGTGAAACGAGGGCTCGCCAGTAATCAACGTTTTCGTCCGGCGCGTGGCGCCACGGGCGAGGCTTGGCGTGGCTTGCTGAACCAGGCGATCGGCGCGCACCAGAAGGGTGACCTGGATGCGGCCGAGCACCTGTACAAAAAAGTCCTCGGTTTGAAAATCGCCCAGCCGGATGCGATGCATTACCTGGGCGTGTTGTGCCACCAGCGCGGGCGCAGTGACGAGGCCGTGGAATTGATTCGCGCGGCGCTCGAAGCCACGCCGAATCATCCCGACGCGCACAACAATCTGGGCAACGTACTCAAGGAGTCCGGACGACTGGCAGAGGCAGAGGCCAGCTATCGACGCGC
>JBOHYW010000188.1:0-7009 GCA_050738155.1 Rhodanobacteraceae bacterium
CAAGCCGTAGGCACGCGCCACATGCAGCCCCACGTCGGACAGCACCGGGTAATTCAGCGCGTGCTTTTCCACGGTGCCGAGCGAGTTGTCGGGCGTCTGCGGCGACACGGCCAGCAAGCTGGCGCCGAGTGCCTGCAATTGCGGCAGCAGACTCTGATAGGCGCGCAACTCCAGGCTGCAGTACGGGCACCACTGGCCGCGATAGAACGTCAGCACCACCGGTCCCTGTCGGAGCAGGGCGTATAACTCGACCGATCCACCCTGTGCGTTCGGCAGCCTGAAATTCGGCGCACGGTCGCCTTCTGCCACGGCGCGGCCGATGATCTCCGGCGCGCGCAATGAATCGTTGACGCGATTCATCAGGGCGACGCTGGGCGTGTCCAGCTCAGACGACCTTCGGTCGCGCTCGCGGGAAAGTTCTTGCTTGAGGTTCATCTTCCGGTCTCCGCAATGGCATGGGTGCCTGCGGGGCCTACAATGCCTATTCCAGATCCGGTTGATAAGACCGACAATCCGCATATAACCCATATCGAATTCGGAATGAGTACAGATCGGCTGATCTTGTGGGAAACCTTTGTCCGGGTGATCGAAACCGGCAGCTTCTCAGCGGTGGCGCGCGAGCGGGGTACCTCCCAACCGCGCGTCAGCAAGCAGATCGCTGCGCTCGAAGCGCAACTCGGCGTGCGCCTGCTGCGGCGCTCGACCCGCAAGCTGTCGATGACAGAAGAAGGCGAACGCTTGTACGTCGAAGCGCGTCGCATCGTTGAGGAGGTGCGCGAAGTCGAGTCACAGCTCAAACGTGCCGGCGAGCCGCAAGGCACGTTGCGCATCGCTTGCCCGCCGGTCTTCGCTGGTCGCAAGCTGCTGCCGCTCGCAGCGGAGTTCATGCACCAGTACCCGCAGTTGGCGCTGGAATTTTCCGTGCATGACCGTTTCGTCGACCTGGTGGAAGACGGCATCGATGTGGCCATCCGCATCGGCAAGATCGCCGACTCCGGCCTGCACGCCAAGCGGATCGGCACCGCGCGCCGCATCTGCGTTGCCTCGCCGCGCTATCTGCAGGAGCGCGGCACGCCGAAGACACCGGCGGAGTTGCGCTCACATCACTGCATCCTGTACACATCACTTGCGACGGGTACGACCTGGCCGTTCGAAGAGATGCCGGCCAAGGTCGCCGGCCGAGTCCGCGGCAACTCTCCCGAAGTCATCATCACCATGGCGATCGGCGGCATGGGGATCGCCATGGCTCCGGAGTTCCTGTTCAGCGACGCACTGGCGAGCGGTGAGTTGCGCCAAATCCTGCAGACCTCACCCGTGCCGGCGTTGCCGATCAATGCGCTGTATCTGGCGCGGCGCTATGTGCCGATGCGCGTCCGCTCGTTCCTGGAGTACGTTGTCCGCGCCTTTGCCGAAGACGACCAGCTCCGAATCTGATACCGGACTGCTGCCGGTTCGATGGACGCCAACCTAAGCTTGTTGTCGCTGTACCCGGATTGCATCGCCCGGACGCCTGATATGAAGCATTGCCAGTGGGTTGATAGGCCGCGAATGTCAAACCTCCGTGGCCGACCAGCCTTGCCGAGGGCAGACGGTCGTCACCTGCAGCAACGGGTCTAGGCTGTGTGACAACCGTGATACGCAAAAGCGTTTTCACACAGCCTGGGACACAAGCGGCCAGTCGCAGCTTCTGTCAAGTTGCCCTCGAGCGGTTATTGTCTTGACGCCGAAGCGTTCGACTCGCGTAAGGTCAAGCGTAGGCCATACAAGATCACACCCGTTGAGCAATGTGGTTCCATGCCTTGGCTCGCCTCAATGAAAGTTGGCGTGGGCCACTTGTATCCGGCCTCTTCCGGCGCCACGCCGAATGTCTTGATGATCTGGTTGACTATTAAACGAAGCCGATGGCAAGAACGCCGCCATCAACGGGCAGATCGACGCCTGTCACGTATGCCGAGTCGTCCGAAGCAAGGAAGAGCGCGGCACCCGCGATGTCAGCGGGGCGTCCCACGCGCTTCATGGGGACTTTGGCCGCAATCTGGTTTTCCATGGCCTGCAACTGTTCACCCGTGGCGCCCGTGAGCTTGGTCCAGATCGGCGTGGCGACGGCCCCGGGGCTGATCGTGTTCACCCGGATGCCGCGGCTGGCAAGTTCACCCGCGAATGTTTGCCCCATGGATCGGAGGGCCGCCTTGCTCGCTGCGTATACCGAGTTGTTGGCCATCCCTATCGCGTGTGCAATTGACGAGGTGAGAATGATGGTTCCGCCATCGGGCATGACGGAAACCACCTCCTGCATGAGGAAATACGCGCCTTTGGCGTTGAGATCGAAGATGCGATCAAAAAAGTCCGGCTCGACCTTGCCGACGGGCACGTAACCGGCCGTTCCCGCATTGACCGCCAGGATGTCGATGCGCCCGTGGTCCCGCACGACTTTCGCCGCCAAGGCCCGGATGGCCTCGATATCCGAAGCATCACTGGCGACGACTTCGACACCGGGCAGTTCCTTCCTAGCCTTCTCCAGTGTTTCCGGGTTGGCGCCCGTGGCGATCACCGTGGCACCTTCCGTCTGGAATCGCTTCGCGATCGCCGCCCCCATCCCGGTTGTGCCGCCCGAGATGAGCGCAATTTTGCCTTCCAATCTGTTCATTTGTGATCTCTTGTATGTCTGACTGATGGGTGGTTCAAGGAAGTGATCCGCGGGCCTACGCTGTAGCGGCCTTCCGGGCCGTCGCGAAGACATCGCGGGCGGACGTCGTGCCCGGGACGTGCTCCGTACCCTCGACTCCGAGCTTCATCCATCCAGCGTTGAGGGCCTCATACATCGCTTCGGCCGGTCCGGACTGACCCTTCGGAATGCCCATCTGCTCGAATGCTGCCGGCCATTCTTCTCGCGGGATGGCAAAGGCCTTGACGTCGAGCTGCATGACTTCACCCAATTGCGCAGCGACTTGATCCGCGCTCACCATTGAGCCGAGTTCGATGACCCGATGCCCAGACCACGCCGGACCGCTCAGAAGCTTTGCGACCTCGGCGCCGATATCGTTGGTCGCGACCATGGCCGATTGCCGATTTGTCGGGTTGCCATAGACCGGTAGCGTGCCGCCCTGGGCGACGTGCAGGCCGTAAAGGTAGTTCTCGAAGAACTCGCCGGCGCGCACAAAAGCGACCGGCGACGCCAAGTCGCGAAAGCCTTGCTCCAGCAGCGACAGGGACGTGATCAGTCCCAGCCCGCTGGTTCGGTCCGCCCCCATCGACGAGAGCGCAACCACACGCGGCGGCGCGGCCTTGGTCAGTGCCTCGACATAGTTCGAGATGACACCTTTGGCTTCCTTGAAATCCGGCGAGGGTGCCCAGACGGTCGGCAGCATGACGAATGCGCCGTCGACGCCGTCGAGCGCCCGCTCGATGGAAGCCGCATCGTTCCAGTCGCCATCGACCAGTTCCACGCCCCGGTTCGCCCAGTTGGCCGCCTTCTCTCGATTGCGGACCAGCGCGCGTACTTTGTTGCCGTGCGCCAACAGATGTTCTGCCGTTGCGCCACCGACTTTGCCTGTGATTCCCATGACTAAAAACATGTGTTTTTCCTGATGTTGAGGGGCAGAACACTGCCCCGATTGATTTAACGGATGAGCGGCAGAATGGCCCGGATGCGGGGATCGCGCGCGTAGAGGCCGCCCCATGTCAGCGCGCCCAGAAGCAGGGAAATGATTTCCGGTGGCGATCCCAGCTCACCAATGCGGACATGGGCGCAGATGGCGCCTCCCAGATAGCCCGTCACCAGGATCGCGCCGAGAACGGCGGTGGCCGGGATGGCGTAAAGAATGGCGCAGACGAGCACGATCGAACCCATGACACGGGTCAGGTCCATCGCGAACCCGGTTTCCTGCAACATGCTCGCGATCTGTGCCGGCGCGAAAAGCTGAATAGTGCCGTCTGCCACCAGAACGACAACGACAATCGCGCTCATTAGCCGGCCGGCCCACAGGGCGCGATGCAGGGTCATGGTTTCAGACACCTGATCAAGGTTCATGGGTTCAGTCACTTGTTGTTCTCCGACGGAGGCCTCAATTTCGAAACGCAGCGCGCAGTTGACGGAGGTACTGTTCATGAGTATCTGCGTGGAGGAAAGGGCATGGCGGCGCCATGCCTGCTCACGTATTCGTTGCGAACCGGCGCAGGGTTACTTGTCTCACGCTTTCGACAACAAACGTTCGCTCAGCGCGGCGTTCAACGCGATCACCACGGCCACGGCCAGCGCATGCGTCAACAGGTCGATGGCGGCCGTGTCGTACGTATGACAGACCTGCAGCAGGCAAGCCGAGGCGGCCGCGCTGGCCAGGCCCAACATCACCGCAGTGGGCACCGGGCGCAACGGGCAGGCGCGGCGCAACAGCCACACCATCAACGCAGACAGCGGTATCGAAAAGCCGATGATGAACACCAGGCAGTCGCTGGCTTGATACATGTCGGCGATCTGCGTGCCCGGCGCGACATGGAATGCGGGTCGGTCATGGCGTCCTCAGTCATCCTTTCGCATGCTTCCGCGCAGCGCCTTCAGGCCGCGGTGCAAACTTACTTTCAGCGCGCCAGTGGCGCGTCCGGTTTGCGCGGCGGCTTCGGTCAGCGATCGTTCCTTGAGTCCCAGATGCTCCACCGCCTCGCGTTGGGCCGGCGGCAATTCCGCAACGGCTGCGTGCAGGTACTGCGCCTGCTGCTGGCGCTCGGCGGCGGCGCTGGCGTCGTCTACCCCGGCATGGATTGCCAGCGCCGCATCGTCGTGCAATTCCCGGCGGTCGCGACGACCGCGGCTGCGCAGCGAGTCAATCGCCCGGCGACTGGCAATCGCACTGAGCCACGCATCGTAGGAACGGGTCGGATCGTAGGTATGGCGCACGCGGTGCACAGTGATCAGGGTCTCCTGCACCACGTCATCCAAGTGATCGTGGGCCACGCCCCGGCGTCGCGCGGCCGCGCGAATCAACGCCACCGAGTCGGCCAGCAGTTTCTCATAGACGCGGCGGTCACCCGCCTGCGCCGCGGCCATCCACGCCGCGCGGCGCCGGTCGGGTTCCTCGTCGGCAACGAAAGGGATGAAGGTGTCGCGATCATCAATCTTTCGCATAGGCGCTTTTTGACTGGATGCGGGGATTTGCATTCTCGAAGTCAGCTTGCGCATGTTGGAATCCAGGTGGGTGCGCTGCCCTGATCACTGGCACGTCTTGTCAGTTCAAGCTAGTGCTGCGCCAGGTTTATCGGTAGCCCCGTCAACGGACACATCGCGTTGTGGAATGCGCAACAGTGTTCGCGCTGACGGCGGAAAGTCAGACGGCCGAGATGTGAGGTGGGCGCTTCGCGCGACCGGCTCAATCGTCAACGTGGATGTTCGGCGTGACCGACATGCCGACGCGCAGTTTCTTCGCCATTGCCTGGCCGGGATTGACGGCGATGCGGACAGGGAATCGCTGCACGATCTTCGTGAAATTTCCCGTGGCGTTGTGGGGCGCCACCGCGGAGTAGCTGACGCCGCTGGCTGGCCCCAGGCTTTCCACCGTGCCTTTCAAGGTTTCACCCGGAAATGCATCCACCGTGATGTCGACGGCTTGGCCAGGCCGGACGCGCGCAAGTTGCGTTTCGCGATAGTTGGCGGTGATGTAAACGGCATCGAGTGGAACGATAGCCAGCAATGGCTGGCCGACATTCACGAATGCCCCGGTGCGGACGGATTTTTTGCCGACGGTGCCGCTTATTGGTGCGGTGATGCGCGTGTAGGAGAGTCTCAGATCCGCGGCGTCTCGCGCGGCTCGTGCCGCATCCAGTGCTGCCCACGCCTTCTCCAGATCAGCCTTGAAAACGGCCAGCTGTTGCTTGGCGGCTTGCACGCCGGCGGTGCTCTTTTCATGGTTGGCCAACTGGATGCGGAGTTGCTCTTCCGCTTGTTGCATCGCTTGTATTGTCCCCGAGCCGTCCTCGGCCAGGTTTTGGTAGCGCTTGCGGTTTTCCGTGGCCAGCTTGAGGGCGGCATTGGCAGCTGCAGCGGCGGCTTGTGCCTGGTGTATTACGCTCTCCTGTTGCGCGAGATGCGACTTCAGGCTGATGATTTCCGCCTGGGCACCGGAGACCGCGGCATTGGCCGCTTTCTCGGCGACCACGAAATCGCGATCATCGATGGTTGCGAGCAATTGTCCCTTCTTGACGTGCTGGTTTTCCCTCACCAGAACATCGTCGATGGTTCCCGCTACGCGCGGCGCCATAAGGGTGAAGTCGGCCTGGATGTAGGCATCATCGGTGGACTGGGTCGATGCGCTGGATTCAGGGCGGTTGAGGCCGACCAAGCCGACGGCCGCCACGATGAGCAGTGCAGCCACGGTGGCAAGCTTGGTTCTCTTCGAAATGGCCATGGCGGGTTATTGGTCAGCGTTGGAGGAATTGGTTGCGCGTGTCGAGGCAGGGTGCGTGTCCGGGGCGGGGATATAAGCCATGCACAACGCGAGTGGAATCAGGAGCAGCGCTAGTACACCCAGCACGCGGTAGGCGTCCGCGATCGCCAACACCGCAGATTGCTGGCCGACGAAATGCGAGAGTTGTGCAGGATCGGGCGCGCGCGGAAAAACATTGACTGCAAGCGCCGCATGATCGAGCAGCATGTCCGAATGGAAGCGCTGACGCACTACGACGAGTTGTCCCACGAGCGCCGGTCCAACCAGCAATCCCAGGCCGCGCAACGTGTTGATGCTGCCGGACACGAAGGGCCCTTCATCGGGCGTCACGACGCTGGTGCACAGGAACAGCATCGATACGATGGCCATGGGTTGTCCAAGCGCCTGCAGCCCTTGCGCAAGGACGAATTGGTCACGATTCCAGGACGCGGTCAATTGCGCGCCGAAAAAACAGGCCAGCGCTATCAACAGTAGTCCGGCGACCAACACGAGCCGTGCGTCGGCCCATTTCTGGTACAACAGAATTGCTATTGCAGGGCCCAGCACCAATTGCGGCAACGCCACGATCAAGC
>JBOHYW010000189.1:0-6973 GCA_050738155.1 Rhodanobacteraceae bacterium
GTCTGGTTGAGCGTGGCGTCGAGCGTCACCGGTGCGTATCGCTGGGTGACCGAACCAACGCGTGTCAGTGCGGGCGCACGCCCAGCAGCAACATCGTTTCGCCGCAGTTCGGCTCGTGCAGTGAACCATTCGAAATATGGCGAATCTGGACGCTGAATCGCCGGGCTTGCCAGCCGAGCGTGCTGACGAATTCGTAGGCACTGCTCAATGCCCGGGTTCGGCCCGTATGCAGCGCCGGTTGGAAACTGAAGAACAGGTGGTGGTACCAGTTGTCGTGCGAGCCGTAACGAAAACGCGCGCCGGCCGCCAACAACCAGATGTGGTCCGCCGTCGTGTAACGGACATGGCGATAGTGCGACTCGTTGCGGCCGTCGATCCAGCCTGCGGCAACATCCGGCGCCCAGGTGAAGCGCGTCGAACCGATGGAGTGCTCGGCGAAGATGCCTTCGACGAACACGGCCATCGCAGGGCTGCCCTTGGCGGACTTGTAACTTTGCCCTGCCTGCAATTCGAGCCTTGGCGTTGACGCCGCCATCGCCACTCCGGCAACGAGCACCAGAAGCAGCGCCACCCAGGCGCGAACGTGGTGACGTACAACGTGTACTGAAACAGGATAACGACAACGATTCATGATGCGCTCCGGCAATAATCGACACGCGCCTAGATGTCGATTGCCGAGGCAAGAAAAAACGGCTAACGTCGCAAAAGACTGTTCCCTTTGCGGCAACAATGGATCGCTTCTTCGAACTCAAGGTCTTCGTGGAGGTCGTGGAGGCGGGCAGCCTCAGTGGTGCCGCCGATCGCCTGAACGTTGCCAAGTCGGTGGTGAGCCGGTGCCTGAAGGCGCTCGAGTCGCGGCTCGGCGCGCAGTTGATGGTGCGTACCACCCGCAGCCAGAAATTGACCGAATCGGGCGCCGCGTTCTACGAGCGCAGCCTTGCCGTGCTCGCCGAACTGGATGCGGCCGAAGAGGCCGTTTCCGATGTAGGCGGTACGCTGCGCGGCCGTCTGCGGATCGCCGCGCCGCTGACCTTCGGCATGCTGTACGTGGCGCCCGCGTTACTCGAATTCATGGATCGCCACCCGGATCTGTTGATCGACGCGGATTTCGATGATCGTCGCGTGGACTTGGTGCGGGATGGTTTCGACATGGCGATCCGGGTGGGCGTATTGCCCGATTCCAGCCTGCGCGCACGGCGACTGACCCGGGTTCGTCTGGTGGTTTGCGCCAGCCCGGACTATCTGGAAAAGTTCGGACTACCCAGGACGCCGGATGATCTCGAGCACCATCACTGCATACGCTACAGCCGTGTGTCGAACATCAACGTGTGGCACTACCGCGACGGTGACAAAAAAACCGGGCAGGTGCACGTACCCGTCCGGGTCCTGAGCACCAGTGGCGGGTTCATCCGCGAATCCGCGATTGCAGGTGTCGGCCTGATCCTGGTGCCGACCTTCGGAGTCGGCGACGCGCTGGCCGCCGGCTCGCTGGTGACCGTGCTGGACGACTACGAGTGGTACGAAGGCGCACCCGACCTCAACGTGTTCGCCGTGTTCCCGCCCGGCCAGTACCTGTCCCGGCGCGTTCGCGTGTTCACGGATTTCATCGCCGAGCGGGTACACGACTGAACCACGGCGAGAGGAAAACCCGGCCGCTGACTTGCGGCTTGGCCAGCGTCGGGACTTGATCGCCGATGCCGCAGCCGCCATCGGTCACTTGCGCGACGGGGACCATGGTGCGGGGTCGTGGCTACCGTGGATGACGCACGCAGGGTGAAGGCGCTGGTCGAAGACGGGTCATCGAGTAGCGATACGCAATCGAGAAACCAGTGATTCTATTTCTACACAAGAAAGAGCACGGCCCTGGCGCGGATCAAAACGGAAAATGCCGATGGGCACTGATTTCCATCGAATCCTTGTCTTATTCGCGTTCATCCGCGTGAATCCGCGTCCGAAGCTTTCTGGTTCATTCGGAATGCCTGCCCGGCCGATTCAATTGTATTGACGTAAAAATGGAATCTGCATCGCACAACGCTGGCGATCGCTGCGCGACACACACGCAACAATCGCCAGCACGCATGCGATCATGCCGCCTCGGCGAGCATCGGATAATCGGTGTAGCCGGCAGCGCCGCCGCCGTACAACGTGGTCGGGTCCAGTTCGTTCAAGGGTGCACCAAGCCGGATACGTTCGATGAAATCGGGATTGGCCAGCGCCCAGCGCGCCACCACGGCCATGTCGGCCAAACCGGATTCGATGTCGGCGCCCAACGCTTCCAGCGGACGGTTGCTGCGGTTCACCAGCAGCGCGTTCGGCCATGCCCGGCGGATCTCGCGCAGCAAGTCATCGTTGCCTGCGTGTGCAAGGTGCAGGTAGGCGAGATCGAATTCGGCCAACCGTTCGACCAGGTGCCGGTACAGGTCCGGTCCTTCCGGACCTTCGTCGAGACCACCCAGATGGCTGCCCGGAGAAAGGCGTATTCCGGTGCGCGCGGCACCGATCCGCGCGCTGACGGCCGCCGTCACTTCCAGTGCAAAACGCACACGGTTCTCGATGGAGCCGCCGTAGTCGTCGCTGCGTTGATTGGCATTCGGCGCCAGGAATTGCTGGATCAGGTAGCCGTTGGCGCCGTGGATCTCGACACCGTCGGCGCCGGCTTCGACGGCGCGCCCGGCGGCGTCGGCAAAATCCTGCGCGGTGGCGTGGATCTCGTCGCTCGACAACGACCGCGGTAGCGGCGCTTGCTTTGGCCCCTTGGCCGTGAACATGTCCACGCCCGGCGCGATCGCCGACGGTGCCACCGATTGGCGATGGTGTGGCGTGTTGTCCGGGTGCGACATCCTGCCCACGTGCATGAGCTGGATGAACAAATGCCCGCCGCGTGCGTGCACCGCGGAAGCCACTGCTCGCCAACCGGCAACATGCGCCTCGCTGTGGAGACCCGGCGTGGTGAGGTAACCCTGTCCGTCGGCCGAGGGTTGCGTGCCTTCGCTGATCAACAACCCGAATCCGGCGCGCTGGGCGTAGTACTCCGGTGCCAGTGAGCCGGGCGTGCCATCCGGATTGGCGCGGCTGCGGGTCATCGGCGCCATGACCAGACGATGCTTGAGGTGCATGCGTCCGACGGTGACCGGATCCCAGATGGTGGGGTGGATTAGTGGCTGCGGATGTTCGATGGCTGCGTTCATGATGGGTACTCCGTGACGGATGGTTGGCATGTCGTGGTGGTGTCGCGACTGTGAAATCACTATGATCGTTCCATTTCTTGTTTGTAAGCCATAGAATTCGAACACATCGTTCCATTTATGGTACATACCATGGACCTGTCCGCGTTGGCCGACTTCCATCGGGTGGCCGCAGCCGGAAGCCTTGGCAAGGCCAGCCGGGAGAGTGGCCGCCCCAAGGCGACCCTGTCCCGCCGCATCCGGCTTCTGGAGGAATCGTTGGGAACGCGTTTGCTCGAGCGCGGCCAGCGCGCCCTGCGCCTGACTCCCGAAGGGCAGGCGCTTTACGAAAGCACCCACACCCTGTTGCGCGACATCGAGGAGGTTGGCCAGAACCTCGCGGCCGGCAATGCATTGCCTCGCGGAATGCTCAAGGTCAGTGCGCCGGTACTTTTTTCCAACACGCTGGGTGGCAGGCTGGCGGCGGAATTCGTCTCGCGCTATCCCGACGTCCAACTCGAGTGGGTGGCGAACGACCGCAATGTCGATCTGGTCGACGACGCCTTCGACGTCGCGATCCGCGTCAATCCGCGAGCGGACAGCCAACTGGTTGGTCGATGTTTCGCACGCGACGACATCCTGGTCGTTGCGCCGCGGTCATTGCCGATGCCTAAGACGACCGATGCGGATTCGCCCGCCGCCGTCCCGGCGGTGGTGATGCCACGGTTCGTGGACGACGACGTGTGGCATTTCGAAGCCAACGGACAAACGATGCATCTCACTCCCATTCATCGCCTGAGGCTGTCGACGCTGGCCATGGTTCGCGCCGCCGTGCGCGCCGGCATCGGCGCAGCGCTGCTGCCCGGCTCACTGGTGCGTGCCGATATCGCCGAAGGCACGTTGGCGATGTGGGGCAAGTACCCGAAACCTGCGACCGAACTGTGGGTCCTGCACAACTCGCGGCGGTTGGTCAGCCCCAAGGTTGCGGTGTTCGTCGAATTCTTGACCGGGAGCTTTCCCGACCGGCAACTCTAGGCAGCGCTCCGCACGTACTCGATCAGCGCATCGGCCAGGTGATCGAACAGCGCACGCACGGCCGGAGTGCGGCGCAGGTCTTCATGCATCACCAGCCAAAGACCCATGGGCACCGCCACGGCGTTTGCCAGCAAGCGCACCAGATGGCGATCGCGCGCGGCAAGCGGTACCTGGCACATGCCGATGCCGAACCCGGCGCGCAGCGCCGCCAGTGCGGCAACGTCGCTATCGGTGCGCAGGGCAAATACCTCGCGGACGTAGGGAAACCCCTCGGGCCGCATGCCGCGTACGTACGCAGGTTCGTGGTCGAATCCGATCATGCCGTGTTGCGCGAGCTCGGCTGCTGTGGCCGGGCGGCCGCAGCGCCGCAAATAACGTTGGTGCGCATACACGCCAAGCATCACCTGCCCGAGCTTGCGCGTCACCAATGCTTTCTGGGTTGGTTGGACCGTGCGCACCGCCACGTCGGCGTCCTTGCGCAGCAAATCCTCGGAGCGGTTGGACAGCGACAGCTCGATGATCACCGCGGGATGTTGTTCGCGGAACGTCGCCAGCATCGCCGACAACACTTCCACGCCCATTACTTCACTGGCGGTGACGCGCACCACACCGCGTACGGCCTTGCCGTCGATCGTCGCCGCGCGGCGCAAGGAAGCGGTGGCCGCCGCCATCGCCTGCGCATGCGGCAGCAGCTCGTGGGCTTTGTCGGTGGGGACTAGACCTCGTGGCGAACGCGCGAACAAGGCCACGCCCAACGCAGTTTCCAGCTCCCGCACATGCCGCCCGAGACTCGGCTGGGTCATGCCGAGAGCGCGCGCCGCGGCCGACAGGTTGCCTTCGCACATGACCGCGAGGAAGGAACGGTAAAGATCCCAGCGGGGTTCAATCTTGGCCATGCATATTTGTATAGCAGAAGTTGGCGATTAGGCAATTTTCTTTTTCCAGCCACGGCGCAATCCTCGTGTCCGAAGCCATTCGGAAACCCAAAGGAGTCCATCATGCAAACGATCAAGACAGCCCTCGTCGTGGGTGCCCGCGGCGGCATTGGCAATGAAACCTGCCGCGCACTTTTGCGTCACGGTTGGCGTGTACGCGGCATGGCACGCACGCTGCCTTCGGATGACAACAGCGGCGTGGAGTGGGTGCGCGGCGACGCATTGGTTGCCGACGACGTACTGCGTGCTGCTGCCGGTGCCGATGCGATCGTCCACGCGGTAAACCCGCCCGGCTACCGTGGCTGGGACCGTGTGGTGTTGCCGATGCTCGACAACACCATCGCGGCCGCCCGCAAGGTAGGCGCAAGGGTCGTGTTGCCCGGCACCATCTACAACTACGGACCGGATGCGTTTCCGTTGCTTGCCGAAGATTCGCCGCAGCATCCGATCACCCGCAAGGGCGAACTGCGCGTGGCCATGGAACAGCGCCTCGAACATGCCTCTCGTGAAGGGGTACCTGCGCTGATCCTCCGTTGCGGAGACTTCCTTGGTCCGCGCGCGGTCAACAACTGGTTCACGCAAGGATTGGTCGAGCCCGGAAAACCCGTGCGAAGGGTGCGCTATCCGGGTCCGATGAGCCTGGGCCATGCGTGGGCCTACCTGCCGGACGTGGCCGAGACGTTTGCACGGTTGCTGGATCGTGCCGAGGGGTTTGCGCCGTTCACGCGCTTCCACTTTCCGGGATACTGGCTGGATGGCGAAGCGATGGTGCAGGTGATCCGTCGCGCCACGGGAAACAGCGAAATCGTCGCGACACGTTTCCCATGGTGGCTGGTCATGCTGGCTTCACCGTTCAACGAAACGCTGCGCGAGCTGCGCAAGATGCGTTACCTGTGGCAGACACCGATTCGACTGGACGGACGGCGATTGCAGGAAGCGCTGGAATCGTTGCCTTGCACGCCCATCGAGCAAGCGATTCGCGCCACCCTGGAAGGCGCGGGGTGTCTCGACGGCAAGCCAAGTGCAGGAGCCCGCGTGCAGGTAACCGACGGTACCAGCCCACAACCGTGATGTCGTGCGAAGCCAGGATGCAGACCGGAATGGAGTAGTGTGCCGTCTTGATTCGACCGGATGCCTCGCGGGCGGTGTTGCAAGACATGATCGATGCCGCGGCGTACGCTGATCGGGGAAACCCCGAAACCCGCAATCGAGGAGCACGCCGATGAAGCCGGTCATTCTGGTTGTCACAATGAGTTGCGTTGGCCTGTTTGCGGGCGGCGCTTGCGCGCAATCCTCGGCGTCGCCCGCACAGCAGGCGATCCGATCGCAGATGGCGAAGATGCTTGTCGCCGCCAACGCGCACGACACCGATGGTTTCATGGCGTCGATGGTGCGCACGCCGAACCTGGTGTTCGCGATCAACGGCGAAGTGATACGCGGCTGGCAGGCGTTGCACGCGCAGCAACTGAAATGGTGGCACCACGGCAGAAGCGCTGCCAAATATGCGCAACGCGGAACGCCCATGTTCACGGCGCTCGAGCCAGACATCGAGATCCTTACCTGGCCGTTGCGCTCGAGCCACGTTCGGCCGGACGGCAAGGTCGGCACCAGCGCCTTCGTCGTTACCTACGTGTGGCAACACCTCCCGCAGGGCTGGCGCATCGTCTACGGCCACGAATCGTGGGCCAAGCCACCGGGTCGATGAAACGCTTGGCGCCGGGTGTGTTGCCGTGCGCGGTGGCGAAATATCCATCCGCCCTGCGCCAGCCATTGGAACCCACCCATGCGCCGCCGGCAGCGGTCATTCGCGCCATGGCTCCCCACTCAGCGGAAGTGAGT
>JBOHYW010000190.1:0-6947 GCA_050738155.1 Rhodanobacteraceae bacterium
GGCGCGCTAAGGCGCGTAGGCCGGTTCAAGGAGCGCAGCGACGGAACCGGCAGATGGTAAGGTCACGATCGCCCTGCCGGCTCCGACCTTCGGTCTTGAGCCGGCCTACGGTATAAGGCAGGTGAACAAGGGCGATACTTGCGTCACCACGGCGGCGGCACCAGCGGGCGTGCCAGGTAGTCGGTCAATGACAGCCCGATCATCAGGCACAGCCACAGGAAACCGACCGCCGCGACCAGCCGCAGCACGATGGTGGCGCGGGTCAAGCGCATGTACCAGGCGAGCAGGATCACCGCCATCACCGCCGAGATCAGTGGTGCGATCAGCGGCCGTATCCAGCCGACCGACATGAACGCCAGCAGGATGTTGACCGCAAGCAAGATCAACAACGCCAGCAGTCCAAGCGCCGGCACCTTGGCTGCCTCGCGCACTTCGCGCCTCATGTTCCTGATCTCATCATGTTCCGGGTCTCATCATGTTCTGTCCACCAGATAGATCAGCGGAAACAGGAATATCCAGACGATGTCGACCAGGTGCCAATACAGGCCGCCGACCACCAGCGGCGTGCTGTATCGGCAATGGATGGTTCCGCGTCGCACCAGCATCGCCATGACCGCCAGCAACACCGTGCCGATCAGCACGTGCAGGGTGTGGAACAGGGTCAGCGCGTAATACACGAAGAAGAACAATTCCATTTGTTTCGCGAATGGGCCGTGTTGCGCGTAGTCGATGCCGGGCATCAGGTGCTCGTCGTATTCGTGCTTGTACTCGACCCCGTGCAACACGATGAAGGCGACGCCACACAGCATCGCGAACCCGAGCAGGCCGGTCACCAGGCTGCGGACGTCGTGATGTTGATTGCCGCCTGGCGGTTCGACCTGTTCGATCAGGATTACCGCCCAGGTCACCGCGGCGCTGCTGAACAGCAGGATTGCCGACTCGACCGCGCCGTACAGCAATTCAGTGTGTTTGCTGCCGATCACGAAACCTTGTGGATCGCGGATACGGCCAATGGTGTAACCGGCGAACAGCACGCCGAAGAACAATATCTCGGTCGCAAGGAATATCCACATGCCGAGTTGCGCGGTTTCGTGCTGCTGGCCGAGGTCATCGAATTGTTCCTTGGGCTCGCGCGGGGGCGCGTGTTCAAGCTCGGCGGCGCGCGCGTTCATGGCGTCAGTTCCTCGGGCGACTCGGATTCGTAGGCGTAAGCCTCGCGTACCACCGGTGCGCGCACGAAGTTGTGTTTGGGCGGCGGCGACGAGGTTTGCCATTCCAGTCCGCGCGCATGCCATGGGTTGAAGCCCGCGGCCGGCCCGTAGCGCAGCGACCACAAAAGGTACGCGACCGGCAGCAGGTACGAGATCGCCAGGATCGACGCGCCCGCCGACGACAGCACGTTGAGATCCTGGAACTGCGGTGGATACGTCGCGTAGCGGCGCGGCATGCCTTCGTAGCCGAGGATGTATTGCGGGAAGAAGGTCAGGTTGAAGCCGAAGAACATCAGGATTGCCGAGAAGCGCGCCCAGCCTTCGTGGAACTTGCGTCCGGTGATCTTCGGCCACCAGAAGTGGATGCCGCCGAGGTACGCCATCACCGAGCCGCCGACCATCACGTAGTGGAAGTGCGCGATCACGAAATAGGTGCCGTGCAACGGCACGTCGAGTGCGCCAGACGCCAGCACCAGGCCGGTCAGGCCGCCCATCAGGAACAGCCCAACGAAGCCCAGTGCGTAGATCATCGGCGCCGGAAAACTGATCTCGCCCTTGTACAGCGTCGCCGTCCAATTGAAGATCTTGATGGCCGAGGGCACCGCGACCACGAAACTCAAAAGCGAAAAGACCATCCCCGCGTACACCGACATGCCGGCGACCAGCATGTGGTGGCCCCACACCATGAAGCCGATGGTGGCGATCGCCAGCATCGAATACACCATGAACTTGTAGCCGAAGATGCGGCGGCGTACGAACGCCGGGATGATCTCGCTGGCCACGCCCATCGCCGGCAGGATCATGATGTACACCGCCGGGTGCGAGTAGAACCAGAAGAAGTGCTGGAACAGCAGCGGATCACCGCCCAGCGCCGGATCGAAGATGCCGACGTGCGCGATGCGTTCCAAGGCGATCAACGCCAGCGTCATCGCCAACACCGGCGTCGCCAGCACCATCACCAGGCTCACCGCGTACATCGCCCACACGAACAACGGCAACCGGAACCAGGTCATGCCGGGCGCGCGCAGGCGATGCGTGGACACAATGAAGTTGAGGCCGGTGAGGATGGTCGAGAAGCCGGTGATGAACACGCCGATCACCACCAGCATCACGTTGGAGTTGGAAAACAACGTCGAGTACGGCGTGTAAAACGTCCAGCCGGTGTCGACGCCGCCGAGCAGCAGCGCCGCGACCGTGAAAGAACCGCCGATCACGAACAGGTACCAGCTCATGAGGTTCAGGCGCGGGAACGCAAGATCACGCGCGCCGATCATCAGCGGCAGCAAAAAGTTGCCGAGCGTGGCAGGGATCGACGGAATCAGGAAAAACCACACCATCACCACGCCGTGGAAGGTGAAGGTCTTGTTGTAGGTTTCCGGGTCGAGGATCGCGCCGTTCGGCGATATGAGATTGATCCGGATCATCGCTGCCGCGACGCCACCCATGATGAAAAAGATCGTCACCGTGATTGCGTACAAAATCGCGATGCGCTTGTGGTCGCGGGTCAACAGCCAGCCGCGCAGGTTCTGCTTGTCGCTGTAGAAGCTCGGCTCGGAAGCATGCGCCGGTTCGTTGGGTGCAAGGCTTGCGTCTGCGTCAATGACGTTCATGGGTGCTCTCCGAGCCGACCGCCGGCGGGTGCGGCGCCGTCTTGGTCGTTGATTTCAAATACGCAATCAGGGCCAGTACGTCGCTTTGGCTCAACTGGCCCTGGAAAGAAGGCATGATCGGCGAATAGCCGGCGACCACCTGCGAATCGGGCAGCAGGATCGAGTCGCGGATATAGCGATTGTCGGCGACCGCCGTGCTGCCGTCGGACAGATGCACGCGGCGGCCGTAGATGCCGTCGAGGTCGGGTGCGTGCACCGAGGCATTGGCGCCATGGCAACCGCTGCAACCGGCGGACCGGAACAGCGCGGCGCCGTGCGCGGCGAGGCTTTCGGGGCCCGCATGCTTGTCAAGCCAGCGCGCATATGCGGCCGGGCGCATCACGATGATCTCGCCGTCCATCTTCGAGTGGTCGAGTCCGCAATACTGGTTGCAGAACAGCCGAAAATGCCCGAGTTCCGTGGGCGTGAACCACAATTGGGTGTAGCGCCCCGGCAGCACGTCTTCCTTCACCCGGAACGCCGGCACCGAGAAACTGTGGATCACGTCCTGCGAGGTCATCACCAGCCGAATTGGTTTGCCCAGCGGCACGTGCAAGGTGTTGATCTCGCGTTGTCCGCCGGGATGCTGGATCTTCCACATCCACTGTTTGGCGACCACGTAGATGGTTTCGGCGTTGGCTGGTGGCGTGCGCAGTTGCACGTACAGTACGGCGCTCCACACGAACACGCCGAAGAAGATCGCGAGCGGTATCAACGTCCAGGTCGATTCGATGCCGGTGCTCTGCTTGTGGCGATCGCTGCGATCAGCGCGGCTGCCGCGCCGGTACTTGACCATGAAGTACACGGCGACCATGAACACCCCGACCGCGACCACCATGCACAACACGATCATGAACCAGAACAGCGTGTCGATCCGCGGCGCCATGCTGGATGCTTCGGACAGCAGGTGCAGTTGCGGCTTCATGGCGCGTGGTCCGGATCTTGTTGACGCAACAGCGCAGACCGGCGTCGTTCGTTGCGCATCAACAGCACGACCAAGCCGATCATCACCAGCACCGTCAGCACGCCGAGCGCCTGCATGATGCGATGGATGGTCAGGGTGTAACGGCCGGTCGACAGGTCGTAATGGCAGCACAGCAGCAGCAGGCGGTCGACGATGTTGCCGATCTTGCCGTGCGAGGCATTGACCGCAGCCAGCCGCACCGTTTGCGCCGGGAACTTCACCCCCATCAGGTACTGCGAAACCTTGCCGCGTGGCGTCAGCAGCACGATGCCGGCAGCGTGGTCGAACTGGCCATTGCGCTGGTCGTAGAAATAGCGAAAGCCGATCGCGTGCATCAACGCCGCGCTGGCGCGCTTGCTGCCGGTCAGGTATTTCCAATGCGCGACGTGCGCGGCAGGGTGCGCGTGCTCGTCATCGGCTTGCGCTTTGCTCGCCTCCGCGGGACCTTCGCGCGGGTTGATGCTGACCAGCACCACGTTGATCTGCTTGCCGGGTACGAACCCGCTGTGCGCAACCGCGTGGGCGACACCGGTTCGCACGATGCTGCACAAGTTGGGGCAGTCGAAGTATCCCGGCACCAGCAACGTCGGCTTGCCGCCGATCGCCTCGCCCAGCGTCAGCGTGCGACCGTGCGCATTGCGAAAATGCAGACCCATCGGCACCTGCGCACCGAGGTTTTGTTCGAAGCCGACGCGCTTGCGCAGGTCCGGCGGCGCGCGCACCGTGGTGGGCCGAAGCGGCGGGTTGCCAGCCAAGGCCATCGCCGGCGACAGTATGGATACCGCGACCGCGAACACGCATCGGTGCAAGGCGTTCATCGCGGTGTTCCCCCTTGCGTGGACGCCGGTACCGGTTTGGCCGCGTGCTGCTGCGCGTAAATCCTCATCGCGCGCTGGATGGGAATGCGCGCGTAGGTATGCGAAGCATTCGTCCACGCATAGCTGGAAAGCAGCTTGTGCTTCGCAGCGCGGAACTCCGCCAGATCGGCCGTCGGGTGCGGCTGCAGCCGCGGCTGCGGTGGAACCCGCGCACGCCGCGCCATCACCTGCGCGTGATGCGGCGCCAGCCAAACGCGCAGCGCCGCGTAATTGCCGATCACCACGATCACCACGATCAGCGCGAGTATCGCGCCGATTACCAGTACGCGCCGCCATGCAAGCACTGGCGCTGCGTGGCCGTAGCGGTTGATGTCGTCAGCCATGCGCCTGCTCCGTTGGGTTGGTCGACGTGGTGGGCGCCGTGCCGAGCGCCAATGCCGCCGGCAGGCGCACTGCGCGCAACTGGCCGATGTACACGCACAACCACAACGCGCCGATGCCGAGCGGCGCGCACAGGTCGGTCCAGCGCAGTGCAAAGCCGCCGCTGCGGAAGTTCGGCACCGCCAGCCACAGCGCGTCACACAGGTTGGCGAACAACAACATCGCCGCGATCGCTGCCAACCACGCGCGGTTGCGTTTCGCCCGCCGTGACAGCAGCAAGACGAACGGCACCACGAAGCTGAAAGCAATCAGGAACCACGCCAGGTATTCCCAACTGGTCAGGGTGCGCGGGATATACCAGCTCGTTTCATCCGGCAGGTCGGCAATCCATACCGTCAGGTATTGCATGAAGGCGAGGTACGACCACGCCAGCACGAACATCAGCAACAGGTTGCCGAGGTCGTGCAGCAACTTCGGGGGATGTGCATCTTCGGATGCCGGCATCGCCATCGCGCACAAGGTCGCCAGCGCGGCCGCGGCCAGCAACCAACCGGTCGCGACCATCATGCCGTACACGCTCGAGTGCCAATGCGGCGTCAGCGACATCGTCCAGTCGGTCGACGCCAGCAGGGTCAATCCGCCGTACAGGATCAGGCCGGGCGCGGCGATCCGCGGCAATACCCGCACGCGGTCGGGATTGCCGACCCAGCGGCCCACCACTGCCATGAACCCGATCCAGATGACGAAGTAGCCGACCGTGCGGATCACGAAAAAAGTTGGATCGAGATACCAGGTTTGCTTGCGCAGCAAGGCATCGTGGGTCAGTTCACTGGCTTGCGCCCATGGATACAGAACGTGCATGCCGGCCAGCACCGGTATCGCCAGCAACGCCATCAACGGCAGCGCGCGCGCTGCGGCCAACAACGCGGGCCGGATGTAATAACCCCACGCGCCACCAGTCAGCACGTGCACCATCAGCAACGCAAGACTGCCAACGCTCAGGCCCGTGAAGAACAAGAAGGCGAACAGATACGACAACAGCGTTTGTTGCGCGGAAACAAACAATCCCAGCAGCAGGCACGCGACCAGCGCCAGCACGCCGGTGACCAGCGCGGCCCACTGGGTGCGTTCGCGCGGCAGCCACGGGTTCATTGCTGCGCTCCGTGGTTGCGGGCACGCGAGGTACAGTGGGGCGTAGGCGCCACCTGCGCGCAATGATCGCGAGCACGCTCGCTCCTGCAGTGACTGGTTGCAGGAGCCTGCGTGCAGGCGACCGATGCTTTCAGCGCCTTGAGATCGGCACTGCTCAAATCCGCCACCGGCGTGTGCTGGCTCAATTGCAGGGCGCGGATATACGCGACGATCGCCCAGCGATCATGCGGCGAAACGCGCGCGGCATACGGATACATCACCCCGTAACCGTGCGTCATGACCTGATAGAAATGACTGTCCGGCGCGTTGCGCAAACGCGCGGTGTGATAACTCGGCGGATGCGGAAAGCCGCGCCGCGCAATCATGCCGTCGCCATCGCCGGCGCGGCTGTGGCAAGGCGCGCAGTAGACATTGAACTGCTCGCGGCCACGCTTCAGCAGCTTCATGGTGATCGGCAGCGGATTGGAATAACCCGGCTCCGCCGCCCGGCCTGCCTGCGCCAGCGATTTGCCTTGTGCGTCCACGCCGACTGCCGGACCCGCCGGCGGTACCAACGCGGCGCGGTCGTGGCGCCCGCTGCTGGTGCCGGCCAGCGCGCCGGCGGAGTAGGGCACCGTGCCCGGCACTTGCGGGCGCGACGAATTGCCGTTCGCAAACAACGTACTTGGTGTCAGCGGTTTGTATTTCGGCTGGTCGTACATTTCGTGCATGCCGCGTTCGCAGCCGGCGAGGGTCAATGTCAGCAGGCACACGCATAGCCCCATCCCCACCC
>JBOHYW010000191.1:0-6919 GCA_050738155.1 Rhodanobacteraceae bacterium
AATACCACGTGGTACAAACACTCCCACTGCGTATGGCTTAAGCTCTGATACTCGTCCATCGGACTCTCCGTTTCGTGTGCTTGGCGGCTCACGACTCGGAGTTTCCCGATGGACTTCCTGAAACGTCAAACTTCTACTGCCTCCCCGGCACAGCCGGGGGAACTCCTATATTGGTTTAGACAACAGGCGCGACAAGATGAATGACTTGGCACACTTGGTAATTGCCTTCGCCGTAAGCTTCGCAGCAGTCGTCGTGGTTGCTTTGCTTTATCGCATCGGCGGCAAGAAGCCGAACTACCTCAACATCATCGCAATCCCAATCGGCATCACCATTGCCGAGGCGTTGCGTTTGATCTGGCCCATGTCCATCCTTGTGTTTCCATTCGTGATCGGTGCGGCAGTTGGTGCGATGGTTTATGCGGCACAGTTCATCGGCGCACGTCGCAGTGTCTAACTATTATTCATTGCAGCGAATGCGCTGCGCGCCGCTGATTTCGGGCGTCAGGAGTCGAATAACCATATGACAAGTTACTTTACCCGCAATGTCCGTCCGTGGTGCTGTTTGGCCATGGTGTTGCTTGTCCTGCCGATCGTGTCGTTCGCGCAAGCCAGCACCGGCGTCGGCTTCAAGTCGATCACCATCCATGATCCGGTCAACGGCGGCACCATGCCCGGGTACGTGTTCTACCCCTCCGCACATGCCAAGGGCGCCACGTGGGTCGGGGCCTACAAACTTTACGCAACCAAGGACGCACCCGCTATCGCTGGCGCCAAGCCGTTGGTGGTGATTTCACACGGCCATGGCGGTTCCGATGTCGATCTTCACTATATGGCAACGTACTTGGCCAGTCACGGTTTCATCGTCGCCACCCTTCAGCATCCCAAGGACAACTATCTCGACACCAGCGGCGCCGGGATGCCTGCCGTATTGGATGGCCGCCCGATCCAGGTCAAGGTCACAATCAGCATGCTCTTGAACAGTCCCAGCTGGAAGGCACTGATCGATCCGAATCGGATCGGCGTCGCCGGCTTCTCCGCCGGGGGATACACCGCCCTGATGGTCGTCGGCGCCATACCGCAATTTGGCCGATACATCAGCTTCTGCAAACAGTATCCACACGACGCCGAAATGTGCGCCGGGCTGGAGAAAGCGGAAAGTGTCATGGGGGTGGCGAGAATGGAGGTGTATTTTGCAGGTGTGGAGAGCAGCCTTGACCGCTGGGGCAATCCTCACGATCCGCGCGTGAAAGCCGCCTTCGCAATGGCACCGGTGAGCTTCGTTTTCGATAAGGCCGGTCTCGCTTCCATTGATCGCCCCGTGTTCCTCTACTACGCACAAGACAGCAAAATATTACCCCCGGAAGCAAACGCTTTGCACATCGCACCGCTGATCAAGACGCTGGTCGGTATCAAGACGATTCCCAAGGCAGGCCATTTTGTGTTTCTAGGCCCCTGTTCGGCCAAATTGGCAAAGGCCGTTCCGAGGATATGTAACTCTCCTCCGAGCGTGAGTCGCGCCAAGGCGTATGCGCAGATTAACGCCGATGCTCTTGCCTTCTTTAACAAAGCACTTGTTTCTTCTCAAAAATGAAGCCCCAGGCTTCTATACTGATCCGCCCCGACGGCTACATCGCACTAATCTCGGATGCTGGCGATGTCTCGGCGGTATCGGACTATCTTGCCGCGATGAACTGAGTCTGTGCCCCCGTCCGCCGGATACAATACCCGGAACGTTGGCTGCCACGAATCCGAGAAGTCCACCGAAGCTGACTTGAATAAAAACAGGAATTTCTTGAAGCAAGCCAGCAGCACATAATAATTACCGTCTTTGAAAAAATAAATCCAGAGTGGCGGGTCGTATGCCAATCAAACAACAAAGCGAACTCCGCGTGTTCCATAGATTGAGGAAAGTACCCATGCGCATTGCCGTTCTAAGCATCCTGCTCGTAGTAGCCGCCCCGGTGTTTGCCGCCGGCTTCCCACCGCTCCCCCCTGAGCTCAAGGCCCTCGACGTACAGGCGGGCCACTGGATCTACCACGGCACCACGGCGCCAAACAAAAAAGGCGGCAAGACAGGCACATTCACCTGGGACGAGCACTGTGGCTGGTCTGCCAACAAACTCTTCCTCATGTGCAGCTTCGACAACGACTGGTCCGGACACAAGGCCCAGTCACTGGTGGTGGACACCTGGAACACCCGGGACAATACCTACTGGCATTACGAGATGTTCGCCGTCGGCGGCAGCGGTGCGAAACCGTTCGCCTCCAAAATGGTCATCCGTGGCAATACCTGGACCGAGACTGGCGAAGACGACGAGCACGGCAAGAAGAGCTACGACCGCATCAGCTATGTCTACACCTCCCCGACCGAGGTCACCGTGAAGATCGAAGTCTCGACGGATCAGAAACGGTGGAAAACGACCTTGGAAGGCACCGGAGTCAAACATTCGTAATGTGTGGGTGTGCGGGTTCAACCGGTGTCATGCGGGCGATATCCTCGATGAAAGCGGCCGGGTCGCGGGCAACACCGACAACGGCGACATTGCGGGTTTATTGCGGGCGGTGAGGCGACGAAATCGGCCGCGCAGACGCAGCTACGCATCCCGGGTGCGATCAACGATCATGGCGTATATTGCGTCTGACGTGTGCTGCAGCCGACCGCGTTAACCGTTGGCGCGATTAAGTACCCTCCGGGGCTTCGTCCGCTCCGGCGGCGGCTTAACGCAAGCATCAGCCCCGTAAAGAAAACGGAGATTGGCAATGTCAAAGGTGAGCGTACGTTACATCGTGGACAATGTGGATGCTGCGATAGAGTTTTACACGGAGCATCTCGATTTCAGCGTGGTTATGCATCCAGCGCCTACCTTCGCCATCCTCGATCGTGGCGATCTACGCTTGCTACTCAGCGCCCCGAGCTTGCAGGGCGGAGGCGGCCAAGCCATGCCCGATGGTACGAAGCCCGAGCCCGGCGGCTGGAATCGCATATCCCTACAAGTTTCGGATTTGGGGAATATCGTGGAAAGCCTGCGGGAAAAGGGTGTCCAGTTTCGCAACGAAATCGTTCACGGTATCGGTGGAAATCAAATACTTGTCGAAGATCCTGCAGGTAATTGCATTGAGCTATTTGAACCCAAACAGGACTACTTGCGCGAACGGAAGTGATGCTGAAGTGTCACTCCGTGCGTACCGGACTGGTTACCACCCTCAAGCGGCAAGCCACCGAACTCCTTTCGGACATCGAGCGGGACAAGGAGCCGATTCTCATCACTCAGCATGGTCTTCAGCGCCATCCATGCGCCGACGAACTCGTAATGGCCATTGAAGGAAACACAACCCTCGTACTGCTTGTAAAAGGCAAACAACATCGTGTCGCCCTTCACCCGGGTGAGCTAGTGGTGGTGCCTCAAGGCCATTGGCATCGCTTCGAAACCTCTGCGCAACTCAAGGTCACGGGCGTCACGCCGCAGCCGACTGAACACAGTCTTGAAACACCTGGCATCCAACGCATGATTCCAACTACGTTGACTTTCACGATCGCTACCGCTTGCACTCTGCGTTGGGGCATCGTTCCCCCGCTAGAGTTTGAAACACAATCATCCACCGCAGCAGTGCCCACTTTTACGCCGGAACTCTCCCGCCATCCCGCTTCACGGGCCGCCGTCCACTGAGTCCAGGCGCTGGACGGCCCCGGCTTGCGCCACAGCAGCGGCTATGGGTTTTCTTCCTCACCAGCGGCATGCACCGCCGCGAAGAACGCGCGCATCTTGTCGGCGTTCTTCACGCCGGGCGCGGATTCAACACCGCTGGCGAGGTCCACCGCCCAGGGACGCACCGCGCGGATCGCCTCACCGACGTTGCTAGCGTTCAAACCACCGGCGAGGACAAGCGGGCGTTCGAGATCGAGCGGGATGCGCGACCAATCGAAAGTCTTGCCCTGCCCGCCCTGCTGACCCGGCGGGTGGCCATCCAGAACGAACCCGGCCGCGCATTTGTGCTCGTCCGCGAGCAGGCGCACATCGAGATCGCCCGCCATGCCCAGCGCCTTGAGGTAGCGAATGTCGAACGATTCGCAGAACGCGGCATCTTCGAGACCATGGAATTGCACGAGGTCGGGCCGTACTGCATCGATGATGCTGCGCACGCGATCCACCGGCAGGTCGTGGGTGAGGATCACCGCGTCCACGAAAGCCGGCAACGCGCCGCGAATGGCACGCGCGCGCTCGACCGAGACGCAGCGCGGACTGGTCGGGGTCATCACCAGGCCGATCGCATCGGCGCCCAGCTCGCACGCGAGCAGTGCGTCCTCGATGCGGGTGATGCCGCAGATCTTGATACGGGTTCGATGCATTTATGCGATCCGATTGCCTGCACGTTCGTTCCTGCGAAGCGAGTCCCGTGGGAGCCTGCGTGCAGGCGACCATGATATGACGCAACCGGCGGTCGCACCCACGAGTGCTCCTACGGTGCAATAACACCAGTGTAGGAGCGACCCATGGCCGCGACCATGCCGTCGCGATTCAATCGCGCGCACGGCGCGCTCCTACAACGTCACTTCTGGGGGAAGTCCCCATTGCGCTGGATATCGCGGTCCGATGAAGGTCAGGCCCTGCGGGCTGGCGGTGGCGCCGGCGATGCTGCGATCACGGGCCGCGAGCAATTCGGCGATCCACCCAGGCGGACGTTCGCCGCGCCCGACTTCCAGCAGCGAACCGACGATGTTGCGCACCATGTGGTGCAGGAACGCGTTGGCCTCGATATCGATGATCACGTTTCCGCACTCGCGGCGCGCGCTGATTGCCGTGACGCAGCGGCGCGCGTGCCGCGCCTGGCATGACACCGCCCGGAACGAGGTGAAGTCCTGTTCGCCGAGCAGCGCCTGCGCCGCCACGTGCATCGCGTCGGCATCCAATGGGACGCGTTCCCACGCGACGAACCGCGCCTCCAGCGCGGGCCGCACCGGGCGGTTCAGGATCGTGTAGCGATAACGCCGCGCACGTGCGGCGAAGCGCGCATTGAAGTCGTCGGGCACCGCTTGCGCCCACAGCACCGCGATGGCGTGCGGCAGGCGCGTGGTAGCACCCAACACCCACGCGCGTGGATCGCGAATGGCCGTCGAATCGAAATGCACTACCTGACAACGCGCATGCACGCCGGCGTCGGTTCGTCCCGCGCAAGTGACTTCGACCGGATGATTGGCCACGAACGACAGCGCGGCTTCGACTTCGGCCTGCACGCTCGGCCCGTGCGCCAATCGCTGCCAGCCGAAAAAATCGGTGCCGTCGTATTCGATGCCAAGCGCGACGCGCATCACGCTGCGTCAGTCTGGTGAACCAGCCTCGACCAGCAGCCGTTTGGCCTCGTCCTTCTGGGTCTGTGAGCCTTCCTCGATCACTTCCTCGAGCATCGCGCGTGCGCCCACCGGATCGCCCATGTCGAGATAGGCACGGGCAAGATCGAGCTTGGTGTCGACCGGGTCGTCGCTGAAGGCGGGTTCGTCCGCGGAGGGAGTCGGGATCGCTGGTGGTGCTTCGGGAATCCCCGCGGATGGGGGTATCGTTTCATGCGGTTCTTCGGCCGGCGCGACGGGGTCGCCGACCGCCGGCGCGCGCACGATCGTTGCATCATCATCCGAATCGGTCGGTTGCCGCAGCGCGGTCAACCCGTAAGGATCCTCCGGTGCCGCGGCGTCAATGTGCTCCGCAAACAGCGGATGGTGCGGCGTCAACACCTCGCCCATCACCAGCACCTCACACCATTCGGCGCATTCCGGGTCGGCAACTTCCTCGTGCATCGCCTCGGCGGCTTCCACGAAGCGATTGGCATCGCTACGCGTGTAGAACAGGCGGCACAGTTGCAGATGGGCTTCGAGATCACCAGGATGCTCGGCGAGCCGCGCGTACAACGCTTCCTCGTCGCCGGCCGGTTCAGGCTGCTGTGGAGTTGCGTCGGAGGTACCGGATACGTCGTCGGGATCGGGCAGCGGTCCACGCGCGGGCGCCGGTGCGCTTGGACGGCGCTTGCGGGTGAACAGCGCCACCAGGATCAGCGCGAGTACGACCAGCCCGGCAATGATCCAGGCGATCGGCCGCTCGTACCAGGGTTGCGCAATGTTGCGCGAAGATTGTGCGGCCGGTTTGGCTGACGGCTTTTTCGCGACGGCGGGATGTGCCGCGTTCGATGCGCTCGCAGCGGGCTGCGTCGCTGCCACGGCGGAATTTGCCGGTGCGGTCGCGGCAGCAGTGGAACCCGAGGCGGCCGTGGCGGTGCTCGCACCCGTTGCCGCACCCGGCTTGCCGGCCTGCACTTGCGCGAGTTTTCGTTGCAGTTCGGCAACCGTGGCGTCCTTGAAACTCAGCAACTTGTCGCTCTTGCCGGAGATCGCCTTGAGGCTCTGCACGCGTGAAACGAGATCGGCATTGGATTGATTGAGACTGATCAAGCTGCCGCGATCGTTCTGCAATTGCTGCCGCAGGCCCGCGACCGTCTCGCTGCCGGTGCCGCCCGCGACCCCGGCGCGATTGTTGGCACCGCTGCTTTTGCCGGTCGGCGGCGTCAGCGACAGGTGATCGGATGCTGGCGCGGCCTTGCCCGGCTGCGGCGCACTTCTTGCCGCCGCGCGCGCGGCCGAACCCGCGAGCACCGTTGCCGGATGCGGTTTGGCCGCCCGCCACGCTTCGTACTGGCGATGGACCTCGGCGTTCGCCTCGGCGATGCTGATCTTGTCGATCTCGTCGCGCGTCGGAATGCGCAGGATCGCGCCCGCTTTCAGGTTGTCGATGTTGTTCTTGAAAAAGGCCTCGGGGTTGGCGGCCTTCAGCGCCAGCATCATCTGATTGATGCTGCCACGCGTTCCGTTGGTGCGTTGTCTGGCAATGCCATACAAAGTGTCGCCGTGGGCCACCGCGATCGTCGCCTGCGC
>JBOHYW010000192.1:0-6872 GCA_050738155.1 Rhodanobacteraceae bacterium
GTATGGGCGATGTACCTGTTGACCGCGACCAAGACCAACCTCGGCGCCCTGGAGCTCAGTCGCTATCTGGGCGTGGCCTATTCGACGGCGTGGCGGATCAAGCACAAGATCATGCAGGCCATGGCCGAACGCGAGGCCCCGCGCCGTCTGCAGGGGTTCGTCCAGATCGATGACGCCTACCTCGGTGGCGAACGCAATGGGGGCAAAGTGGGGCGCGGTGCGCCGGGGAAGCAGCCGTTCGTGGTCGCGGTCGAAACCGACGCCGACCTCGAACACCCGCGCTACGCCGTGCTGGAACCGGTACGCGCCTTCGACAACGCGTCGCTCACGGACTGGTGCCAGCGCCGTCTGGCGCCTGACGCGGAGGTTTACAGCGACGGGCTGCCATGTTTCGCGCGCGCCATCGACACCGGGCATGCCCACACGGTGTTGGTGACCCCGGGCCGACGCGCGGCTTGTGAAGCGCGTGGCGCCCGCTGGGTCAACGTGGTCCTGGCCAATGCCAAACGTGCGATCAGTGGCCGCTATCACGCGTTCCGCAGCGGCAAGTACGCCCGCCGCTACCTGGCCGAAGCGCAGTACCGTTTCAACCGGCGGTTTCGCTTGGCCCAGATGCTGCCTCGACTGGCCCGAGCCTTTATGCTCTGCAAGCCTTGCAGCGAGCCGAATCTTCGCTTGGCGTGCAATTTTCATGGCTGAGGATGCGCGTTAATCAGGTAAGCTGATCAAGAGTTGTGTTCAGGAAAAACAGAGTGGAAAGAATGCTTCTTGAGTACCCGTGCAACCGTTTTCCAGATTCCACTCATCTATAGCTCTTTCTGGCTCTTTCTCATTCGTGTGGAAGATGCTTGTCGGCGAGGTAAGGATCCGCCATCTTGGCGGGATCGGAACGCTCTTCGCGCGAACTTTGGGCAACCATCTCGACCGTCTGCTCTTGTCTTCTCCTGACTATCCCTGAAGCTCAGCTATTCAGCTCGTCATTCCGGGGCCGCGCGCCAGCCCGGAACCCGGAATCCAGTTCTTTTCGATGTGTGCTGTCGAGGCCGGTCAGCGCAAAAGCTGGATTCCGGGTTCTGGCCGCGATGAAGCTGCGGCCACCCCGGAATGACGAGCTCTGTTGACTCCGGATCTGTCGTCGCCGGCTGAAGCATGGGGATAATCAGGTGTCTTCTTGACTGGCTGCTTTCGAGAAGTGCCAATGGCCGCAACGGTTCGTGTATCGACCATTGCTGTTCCTGCGGCCGCGACCGTCCATCGCACGGGTGCTGACCGGCCCGTTGCATCGGTAGGTTGCCCCGTGGCGGCTATCTGGTTGCGTCGCTTGGCATACCGTGCTACAGGGTTCGTTGGGTGATAGCTCCCGATCGGGCTCGTGCGAAGGAGGCGTCCATGAAGCTGGAAACAGCCAAACTTTCGGTGGCCGTGATTCTTGGGCTCGCCACTGGCGTTGCGTCTGCTGCGCCAAGCGCAATAGCGTTCTACGGGATGAAGAACTGCAGCTGCTGCCGGCGATACGTCGCCTATCTGCAGAAGAACGACGTTCGAGTTTCCAGGCAAGCGTTTCTGCCGTACACGGAATTGACGGCGCTGGCGAAGAAGGATGGTGTGCCAGCGAAATACACGTCCGAGCCATCCGGCATGCATACGGGCATATGCCACTTCATGGTCATCGATGGCTATGTCATCGTGGGCCACGTTCCCGTGCGTGTCGTCGATCGTCTGATCGAACAGCATCCCGCGAACGTTGCCGGGATCGTCCTGCCTGGAATGCCGCAGGGATCACCCGGGATGACCGGCAAGAAGGCCGGTCCGTTCGTCATCTACGCGTACAACTCCACCGGCAAGACCTGGGTGTATGCGAAGGCGTGAAGCAGCTGGCGCTGCTCGCCAGGAGTGGGCATGCTCCAGCTGCGAGAGTTGCGTTTGGGTCGGGAGCGTCCGGCCGCGCGCGTGCCGGTGCCGCCAGCGGCTACCGGGTGGAGGAGTGGAAACCGCGGCACCGGTCCCGGAGCTCACTCCGCCACCGGCAACCCCAAGCGCTCGCGCATGCGGCGGAAGACTCCTGGATCGACGCCCATGCGGGTGCTGTGGCGCTCGGCGTCGCGCACCAGGGCTTCGACGATTTCCGGACCATCGGGATCGCGCATCGTTTCCAGGGGTGTGCGGCCGTCGAGGACGGGGATCGCGTCCTCGATCCAGTGGTCGTAATGGCTGGCGATTTGTTCCGCGACCGCTGCCTTGGCCTCCGGCGACTCGCGCAGGGCGCGGTCTTCCTCGCTCTCCCGCCGGGCGTGATTGCCCAGTGCGTCTTCCAGCAGCTTGTCGATCGGCTGCACGTCCGACGTGCGGTATCGCGCCTTGTCGCCGAGCCTTTCCTCGACGATCCGGCGCAGCGCTTCCGCGCGCTCGTTGGAGTTGACCTCCGCCCTCATGCTCGTGCCATCGATGCGAATGTGGCCGAGGACGGTGTTGTCCCAGTCCCTGTGTTCGTTGTTTCCCGGCTTTTTCCAGGCAACGTGCGCGCGCACGAGGCTGCCGTCGGGCGCGCGCTCGAGCTCGTGGTCGGCGTCGTCGGTTGCCTGGAAGTCCAGCGACTTCAGCGCGTCGAACGCTGCCCGCACCGACCCGACGTCGAACACCAGGGTCTGTGGCGCCAGCTTGTCGCCGTCGGTGTTCTGCAACTCCGGCATCTGCGGGTGCAACAGGCGATTGGCGAGATCGAAATACATCTCGCGCAGTTCGCCGGCGTATTCGCGCAGCCTGTCCTGCGGCGTGGCATCCGATCCCTCTGCGATCTTCTGCCGAAGCTCGATCAATTCGATCTTGTGCACCGGCGGAATGACCACCGGGCCGGCGATTTCCAGCAGTTCCACGCCCCGCGCGCCTGCCACCTGGCCAAACAGGAGATCGCCGGGTTCGAGATAGTGCGTCGCGGACTGTTCGCGCACCCGGTGCTCCCCGGCCGTGAATACATTGCGAAGCTCGAGGCCACGGCCTCGTTCCACCGTAAGGACCTCGTAGAAGCTGAAGGGTGCGTCGAGACACGATGCGAGATATTCGCGCAGCACGGGATCGATGGTGTATCCCTTCCGTTCGAGCAGGGCGCGCGCCGGCGGTACGCCATGCAGGCGAACATCGGTTACCGACGTCTCTTCGGCCGGGTCCGGCGACCATTGGCTGAACAGCCAGGGCATGAACACCGGCATGTGCGGTGAGCCGGGATCGAACGGTTCATCGTCCCAGAGCGTGAACTCATCCCAGGCTTCGTCGATGGCCTCCACACCGTAGGCGCTCTCGACAAAGCGCAACATCATCGCTGCGTAAGTGCCGTCGTCGAATTGGCGCCGCAGCCGCCGCCAGATCCGTTCCTGTGGAGAATTCGCCTGCGCCTCGTCGGCGGCGAGGCAACAGCGCTTGTATTTCTTGCCGCTGCCGCAAGGGCAGGGATCGTTGCGTCCGGGTTTCATGTCTGGATTCCATTGGGAGAACGATGTCCGACCACTGCCGACGCCGCGGTAACGTTGCCTCGCGGGCACACATTCGTCCTGCCTTCAGTGCACTGATACACAGCCGGTGGCTCCTCGACTGACCAGCGGATTTTACCGGCGGTGCGTTTGCCGATGCCGTCGACTGCAGCCAGCGCGCTTGCATCCGCGTTGATCGACGCGGCCACACTGCCGAAATTCTCCAACAGGCGTGCTGCGCGGTGCGGGCCTATGCCGGGCAGTCCCTGGAGGATATGACGCTGCAACGCTGACTTGCCCCTCGGGCGCCGGCCGCGGCGTGGTAGCGCACCACGGATGATGGCAACGCGCTGTCGCGCAGCGGACACCAGCGTCTGCGCCGTCTCCGTGGGCGTGCGCGCACGCAATACCGGCAGGCCGATCAACAGGCTCACCGTCACCAGTGCGCCCATGATCGCTTCCCGGCGCATGCCGCTGTTGGCGAGATCGGCACTCACACCTTCCAGGATCAACGCGCCCGGAAATTCCGCTTCCGCCAACCGCAGCGCCTGCGAAAACAGGCGCCCTTCCTTGATGGATGCCACAAGATCCTTCAGCGTTTTTCGCTCGAACAGCAACGCATTGTCCAGCAAGTAATCGCCGATCGGCAGGCGGCGGAACTCGATCGCGAACGCGTTCGTTGCGGCGAGGGCGTGCGGCGCTGGACCGCGGCGTTCGCGGTCGTCGATCACCAGGGGGATTGCGCCCGATGGAGCGGCTGAACTCATGGCGCCGGCCTGCCGCCGCGCGTGGTCGCACTGAATGGATCCAGCACTTGGACGCCGGCCATGGCGAAGTGCCGGGTGTTGCGTGTGACCACGGTAAGTCCGTGGATGAGGGCGGTGGCCGCAATCAGCTTGTCCAGCGAATTTTCCGCGTGTGGCGCGCACAGCCTGCCCCATAGCTGTGCGATGTCGGAATCAATGGCGAGGATGTTGTCGGCAAATCCCGCGAGGACGGACTCCAGCCATTTCTCAAGTAGCTGTGCCTGGCACGTGTCGCCGCGATGGCGAATCAGCTCCACACCGCGGCGCAATTCGCCGATGGTGATGACCGAAAGGAACGCCGGTATCCGGTCGGCGGCAGTCTTCGCGAAGAATGCCTTGACGCCGCTGTCGGCACGGCCTCCTTTGCGTGCCTCGCTGATGACGTTGGTGTCAATCAAAAACACGTGGCGGACGTTTGCCGGATCGTACGCGGACAAAGTCGGCGTCAGTGCCGACATCCGGCATGCGGGCCAGCACCTCGGCGAGCGTTTTGCGGCGCGTCGGTGCAAGCGCGGCCTCAAGAATCGCGCGGTGCTCGGCTTCCGCGCTGCGCGAATGTGCCACCGCACGCGCCTTCAGCTTGCGTACCATCGCTTCATCGAGATTGCGGACGATCAGGTTGGCCATGGTTGCCTCACGTGATTGATATCAATGATATCACGATGGATGCCGTGAGCGTTGCTGGGCGGTGCGGGCGAACGCAATGGGTTTGCCCGCGGCCGCGCTGCAGGATTGCCGACTGGCCGCGCCCCGCGTCCCGTAGTCTCCCCGATCCGGATCCAACACGTGACGCCGTGCCGTAGCTGCAGCCTGCAAATTGGCGTCGACGAGGGGTGCCGCCGCCGATCCCCTGCCCCCTTCGATGGGTACGCACGGCCGAGTGTACGGGGCGATGTCTCACCGACCGAGACACCTGCGCGCAGATGCGAAGTGCGAGACCGAGTGGGGTGAATGGTCGGCGACGCGGGGAGCAGGACTGCGCATTACTCCGGCAGCGGCGCGTCAGCGCTCGCCCAGCCGCGGAATCAACCCGACGAGGTTGCACGGTCGGGTGCGTGCGTCGAGTTGTGCGCGCAGGAGTTTTTCCCACGCCGTGCGGCAGGCCGACGTGGAGCCGGGCAGGCAGAAGATGAAGGTCTGGTTGGAGAGGCCGGCCAGCGCGCGCGACTGGATGCTCTAGGTTGCAATTTCGTCGAAGCTGACCGCCCGGAACAGATCGCCGAAGCCGGGCATTTCCTTGTCCAGCAGCGGCAGGATGGCCTCGGGGGTGGAATCGCGACCGGTAAACCCGGTACCGCCGGTGATCAGCACGTGCCCCCAACGTACCGTCGCGCGCGGCCACCGTCGATGCCGCTACGCCCCGGTCCAGACGGGCACCCGTTTCTCCTTGAAAGCGTCGATGCCTTCGCGCGCGTCTGCCGCCATCATGCCGCCCGCCATGACCCGGTTCGCGAAGTCGTACGCGTCCGCCAGCGACATTTCGTGCTGCCTGCGGTACATCGATTTGCCGGTGCGGACCGCGACCGGGCTCTTGCTGCAGATCGCCGCGACCAGCGCGGCCACCGCGCCGTCCAGTTGCGGGGCTTCGACCGCCTGGTTGATGAGGCCGCTGTTCACGGCCTCGTCGGCGGAGATGAAACGGCCCGTCACCAGCATCTCGAACGCCTTCTTGATGGGTACGTTGCGCGTGAGCGCCACGGCGGGCGTGCCGCAGAACAACCCCACGTTGATGCCGGACACCGCGAAGCGCGCGCTGTTGATGGCCACCGCGAGGTCGCAGCTTGCCACCAACTGGCACCCCGCGGCGGTCGCGATGCCCTGCACCTTGGCGATCACCGGCACCGGCAGGTCGACGATGGCTTGCATCATCCGTGAACAGTCGGCGAACAACCGGGCCTGATAGCCGTACTCGGGGTGCGCGCGCATTTGCTTGAGGTCGTGGCCCGCACAAAACGCGCGCCCGTTCGCCGCCAGCACGACGCAGCGCGCCCGGTCGTCGTGCGCGATCGCATCCAGGTTCCGTTGCAGCTCCGCGAGCAACTCCTTCGACAATGCATTGAACTGATCCGGGCGGTTCAGCGTGAGCGTGTAGACACCGTCCGCCTGGGTGACGATGAGAATTTCGGATGACATGAAGCAGGCCCTCCAGTTTGCAGCCTTCCGGCAGTGTAGATCGCTTGCAAACGCGCGATCAATGATTGCCGGATGGGTCGCGTTCCAGGGTCTGCTGCGTGCCCGCCGCGTCCGGATCCGGACGGCGCGATGGGTTAGCGCGATTCGCCCGTGCGATGACGCTCGTGCATCCCGCGCAACAGCGCCGCGAAATCGCGCGCATAGCCGCGCATGTCGAACAATCCGGATGTCGTGCGCTGGACCCCCACGCGTTCGCGCAGCGCGGCCAGCGCGGCGCGATCGTTGCCCAGGCGCGCGGCGGTTGCGATGAACGCGGGATCGTCGGGCGCGATGAGTTCGGGCATCCCGAGATGGTGGTTCAGGCTGCCGGCGACGCGCGAGGCGAAGGTTTCGCCGGGCCGGGTCAGCACCGGGCAGCCGGCCCAGATCGCGTCCGACGCAGTGGTGTGCGCGTTGTACGGGTTGGTGC
>JBOHYW010000193.1:0-6865 GCA_050738155.1 Rhodanobacteraceae bacterium
TCGGGACTCGGGACTCGGGACTCGGGACTCGGGACTCGGGAGAAAAGCGTAGCAGCCACGCTGCCGATTCCCTATAGACTCGCCGCGTCCTGCGGCTCGCCCTTCGGGCCATCGGCTATGTCGATGTTCGCTCCGGCGTCCTGCCTACGCAGTCCGATTCTCCATTCCCGACTCATCCACATACTCCACCACTTCGAGATCGAAGCCGGAAAGCCCGACCAGCTTGCGTGGGGTACCAAGCACCCGCAGGCGGCGCACGCCAAGATCGGCGAGGATCTGAGCACCCAACCCAAGCTGGCGCCATTCGCGTTGACTGCTTGCGCGCGACGGCATCGCGGCACAATCGCGGGTCAGTCGCGCCAGCAACGCCGCGGCGTCCTCGTCGCCGGTCAACACCACCACCACCCCGCGCCCTTCGGCGGCGATGCGCCGCAAGGCTGCGGTCATGGTCAAGCCCAGGTCTTCGCGCTTGAGATGCAACACGTCCGACAAAGTGTTGCGCACGTGCACACGCGTCAATACCGGCGCGCCGTCATCGACCGTGCCACGCACCAACGCGAAGTGCGGGTCGCCGTGCAGGCGATCCCGCCAGGCGACCAGACGGAACGCCCCGGCTTCGGTCTCGACGTCGGCATCGAACACCCGCTCGATGGTTTTCTCGGTGGCGAGCCGGTAACGGATCAAGTCGGCGATACTGCCGACTTTTAAACCATGCTTGGCAGCGAAGGTCTCGAGGTCGGGACGCCGCGCCATCGAACCGTCCTCGCGCAGGATTTCCACCAGCACCCCGGCGGCTTCGCAACCCGCCAGTGCAGCCAGGTCCACCGCCGCTTCGGTATGGCCGGCACGCATCAACACGCCGCCTGCCTGCGCGAGCAACGGAAACACATGTCCGGGTTGAACCAGATCGGCAGGCTTGGCATCCGGCGCCACCGCGACCTGGATGGTGCGCGCGCGATCGTGCGCGGAAATGCCGGTGGTGACGCCGCGCGCAGCCTCGATCGAAACCGTGAAGTTGGTGTGGTACGCCGAGCCGTTGTCGCGCACCATCGGCTGCAGGCCCAACCTGTGTCCGCGCTGCTGGTCGAGCGCGAGGCAGATCAACCCGCGGCCTTCGCGCGCCATGAAGTTGATGTCCTCGGGCCGCACCTTGTCGGCGGCGATGATCAGGTCACCTTCGTTCTCGCGATCTTCATCGTCCAGCATCACCACCATGCGGCCGGCGGCGATTTCTTCGAGCAGTTCGGGAATGTTTGCGAAAGCCATGGTGTTCACTGCTCCGTGTCCTGCATCAACCGTTCGAGGTAACGCGCCAGCAAATCGATTTCCAGATTCACACGGTTACCCACCTGACGCTCGCGAAACGTGGTCGCCGCGACGGTGTGCGGAATCAGGTTGACCTCGAAGCGCGCACCCGCGACGGCATTCACGGTGAGACTGACCCCGTCCACGCAGATCGAACCTTTCGCGGCGATGTAACGCGCGAGTGGCTGCGGCGCTTCGATCGCCCAGCGCTGCGAACGCGCATCGGGTTCTATCGAAACGATGTTGCCGACGCCATCGACGTGGCCCGACACCAGATGCCCACCCAGGCGATCGGACAAGCGCAGCGCCTTTTCAAGATTCACCGCGTCGCCCTCGTGCAAACCGCCCAGGGTGGTCAGCGACAGGGTTTCATTGGAAACGTCGAATGCCAGTGCATCGTTTTCGATCGCCACCACCGTCAGGCAGCAGCCCGACACGCTGATGCTGTCGCCCAATGCGATATCGGATGCGTCGAATTCCGGCGCCGCGATGGCAAAGCGCAGATCGCCATCGCGCGACTCGCTGTGCGCGACGCGGCCCGTGGCCTGGATGATGCCGGTAAACATCAGCGCACCTCCGGAAGGAAGGTGGCAAGCCCGCAGGTAATGAGCATGAAGAACGTTCTCCGCGTGAAAAATGGCGAGAACGCCCCAAGGCTTGAGGCCGACGCGTCACAAACGCACGCGTCGAACCGTCTTCTCTTTATCCGGACTTTCCGGCAGCGATGACCTGCCACCGACCGTCGGCTCCGGCATTCGACCGGATCTGCTGACCTTTCGCCGCAACGAAAGCGCTCGTGGGCTCACCCTTGCGGGCCTACCACCGGTGGGGAATTGCGCCCCGCCCTGAAGACGTCGTGATCGCCGGCAAGAACCGGCCCGCACAGTTTAGCACCCGCTCCCCGTGGTCGCCGTGGCATGATTCACCCATGAACCTGCGACTGCTTCTCGCCGCACTTGCCCTGCTGGCACTGCCCTCGCTGTGCGCTGCCGCAGCCGACCACGTCGAAACGATCGTCTACGAAGGCAGCCTCGGCAGCCAGCGCATCGTCATGAAATTACCGGAACATCCGGCCCAGGCGATGTCCGGCTTCTTCGAACCCACCTGGTTTTTCCCGCGTTACGGCATCGACCATCGCCTCGACCTCATCGCGGCGAGCAAAGATCGCATGCAGATGGTCGCAAGCGGGCAGGAATCTCCGCAGTGGAAACTGGCGCGACAGGCCGACGGCAGTTGGCAAGGCACGCGGAAGCAACCTGACGGCCGCACGCTGCCCGTGTTCCTGCAGCGCGCCGTGTTGCCGCTGCCGCCGGCGAACGCCAGCGATTACCTCAAGCGCGCACGAACGCACCAACCCTATGTTTACCTGCGCCTGCAGGACATCAAGCTCCAACCTGGGCGGCGCGAAGCTTTCATGGGTTACACCTTGCAATGGTGGCGCGAGCCGCGTTCACGCATCGAACTGTTTCAAGTCGCCGATGGCTACCCGGCCGCGCAACGCAAGCACATCAACCGCGCCCTGATGGATGAACTGTGGACCCAAGTCAACGGCTACTACAGCTGCGTCGGCGCCCCCGTGGCCGGCGGTTCGGTGGAATTCAGCGCCACGCCCACGCTGTTGAGCGATACGGTCGTCAGCGTTGCCACCATCGGTAACTACTACTGCGGCGGCGCACACGGCGGCACCAACTACGCCGGCATCAACCTCAACGCTCGTACCGGCAGCAAACTGGCGCTCGCTGATGTCATCGAGCTTGGCAAGCGACAGCCGACACAGTATGCGTATGCGCACGCCTTCGCGCCGTGGCTGCGCGAGCAACTCGGTGCCTTGTACCCCGAGCACATGCACGATGGCTGCCATTATGCAGACGCGGGCAACGACACTTGGCTATCGCCGGGCTGGTACATGACGGCCAAAGGCATCTTCTTCATCCCGTATTTCCCGCACGTCGTGGGCGCGTGCACTTACATCGACGACTGGTCGTTGCTGCCTTGGCACTGGTTCGACCAGCACCATGCAAAGCTCAAGCTGCCGCTTCCGGGCACCCCGCCCACGCACGGCAGCAAAGTGCAGGTGGCTGCCAGCGCGGACCATCCACAGACTGCGCCCATCACCCTCGAGAAGGGCAAGCAGCAATCATTCATGGGCTTCACCTTGCAGTGGTGGCGCGAGCCGGTTTCTGGTCTGCGGATGTTCCAGATCGTCAGCCACGGCCAGATCCAGCAGTCGTTCACCCGGGCCAACCACGCGCTGATGCAGCAGCTTTGGAAACAACTCGGCCACTACTACGCTTGCCAGTATTCGCCCCGGGCCAAGCCGGCCGTCAACGTGCGCCCCACCTATTTGAGCCCATCCATCGTCAGCGTCGACGTATCGATCAGTCACGTTGCCACCTTCGTCAACCATCTCGACATGACGCACGGCTGCGGTGACCTCAGCGACATCCGCGCTCCGATCACCCTCGACATTGCGAGCGGCCAGCGCCTGTCGCAATCAGGCATCTTTGACGTGGCAGCCAACGCAGCGACGCCCAGCGACGCAGAGCGCCAGACGGCGGGCTGGCTGGTCAAGCAATTTACGGCGATCTATCCCGAACGCATGAGCGGCATCGAACCGATCTGCAACTTCGCCAATCCGCGCATCTGGATGGGCGCCAAGTGGTACCTCACGCCGCAGGGCATCTTTTTCTACCCCGATTTCACACGGGCGCCGCAATCGTCATACGTTTGCGCCGCGAGCGACGATTGGTCGTTGTTGCCGTGGGCCAGGCTCAAGGACCACCCGGGCCGATTCAAGCTCAAGCTGCCTGAATCCACGTGATGTCCTGCGCCGGACGGGCGCGGATCAGCCGCTTCCTGGTGTTTGCCCCAGCACGCTGAACGCAACCGGGCCAAGCCTGATTGGCGCGTGATCGCCATCCAGCCACACCCGCGCGCTGACCTTGTGCGGACCCGGTACCAGCACCCAGCTTGCCGTGTCACCGCTGGTGTCCGGCAGCGGCTTGCCGTCGACCTGCCAAACCACTCGACGGATCGCGCGGCCGTTCGCATCCAGTGTGAAATGGAAGCGCTGTGCGGTGGCTGGCAGGCGTGGATCGATGGCAAGCGTTTCCCTCGGCAGGGGCCGTGCAATCGCCGGTTTGGTGTCGGGCACGACACCCGCGGAGGCGCGAACACCCGAACTATTGGACGGCAAGTACCACTCCTGCCGATGCACGCACGGCGGCGGGCCGATCCATTCGCAAGTTTCGACGGGACGCAACGCGGGGCTGTGCCACAGCCCCGCGTAGGGCGCTGCGTTGCGCAGCCGCGCGAAAATTTGCCGCAACACCGGTGCCGGTCCCATCGAGCCGGTCAGTCCATCGGTGGCGGTACCGTCAAGGTTTCCCATCCACACACCGACCGTGTAGCGGTTGTCGAAACCCACGGTCCAGATGTCGTGGTAGTCGCTCGACGTGCCGGTCTTCACCGCCGTCGGCACCGGCAGGTCGAGCACGCTCATCGCGCCGAATTCTGCGGTGCGCGCATCCGGATCGGACAGGATGTTGGCCAATAGCGATGTCACATCCGCCGGCAGTATGCGCACCGGGTCGGGCTGCGGGAAACCTTCGAGCACATGCAGCGGCAGGAATTCGCCGTGGCGTGCGAGACTCGAGTAACCCTGCACCAGATCGAACAGGCTCACTGCACCATCGCCCAGCACGATCGCCGGTCCGTAGTAACCCGCACTCTTGCGGAAAGTAGTGAAACCCAGCCGCTGCAGCAGGTCGATGATGGTGGGCACGCCGACCGCCTGCGCGGTGCGCACCGCGGGGATATTGAGCGAATTGGCCAGCGCATAACGCAGGCTGACGCGGCCGTAATGGCGCCCGCTGTAATTGCGGTAACGATGCACCCCCGTATCGATGCGCTCGGCCAGTGGCGTGTCCTCGAGCACGTGGCTCGGCTGCCAACCCAGGTCGGCCATCGCGAGGCCGTACACGAACGGCTTCAAGGTGGAACCCGGCTGGCGCGGCGTAATCACCGGATCGATGGCGTACGGATTGCCAGCGGGGGCCACGGCCCATGCCAGCACGGCACCGGTTGCGTTGTCGACTACCAGCGCCGCAGCGTCGCCAACACCGCGCGCGTTCAATTTTTCGACGCGCTCACGCAACACCCGCTGCACGAAGCCCTGCAAGCTGGGATCCAGCGTGGTGCGCAGCGCGGCTGCCGTGAGTCCGCGCGCCTGCGCCTGTTGCGCCGCATACACCACGAACGGGCCGGCGTCGATCGCCAATGACAAATGGCCGGGCGTGATCGGCGCGCGCAGGATCGCGCCCTTTACGGTTGCCGTGATGGTTTTTTCAGCCAGCATCCGTCCGGCCAGCTGGTCGACCGCACGTCGCAAGCTGCGTGGATGCCGGCGTGGATCGTAGGCTTCGGGCGAGCGCACCAGCACTGCCAACGCCAGTTGCTCGGCGGGATCAAGCGCGTCGGGTTTGCGTCCGAAGTAATAACGTGCCGCTTGCGCCACCCCACGCCGTTGCGCGCCATACGGAACCTGGTTGAGGTAAAACGCCAACACCTTGGCATGCCCGAACCGGCGCAGCAGGCGTCCGGCATCGAAACCCGCGACCCAATGACTCCAATACGTGCGCGGGCGCGGTTTCAAAATCCGCGCGACTTGTTCACCGATGGTGCTGGCGCCGCGCTCGACCTGCCCCGCGCGCAGGTTTTCCAACAGTGCGGCGAATCGCGCCGGCCAGTCCACGCCGCCGTGTTCCCAATAACGACGATCTTCGGAAGCCACGAATGCATGTCGGACCAGTGGCGGGATCCGTGACAGCGACGACACGTCCGCGCGATTGAAACGTCCCTCGAAACTCAAATTGAGCGGGGTACCGTCGGCCGCCGTGAAATGCGTCGCCGCGACGTCACCCGCACCCGTTCGCACGCCGAGCGTCGCGGGCAATGGCATCAGCGACAACCAAGTGGCGATGGTCAGCCCGATCGCCGTGACCGGGACCACGGCAGCCACCACCCGCAACCCGCGACGCCAAAATGTCTGATTCCATTGCCACATCGTCAGGACCAGAAAGAGCACACTCGACACGGATCAACGCAGATCAACGCCGATCGCCATCCAGTTCTTGTCTCATCCGCGTGCATCCGTGTATATCCGAGTAAAAAACTCCGTAGTCAGTGCTCCGGCATCGCCACTTTCAGGTGCTTGGGCAAGCCGCGGCCGAACACGTCCGGTTGGTAGATCTCCTTGATCTCGGGCGCCGGCGCGATGAAGGTGCCTGGTGCGATCACCTGCGCCGAATACACCACGACGTAATGTCCGGCCGGCAGGTCGTCCGCGAAGAAACGCACCGCATCGAACGCCGTTTCGCGGTGGTAGAAGCCACCGGTGACGATCGACATGTTCGGCCACGCGCCACCGTCGAACATCAACACCGATACGCCCGGCTGCGCCGCCGGCAATTGCGCGGAGGTCGCCAGCAACCGGTTCACCGCTTCGAATGCGCCGGGCAGCGGGTCAACACCACGTGGTGGCGCTCGGTGGGTGCATCGA
>JBOHYW010000194.1:0-6832 GCA_050738155.1 Rhodanobacteraceae bacterium
GCTATCGCGGTAATCTTGTTCATGGGCTCGCCCTCGCCTTTTCGTGATGGAAGCTATAGCTCACCACCACTGGCTCATCGAAGCCTGAATGCGCGGGGGCGAGTCCATGTGATTACCAAAGCCATTGGTCATCGCCGACGGCGGGCCGTCACCCGCCCTACCGCCCCTCGGCAATTTGTTCCGTGCCGCCGGGTAATAGAGCGAGGTAGGTTGGGGCGAGCGGTTTCATGCGACCCCCAACGTATTGTCTTTGCCCGCGTTGGGCTTCGTCGATGAAGCCGGCTCAGCCCGACCTACAAAAACCGTTGGTCATCGCCGACGACGGGTTGTCGCCTGCCCTACCGCCCCTTCGGCAATTTGTTCTATGCTGCGCGGGTCATGGAGTCGCACACAGCCAGCATCATCGAGCACCCCTCGCGTGCAATCGCCGATCTGCACTCGACCAGGGTACTGTCGCTCGACGCCGGTGGGCGCATCCTCGACTGGATCAGCTGGCAGGACGCCGCCTGCCTTTATGTGCGCGACGCGGTCGCGTGGACGCTCGGCGAAGCTTGCCTGACGCTGCACGGCGGCTTTCGCCGCGATACCGGCGACCAGAGTCTGCTGCGCCTGCACCCGATCGTGGCCAGCCGTGGCCATTGCAACTCCGGGCGGGTCAGCCCTTCACCCGCGCTCAACAACAGCGCGTTGTTCGCGCGCGATCGTTACCTGTGCCTGTACTGCGGGCAACACTGCAGCCGCGGTGAACTGACCCGTGATCATGTGATGCCGCTGTCGCGCGGCGGGCGCGACGTTTGGGAAAACGTGGTCTCGGCCTGCCTTGCCTGCAATCTCAAAAAGGGCGGACGTACCCCGCAGCAAGCGGGCATGCCGCTGCTGGCGGTGCCGTACAAACCGAGTTGGGTGGAACACCTGATCCTGTCCAACCGCAACATTCTGGCTGATCAGATGGATTTCCTGGTCCATCACCTGCCCAAGAATCGCCGTCCACCGGCCTGATGAACGCACCCACCTGGAATCCATTGCTTCCGGCTTCGCCGGCCGGAAGCCCAGCGTCGTGTGCGGTCATGCTTGGCCGGGAACCGCACACCCGCTATGCTGCAATGCAGCACTTTTCGCTTTTCTACCCGACATGACCCAACAAGACCCGACCTCCGAAGCGCCGGACCCCGAGCGCGTGCCTCCGGAAAACGCCACACCACCCGATCGCGACAGCGTCAAGACCACCGGCAGCACCGACGCATTGCCGGTCGCGCCGGCGCTTGGCGCGTCGCTCGATCAGGCCAGCATGCCGCGCAAATCGACGCTGGTCACTCGCCGCATCCTGATGACCAGCGCACTGGCGGTGCTGCTCGGGGCCGCCGCCGCGGGCGTCGCGCAATTGCTGATGTTGATGATCAACGTCATCACCGATATCTGCTTTTACGGTCGCATTTCCGATGTGTTCGGGCCCCACGCGTTGCCGCGTTCGATGGTACTTTCGCCGGCCGGCAATCATCTCGGCGCATGGGTGATCGTGATGCCGGTGATCGGCGGCCTGATCGCAGGCGTGATGGCGCGCTGGGGCTCGCGCGCGATCCAGGGCCACGGCATCCCCGAGGCGATGGAACGCATCCTCGAGCACGAATCCAACATCCCGCCGCGCGTGACTTGGCTCAAACCCGTGTCGTCGGCATTCGCGATCGGCACCGGCGGCCCGTTCGGCGCCGAAGGTCCGATCATCTCAACCGGCGGGGCGCTGGGCTCGCTGATCGGCCAGTTGCTGCGGGTCACCGCGCAGGAACGCAAGGTGTTGCTGGCGGCGGGCGCGGCAGCCGGCATGGCCGCGGTGTTCGGTGCACCGGTCGCGTCACTGGTGATGGCGGTCGAACTGCTGCTGTTCGAATTGCGCCCGCGCTCGCTGATTCCGGTGGCATTGGCCACCGTCACCGCCACCGGCGTGCGCTACGCAACGTTCGGTTCGGCCGCGGTATTCGCGATGCCGACCGTCGCCGAACCCGGTGGCTGGGCACTGGCGAGCTACATCGTGCTCGGCGCAGTCGTCGGCTACATGAGCGTTTGGGTGACCAAGGCCGTGTACGGCGTCGAGGATGCCTTCGCCAAACTGCCGATCCACTGGATGTGGTGGCCGGCGCTGGGCGCCGTGGCAGCGGGCGTGATCGGCTACTTCGCGCCCCACACGCTGGGCGTCGGCTACGACAACATCGACGCGCTGGTGCAAGGCCATTTCGGCGTCACCATGTTGCTCACGTTTGGTGCGCTCAAATTCACGTCGTGGGTGATCGCGCTCGGCAGCGGTACCTCGGGCGGCACGCTGGCACCGCTGTTCATGATCGGCGGCTCGGCCGGCGCGCTGGTCGGCATCGGTATCGGCGATCTGTTTCCGATGTTTCATATCGACCCGCGCATCGCGGCGCTGGTCGGCATGGCGGCGATCTTCGGCGGCTCCGCACGCGCGCTGCTGACCGCGATCGTGTTCTGCTTCGAAACCACCCGCCAGCCCGCGACGCTGCTGCCGCTGCTGGGCGGCTGCACCGCTGCCTACCTGATCTCGGCGCTGACGATGCAAGGCACCATCATGACCGAGAAAATCGAACGTCGTGGCGTGCGCGTGCCCAGCGAATACACCGCCGACGACCTGGCACAAGTGCAGGTGGGCAGGGTCTGCACCCGCGACGTGCGCTCGTTGAAAACTTCCGACGAGCTGGGCGAAGTGCGCAAGTGGATGAATTCCGGTCGCGTGCGCGCCCAGCACCAGGGCTACCCGGTGGTCGACGACGCCGGCCGCGTACGCGGCGTGATGACGCGCCGCGACCTGCTCGATCCCGACAAGCCCGGCTTGACCCGCATCGGTGAAATGCTGAAGCGCGGCCCGATCGTGGTGTTCGAGGACCACAACCTGCGCGATGCCACCGACCTCATGGTGACCGAAAATGTCGGTCGCCTGATCGTGGTCGCGCGCGACAACCCGACCCAGATGGTCGGCATCCTCACCCGCAGCGACGTGATGGCGGCCAACAGCCGTCGCATCCACGAGATGCGCGACGCCAGCCGCCAGATCCGTTTCCGGCAAACGTTTGCGCGGCGTTTTGGCGGCGGCCGGCAGGCCAGCTGAAAAAGTCGCTTCGCGGTAACGCGAAACGCGTCGCACGCTCGACCGATTGACCACTCCTTCGCTTGCGAAGGGCGAAGCGAACGCGCGCAACGCAACCGCGCAGCGGCGGGGAATGCCGTCGTACGACAAAAAAGCCATCCCCTCGTTCCCCTTCGCAAGCGAAGGGGAAGAACGGCCAAGGATGCGCGACAATACGCGGATGTTCGACGCCACCCGCTATCCGCTGCTTGCGCAAATCGATTCGCCGGCCGACCTGAAACGCGTTCCCCAAGCGAAACTGCCGCGAGTCTCTGATGAACTGCGCGCTTACCTGATCGAATCAGTCGCCAGCGTCGGCGGTCATTTCGGTGCAGGACTGGGCGTGGTCGAACTCACCATCGCCCTGCACTACCTTTACGACGCGCCGCGCGATCGCATTGTCTGGGATGTCGGCCACCAAGGCTACCCACACAAGATCCTCACCGGCCGCCGCGACCGCATCACTTCGATCAAGAAGAAGGATGGCCTCGCACCATTCCTGCGCCGTGCCGAAAGCGAATACGACAGCTTCGGCGTCGGCCACGCGTCCACCTCGATTTCCGCGGCGCTGGGCATGGCCATCGCGCTGCAGCGCAATGGGGATGACCGCAAGGTCGTCGCGGTGATCGGCGACGGTGCCATCACCGGTGGCATGGCCTACGAGGCATTGAACCACGCCGGCGGCATCGCGCCGGACATGCTGGTGGTGCTGAACGACAATGGCATGTCGATCAGCGAAAACGTGGGCGGATTGGACCGCACCCTGGCGCGCCTGCGCGCGGGCGAAGCCGGTGAATCGGGACCACATCCGGAAGCCTTGTTCGAAGAATTGGGTTTCGCATATTCCGGACCGGTCGACGGCCACGACCTGCCCGCTTTGCTGCACGCATTGCGCGACGTGAAGGACCAACGCGGCCCGCAACTGCTGCACGTCGTCACCACCAAGGGCAAGGGCTACGCACCAGCCGAACTCGCGCAGATCGAATACCACGCGGTAGGCAAATTCGACCCGATACAGGGGGTCGCGCCGGACGAGGCAAAAGCGCCGACCTATAGCAAGGTATTCGGCGACTGGTTGTGCGACATGGCCGCCAGCGACCCGCGGCTGGTCGCGATCACCCCAGCGATGCGCGAAGGCTCGGGACTGGTGCGGTTCTCGCGCGAGTACCCCGAACGCTATTTCGATGTCGCGATCGCCGAACAGCACGCAGTGACATTGGCGGCCGGTCTCGCCTGCGAAGGTGCCAAACCCGTGGTCGCGATTTATTCGACCTTTCTGCAACGCGCCTACGATCAGTTGATCCACGATGTCGCCCTGCAAAACCTCGACGTCACTTTCGCGATCGACCGCGCTGGCGTGGTCGGCCCGGATGGCCCGACCCACGCAGGCAGTTTCGATCTGACTTACCTGCGTTGCATTCCCAACATGCTGGTGATGGCACCGGCCGACGAGAACGAATGCCGGCAATTGCTGACGACGGGTTTTCGTTTCGAAGGCCCTGCGGCGATTCGTTATCCGCGCGGCGGCGGACCGGGCGTCACGATCGACTCGACGCTGAAAGGGCTGCCGATCGGCAAGGCCGAAGTCCGGCGCCGCGGGCGCGGCATCGCCCTGCTCGCATTTGGTTGCATGCTGGCGCCCGCCGAAGCCGTCGGTGCGGAACTCGACGCCAGCGTGGTCAACATGCGCTTCGTCAAACCACTGGACGAAGCGCTGGTGCTGGAACTCGCGCGTTCACACGATGCACTGGTGACACTGGAAGACAACACCGCCGCGGGCGGTGCGGGCTCGGCCGTCGGCGAACTGCTCGCATCAAACAGTGTCGAGGTTCCGCTGCTGCAACTCGGCTTACCCGATCGCTTCCTCGAACACGCGACGCGCGAGCAACTACTCGCCGAGGCAGGGCTGGATGCCGCGGGCGTCCGGCGTTTGATTCTCGCGCGGTTTCCGCAGCGCCAAACCCGTAGGCTGGGGTGAGCGGCTTCTTGCGTCAAACGTAGGCTGGGGTGAGCGGCTCCTCGCGAACCCCAGCACCATCCTCCGCTCGTGTTGGGCTTCGCATGCGCCCAGCCCAACCTACCCGATCGCGTGACGGCGCAATGAACGGTGGGAGCGCGCCATGCGCGCGATCGTTCGCGCAACACGGGTCGCCGGCATGGCCGGCCCCACGACACTTCGCGCGCCAAATGTAGGCTGGGGTGAGCGGCTTCTTGCGAACCCCAGCGCCATTCTCCGCTCGTGTTGGGCTTCGCATGCGCTCAGCCCAACCTACCCAATAAGGCGCTTCCCGCGTCAGCAGACCGCATGCCCACCATACGGATGCCGTCGACGTCAGTCCGGCGCTTGTCCGGTTTCCCCATCCGAACGGGATTGCGCGGGCGCATTCGGCCCCGTCCACTTCTTGAGCCAACCCAGCACCGTCTCGTGCCACTGCACGCTGTTCTGCGGCTTCAGCACCAGATGATCCTCGTCCGGGAAATTCAGGAACTCACTGGGGATGCCCTGCCGTTGCAGTGCGGTGAACGCGCCAAGCCCTTGCGACAATGGAATGCGATAGTCGAGACTCGAGTGCACCACCAACGTCGGCACGCGCCAGTCCTTGACGTGATCGATCGGATTGAACTTCTCGTAGTTCTCCGGGTGCAGGTATTGCGGCCCGCCGTTTTCGTGTTCCTCGAACCACAGTTCGTCGGTCGCGTAATACATCATGCGCGCGTCGAACACACCGTCATGGTCGACGAAGCACCTCCACGGTTTGTTCCACACCCCGGCCATCCAATACACCATGTAGCCGCCGTAGCTCGCGCCGAGTGCGCAAGCGTCGTTGCTATCGAGGTATGGAAACTGTTGCAACGCCGCAGCCCAACCCTTCTGCAAATCCTCCAGGGGACGATCGCCCCAGTGCTGCGAAATCGCGTCGGTGAAGGCTTGGCCGTAACCAACCGAGCCATGGAAGTTGATCGCCACCACCGCGAAGCCGGCGCCTGCGTAGGTCTGCGGATTCCAGCGGTAGTGGAATTCATCCGGCCACGCGCCCTGCGGACCGCCGTGGATCAGGAACGCGACTGGGTACTTGTGGCCCGGCTTGGCGCCGACCGGCGGCATCACATAGCCGTGCACGGTGTCGCCATTCCAGCCCTTGAAGGTGAACCAGCGCGCCTGTGAAAACTCGATGTCGGCAAGCCGCGCGGCGTTGAAATGTGTGATCTGCGCGAGGTCCTTGCCGTGCGCATCCAGCACATACAAGTCGGTCGGATGGGTAAAATCCTGGCGCGCGGCGACGACCTTGTCGCCCGCCACATCGAAGCCCAACACGCTGCCGCCTGAGAGCAGTTTCGTCGGTTTGCCGGTGGCAATATCGATGGCGTACAGCGCCACGTTGCCTTCGTCGGCGACCGCGGTGTACAGCGTCTTGCCGTCGGCGGAAAGTTCCAGCGGGCCAGACGAACGGTCCCAACCCGGATCGATTTCGTGCGTCGCGCCGGTTGCAAGGTCGAGCGCCATGATGCCGAAGCGATCCGCTTCGAAACCGGGCACCTTCATGGCAAGGTAGTAGAGCGTCTTGCCATCGAACGAAGGCAATGGATACGCATCCCAGGCCTGGTCCTGCGCAGTCAAGTTGCGAGGCGTGGCCGAGCCGTCGGCGGGCACCGAATAGACATCGAAATTGGTGGACCACGGTTCGGTCTTGCCAGCGA
>JBOHYW010000195.1:0-6829 GCA_050738155.1 Rhodanobacteraceae bacterium
AGGTTGGACAGGCTCACATTGCCACGTTGCGTCGGCAAGCAAGGCTCAATAAGTCGATACTGCGCTTCGGTGATCTCCATCCACGCAGTATCTCATAAATGATCGTTAGTGTGAACACGCCCTAGTAGAAAAGGACGGTATCCCAGACCCGTCCTTGGCGGTTGTTGAAAAGTTGGCCCAAGACCTCCAAAGCGCCCGTGGCGAAAGACTGTTGTCCAACAATGATGTGATTGCAGCAGACGACAGGGTGTTTACCTTGCTGAAGGATTACCCCGGCGCGGATTTGATCATTGATGTCAAGACGATCGGTTGGATGTACAGCTGTTACCCGACGCAGTGGGGTAAGTACCACGTGTTCTACTCCGCACGCTTGCGGGTATTGGATGGAAGCACAGGTGACCTTGTGGCACAGGCCATTTGCAAGGCGGACCCGACAGACAAGAACAATCCGCCCACAAAGGATCAGCTGCTCGCCAATGACGGGGAGTTGTTGAAAGACATGTTGCAGAAGGCTGGAGACAGCTGCGTCAAGGTGCACGAAAAGCAGATACTGAACGTGTAATAGACGGTTGCGGCGACGAACGGCGCCGCAACTTTTTGCCAGTCGAGTTGTTGATGTGCCCTCCCTGAGGGGGAGAATGCTTTTTAGCCCTCCCCTTCAAGGGGAGGGTTGGGTGGGGATGGGTTGCAGGGGAGCTCAATGTTGTTGGGACGGTAGCAAGCGAACCCATCCCCACCCAGCCTCCCCCTTGAAGGGGGAGGAGAACCCGCCTCCAGGCGCCCATGTCTTGGCAGCGGCGGCGGATCCACTCTTCGACTTTCCCGCTACTACCGCGCGAGATATTTCGTGATCAGCATCATCTGGTGCGCCCAGCCATCCTCGTTCGCTGCGATCGCGTTCGCGCGGCGTGCGGGCGGCAACGCGTCGAATCCGGATTCGGTGACCGTGAGCAGGGTGCCATCCGGCGCATCATGCAGCTCGAACACGATCCGTGTCATCGGTTCGCTCGCATAGTCGACGCTTTTGTCCACGGCGAACGGATGCCAGCGGAACGTGATGCGCTGCATCGGCTCTATCCGCTCAACCACCCATTCGAACGGCGTTCCCTCGTGGGGCTTTTGCATCGCGGCGACTTGGGCATCGACCTTGGTGGGCGTGATCCCGCCGGTCACTGTGGCGCCTTCGGCGAACGGTGCATCGAAACGAACGCCGAACCAGGTGCCGAACTGCTCGGCTTCGCTGAGGGCGCGCCAAACGCGCTCGCGTGGCACTTTCAGCAGGACCTGCCTCTCGATGCGGTCGGTGTTCCCGTTCATGGTGGTCTCCTTCGGGTCGAGGGTAAATGCAGCCAGGCGGCTGCATACTAAGACCTTCGAGGACGCGCAATCGTTCGGTTGCCCAAGGCTTGCGACGCTCGTCGGGACTCGTTCCGTTTATCCTTGGCGGATCATTCGAGGGGCCATCCATGAAACGCATTCTGCCGCTGTTGTTGTGCCTGTTTGTGTGGCCGGCCTTGGCCGCCGCGCCAAAACCATTGCTGCTGACCCACGTCGGTCTGATCGATGGCACCGGTTCGACGGTGCAGCGGGACATGACCATCGCGATCGCGGGCAAGCGCATCACGGCGATTTATCCCAGCGGCAGCCAGCCCGTGCCGAAAGGTGCGCGGGTGCGCGAGCTTGCCGGCAAGTACGTGATTCCGGGTTTGATCGACGCGCACGTACACATCACCGACGCCGAACCGGACATTGCGCACTACAAGACGTTCCTGCATGCGTTGTTGCTGGGCGGCGTGACCGGCATTCGCGACATGGCCGGAGACGATCGCCTTCTGCAATTCCTTGCCGAACAAGCGAATTCGGACGCGTTCGCGTCGCCGGACATTTTTTATGTGGCGTTGATGGCGGGGCCGACGTTCTTCCAGGAAGACTTTCGCGCGCAGGCTGCATCGAAGGGCGAGCCGCTGGGATTTGCACCATGGATGCAGGCGATCACGGCGAAGACCGACATTCCGCTTGCGGTCGCCGAAGCCAAGGGCACCGGCGCGACCGGCATCAAGTTGTACGCGAACCTGCCTGCGCCGTTGGTCGCGGCGATCACCAAGGAAGCACACCGGCAGGGGCTGCGGGTGTGGACGCATGCGACAATCTTTCCCGCCAAACCAAGCGATGCGGTCGATGCCGGCGTCGACACCATTTCGCACAGCCCCTACCTGGTATGGGAAGCAGCGCCGCACGTGCCGGGCGATTACAAGATGCGCGCGCAGGGCGATTTCGAACACATCAAACCGGACGCGCCGCAGATCCTCGCATTGTTCGATGCAATGAAAAAGCGCGACACGATCCTCGATGCAACGCTATTGGTGTTCAAGAACGAGGCGCAACGCCATCCGCAAGCGGTCGGCGCGGGCATCATGCCGTGGAGCTACGCGGTGACGCGATTGGCGCATCGGCGTGGGGTGCTGATCGACGCCGGCACGGACGATGCCGGGTTTCCCTACAACGACAAGGGGCCGGCGCTGGACAAGCCGCCCTCGGTGCATCAGGAAATGGCGTTGCTGGTCGAGCACTGCGGTTTCACGCCGCTGCAAGCGATTCACGCGGCGACCGAAGTGGGGGCGGCAGCGCTGGGGCAATCCGCCAAGCGTGGCACGATCACGCCCGGCAAACTTGCAGATCTCGTGGTGTTGAACGCCGACCCTTCACGCGACATACACAACACGACGAAGATCGACTTCGTGGTCAAGCACGGGCGCGTGTATACGCGCAACGCCAGCCACTGACTCGGGCGCGCATAAAGAACGCGCGGTGGCCGATGCGTCCCGTGCGATGGTTCGCCAGATCTCTGACTTCTGGCACTCCACAGCGCGTGGGCACGGGTCTATCGTGGGGGTCTTTTTGGCAATGCATGGTGCTTGGCATGAGAACTCCCCTCGTAGTTGCCGCTTCCCTGGCCCTGCTCACCATCGCAGGCCTCGCTTCCGCCGCCAGCAAACCCACCGGCCCATTTGCGAATCTCAAGTTCCGCAATCTCGGACCGGCGGTTTCGGGTGGGCGCGTAAGTACGGTGACGGGCATTCCTGGCAAGCCAAACATTTACTACGTCGGTACCGCCGGCGGCGGGTTATGGAAGACCACCGACAACGGCAGCAAGTGGAAGGACATCTTCAAGCACGGCAATTCCGGCTCGATCGGTGCGGTCGCACTTAGCGCCTCGAACCCGAAGGACATCTGGCTCGGTACCGGTGAGGCCAATCCGCGCAATGACATATTGCTGGGCCGCGGCGTGTATTTCTCGCCCGATGCCGGCAAGACCTGGCAGTTCAAGGGGCTGGCCGACGCCGGCATGATTTCCAACATCGTGGTCGATCCGCACAATCCCGATGTCGTGTATGTCGCGGTGCTGGGCAATCCGTGGAAGCCGAGCGCGACGCGCGGTGTGTTCATGACGACCGATGCCGGCAAGACCTGGAACAAGGTGCTGTACGTCAACGACACCACCGGCGCCAGCGATATCGAGATGGATCCCTCCAATCCGAAGGTGTTGTTCGCCGGGATGTGGACCGAGCAGCGCAAGCCGTGGACGCAGATCAACGGCAGCACCAAGGGCGGTATATGGAAATCCGAAGATGGCGGCCGCACCTGGCACAAGCTCGCCGGCGGTCTGCCCACGAACGCTCCCACTGACCGCGTGAAGATCGCGATTGCACCGTCCAGCACGCAGACGGTGTATGCGCTGATGCCTAACAAAAAGTGCATGCTGTGGGGAAGCACCGATGGCGGCAATGCATGGCATTGCATCAGCAACAACCATGCGCTGGCGGTGCGGATGTTCTATTTCAGCGCGATGGAGGTGGCACCGAACAATCCGAAGACGCTGTATTTTGGCTCCTTCCACCTGATGAAATCCACCGACGGCGGCAAGACCGCCAAGGTGATCGATCGTGGTGTGCACGTGGATCATCACGCGATCTGGATCGATCCGAAGGACCCGAAACGCATCATCCAGGGCAACGACGGCGGTGCGTTCCTGAGCGTGAATGGCGGCAAGAGCTGGCACGCCTTCAATAACCTGCCGATCGAGGAGTTCTACACGGTCGCCATCTCGAATACCGTGCCGTTCGGCGTGTGCGGCGGGATCCAGGACGACAATGCAGCCTGCGGTCCATCGAACAGCCTCAGCCGTTCGGGCATCTGGGGCGCGGACTGGTGGAATCCGGCCGGCGGCGATGGCACCTACGTGGTGCCGGCACCTTCGGATCCGTCGATCGTGTATGGCGCTTCCCAGACCGGGTTCACCATGCGCATCGACAAGCGCAGCATGACGGCAACGGTAGTCCGGCCGACGCTCGCGGGCGTGGGCGATACGCCGATCTCGAAACTCAAGTATCGCTACAACTGGGGCGCGCCGATCGCGGTGTCGCCGACCGACCCGAACACGGTCTATCTCGGCGCCAACGTGTTGTTCAAATCCACCGATGGTGGTGCGAACTGGAAGGCGATTTCGGGCGATCTCACCCGCAACATCAAGGCGCACCAGCCGATCGCGGGCAGCCCGGTTTTCCATGACATTTCCAGTGCGGAGAACACCGACACCATCCTCTCGATTTCGCTCGCTCCGACCAATCCGGACGTGATCTGGGTCGGCACCGACGATGGCCTGGTATGGGTCAGCAAGGACGGCGGCGCGAACTGGACGAATGTCTCCAAAGGCCTGCCGCAGGCGGTGAAGTACGGACGCATCTACCAGGTCGGCGTGTCGCCGTTCGATGCGGGTACTGCTTACGTCGCGGTCGACGGCCACATGCTGGGCGACGAACATCCGTACGTGCTGAAAACCAGCGATTACGGCGCGCACTGGCAGAGCATTTCCTCGAACCTGCCGGACGACTATGCCGCGGTGGTGGTGCGCGAGGATCCGAATGCCAAGGGCTTGCTCGCGCTCGGCAGCATGCGCGGCCTGTACCTGTCCTTCGACGATGGTGCGCACTGGGAGGCTATGACCGCCAACCTGCCGACCATGGCCGTGTGGGACCTGAAATTCACCAAGTCGCCGCACGATCTGGTGCTGGCGACACACGGCCGTGGATTGTGGATCCTCGACAACCTGCAGGCGCTCGAACAGTGGCAGCCGCGCATGGCTGACACTGCCTTTCACTTGTTTCCCGCATCGAAAGGCACCGAGTGGCTGACCTTCGGCGGGCGCCACATCGGCCCGGCACCGGGCGATTTCACCACGCCCAATCCGCCGTCCGGGCCGGTGATCGCGTATTCACTCTCCAAGGCGATCAGCGTGCCCAAGGCTTGCGCCGCGCAGGAGAAGAAGAACAAGAACAAGAAAACGTCGAATGGCAATGACACCGGCAAAAAACACAAGAAGGTGCCGTTCAAGGAATGCAATCCGGTCGTGATCAGCATTACCGACAGCTCGGGCAAATCGGTCGCGACTTTCCGCGCACCGGGCAAGGCCGGCATCAACCGCGTGTCGTGGAACATGCGTTACACCGGCGTCAAGCCGCCGAAGTTCATGCGCGCGCCGCGCCCGCATCAAAGTCACATGCCGAACGGGCCGCTGGCGTTGCCGGGCTCCTATCAGGCGGTCGTGAAGGCAGGCGGTCACAGCGCGAATGTCTCCCTGAAAGTCGTGCCGGATCCGCGCGTAACCCTGCCGGCGGGTGTGCAAAGCGCCAACTTCGAAACTGCGATGAAGTTGCGCAATGACGCAGCCGCGATCGCGGCGATGGTCGGTCGTACCCACGCCACACTCGCGGCGCTGCACAAGTTGCTGGCTTCGACATCGCACGCGGCAACCGGCAGCGCCAAGGCCGGCGTGCATGCAAGCGCCGCGGCGTTGCAGCAACAAGTCGCCGGTTTCGCGAAGACGCTGTACAACCCGAACGTGCAGTACAAGGTACCGGAAGACGATCTGCACTTCATGTCGCCTTACGGCATGACCCTGTTCGGCCTGTACCGGAGCACCGGCTACATGGGTCCCAACCAGGCGATCAGCGCGCGCCAGCGGCAATACATCGAGAAGGTGCAGGCGGCGTTCCCGCAGACGCTCGATCGCTACAACGGCCCGATGCATGATGCGGTCGATGCGTTCAATGGGAAGGCCAAGCAGGCCGGTACGCAGTCAGTACCGGAGTTGAAGCAGGTGAAACTGGGCGATCCGGCGCTGCTCGCGTCGCCGTCGAAATGAGGCTGCGGCGGGCTCGGCGCCAAGTCGCCAAGCCCGCGACACGTCTCGCATGCGCGGTCAGGCGCGGCAACGTCTGTCCACACGCGGATCTTCAAAACTTCTGATGGCGTCATTCCCGCGAAGGCGGGAATCCATTTCCTGATTCGCGCCATATGTCAGCAAGCGCCTCTTTTCTCGTCATTCCGGGACGCCTGCAGCTTCATCGCAGGCGAACACTCCGGCAAAGATCAAGATGGATTCCGGGTTCCGCCCGCAAACAGCGCGGGCGGCCCCGGAATGACGGCAACCATGCAGACGTACGACGCCAATCGGAACCCATTCCAATTCCACGCAACGGCAACATCATGTATCCCCGCTCTCGCGGGAATGACGAGCAAAAGATGCTCAGCGCCCTTGTGCGATCCGAGCACTATTGGAAGTTCCCCTCACATCTTCAGCTCGAAACCCGCATACCAAGTGCGTCCCTCGGCCGGTTCCAGGCCGGTCATGAACACGCGGTTGTAGTACTTGCGATCGGTGAGATTGCTGATGCCGCCGAGGAGTTTCAGGTTGTCGGTGATTTGCCAGTCGGCGGCCAAATCGACCAAGGTGTAAGCGGGAATCGTCGATGGCACCGATGCGCGTGCG
>JBOHYW010000196.1:0-6804 GCA_050738155.1 Rhodanobacteraceae bacterium
AATACCTCGCGGTCATACGCGCCCGGGTCGTGCTTCGGATCGATGTAAACCGGACCGGCTTGTCCGGAATAGAGGCCGCGCGAAAGGTCGGCGCCGGCGCGCACGTGGGTGTGGTAGAAGCGCAGGCCCGCGGGCGTCGGCGTGAAGATCTCGCGGCGATGGCCGTGTGCCGGGACCGGCGGCGTGCGTTCCTCGTAGGCACCGTCGACGCTGTCGGGCAGGTATTGGCCGTGCCAGTGCACCTGCTCGTCGAGGTCGGTGTCGTTTAAGATGTCGACGACGGTCGGCTTGCCCTGCTGGAAGCGCAACAGCGGGCCGGGGAAATCGCCGTTGTACAGCGTGGTCGAGACGAAGCGCTTGGGCGACAGTTCCAGTACGCCGGTGGCGATGCGCAGGGTGTAGTCGGCTTTGCGCTCGGTGCCGATGGCGGCCGAGGCGCCGGGCGTCGAGATATGCATGCCCTCGGCCAACGCTTCGGTGCCGGACGCGAATCCGGCGGCCAGCGCCGACAGGCTGGCTGTTTTCAGGAAGTCGCGGCGATCCACAAGCACCTCCAATCACAATGCAAATGAGAATGATAAACGATTGCGGTCGATGGCGTGCGACATTGTCCGAAGCTGGCCCGGAGTTGGGCCATCAGCTTGCGCTGGCCCGGAAGAGCATCCACGAGGGTTTGCATGGATCGGTACGGGCATGCGCTCTGTCCGAGAGCATCCGCGTGAATCCGTGTCGAAAAATGCTTCGACCTCGGCGGTCGAAGTCTTACGGACGCGGCACAGCCGGTCGTGGCTTGCGCTGGTACCGGGTACGCAGGATCAGGTCCCAAAGGCTGGTCGTCACCCCGAAGTTGGTTTCGGGATGGTAGTGGTGGATGTTGTGGAAACCAGCCCAGCGGCGCATCAGCGGGCTCTTGAAGCGGTGCACGTGGATTACCACGTGGCTGAGCCCATAGGCTGCGTAACCGGCCGCGATGACACCCGCGAGCAGCAACGCGTAACCGGCCGGAATGGCGATCGCGAACAGTGCGCCGAGCGCCACCATGAACAACGGTGGCATGAAGAACGGCAACGCGTCGTAACCGAGCGGATTGTCGTGGTGGTGGTTGTGGCCGGTTTCGAACGGGCCGGTGTGGCCGTGGAACAGCCAGCGGTGCGCGGAGTATTCGATGAAGGTGAACGCCAGCAGTCCGCACAGCACGGTGAGTGCGGCCGGTGCAACGCGCATGTGGCCGTACCAGATACCCGCGGCGATCAACAGCGCGCTGATGAGGCTGTCGCTGGTGAGGCCGGCGCACAAGTTGAAACGACTGACAGACAGGCGCGCAAGCGGCCGCGCGAGCCAGTCGAGTGGCCATGGCAGCTTCATGGTAACCAAGGCGTCGCCAGTTTCGGGCGCCGCGGGGAGCTTCTGATGGGAAGACACGGCCAGATGCAACTCCAGTCGCTTGGATTCGATTGCGCGATCGGCATTCGGCGGCATGCAAACCGCCGAAGTGCGCCGCGAGTATAGTGAAAAAACGCTTGCCGCGTTTTGGCCCACGTCAAGTGGACTGACGTTCTGGTTGGTGCCGTCGCGACGGCTGTCGAGAGGCTTTGAAATGAACGTTTTCTGGAATGTCGCCAAAGCCGGGCTGCTGCTGGCCGGTCTCGTCGCGATGCCGGCGTGGGCACAGCAGACCGCCTCCGAAGCCCGTGACCTGGCGCGTTACGAGCGCTACGCGCAGGCACCGGTCGAGCGTGTGCATTACTTCCAGATCAACGGTTTCGAGTATCTCGCGCCGGACACGGTGGCGATCTGGTTTGGCGTCAACAAGATGTACCTGTTGACCGTGCAGATGCCGTGCAACAACCTGGCCTATGCAAATGGCATCGGTCTGACTGCGCGCAACAACATGCTTTACAGCAAGTTCGATTTCGTCACTTTTCGGCGTCAGCGCTGCCAGATCCTGAAGATCCGGCCGGTCAACGAATTGAAGATGAAGCAGGATGCGGCGAAGGCCAAAGGTGCGCCGGCGTCGAGCGGCTGATGGTTCCGGATTGCCTTCATCGCTCCGGAAGCGGATTCCGGATATCGCTTCGCGATTCCGGAATGACGAACGAAGTCACGGTTGAAAATCGTCTCCGATCGCGGCGACAGCAGAGCAATTGGACACGGATCAAAGCGGATGCCACGGATTTATTGCTTTATCCGTATCCATCCGTGTGAATCCGTGTCAAAAGTTTTTTCGGTTATGCGTGCAGCGGGTAGGCCGGATCAAGCCGCGTAGCGGTGGATCCGGCGGCGGATCCGGCGTTCGCGCTTCCGCGCTCGCTTCTTGATCCGCCCTACTCCGGTGCGCTCTCGCCAAACAGGAACTGCTCCATTTCGGCGGCGAGAAACTTGCGGGTGCCGGGGTCAAGTGGCGACAGCCGGTTTTCGTTGATCAGCGTGGTCTGGTACGCGAGCCATTGCTGCCACGCCTGCTTGCCGATGTGCGAGTAGATGCGCTGGCCGAGCTCACCCGGCCACGGCGGGCGCTCGAGCCCTTCTGTTTCACACTGAAGTTTCTGGCAGAAGACGGTTCGTGTCATGGCGCGAGCAACTTCCTTACCGGTGCGGGAAGGCCCAGTGTTGCAATGTCCGCGTGCGAACACCAGCGCGAATCGGTGCTGTCTGCGATGGCAGAAAGCGGTTCCACGCTGCGCCATTCGTGCGGCACCGCGCGTAGCCTGAAATGCGTGAAGGTGTGCGTGATTTCCGGCAGCGCCTCGCCGGCGTCGCCGTCGAGCCCGGCAAGCCGCGCCGCGAGTTCGTGCGCGGCGTGTTCGTCGCTGGCTTCCGGCAGGCTCCACAAGCCCGGCCAGACGCCGGAAGGCGGGCGACGTTGCAACAGCACCCGGTTGTCGTGATCGCGCAGTACGATGAATACGGTTTGCTTTTCCGGCAGCATGCGCTTCGGCCGGCGCGTCGGCAGGTCGGCGGTGAGTCCGTCGCGGCGGGCGATGCAATCGCGCGCCTGGGGGCACGCCTCGCAACGTGGGTTGCTGCGTACGCAGACGGTGGCGCCGAGGTCCATGATCGCCTGTGTGTAATCGGCAAGTCGAGTTGTCGGCGTATGCACTTCGGCATGCCCCCACAACGCATTCGCGACCGCGCGGTCACCCGGCCAGCCGTGCACGCTGTGGTAGCGCGCCAACACCCGTTTGACATTGCCGTCGAGGATCGCGTGACGCTGGCCATCGCCAAGCGCAAGGATCGCGCCAGCGGTCGAACGCCCAATGCCCGGCAGCGCCGCCAGTGCTTCGAAATCGCGCGGCAGTTCGCTTTGGTGTAAGGCGATGCACAGGCGCGCCGCCGCGTGCAGGTGCCGCGCGCGCCGGTAGTAACCGAGCCCGGACCACAACGCCAGCACGCGATCTTCTTCGGCTGCAGCAAGTGCGGGCAGGTCCGGCAATGCCGCCATGAAGCGTTCGAAGTACGGCAACACGGTCGCGACCTGGGTTTGCTGCAGCATCACCTCGGAAACCCACACGCGATAGGGTGTGCGCGGATGTTGCCACGGCAGGTCGTGACGACCATGCTGGCCGTACCAGTCGAGCAGGCGCCGCGCGAAGGCGTCCATGGACTCAGTGCGTCGTCGCTGCGGTCGACGCCGGAGCGGGTACGGCGCTGCCGGCCGAGGCGGGCGCCAGATTGGGACCGGCTTCGATGTGGAGTCCCGTCGCCTTGAACGGCCCGAGTTCGACCCGTTCGATGTTCGCGGTGCCGGTGAATGGCAGCGGCACCGGCGTTTGTCCTGGTTTGCTGGCCAGCAGGCGACGCCACCAGTTGCCGAATTCGGTCGGCTGGAGATGGGCGTCGACGTGTGCGTCGGTGCCGTCCAGCTTGAGCGCGACGGTCATCGGGGTTGCCCCCTGTTGGGGTGCAATGTCGAGGGTGATCTTGTCGGTGGTGGTCTGGTTGTCCGCCGATGCGCTGGCCGGGGGTTTGCCGCTGGCAGACGCGGGCGCGGGGGCAAACGACGCGTGCTGCAGGGTGCCGGAAAGCTGCAACGCAAGATTTTCGCCGCCGCGCCAGCTTCCGTGCCCGGCAAGTTGCAACACGGTGCCACCTCGTTCGCCAAATCGGAACTGGATGGATGCAAAATCGATGGCGCCGTCGTGCGGCGGTGATGGAACCGTGGACAGGCCCAGCGTGAGTTCGCGCCCCGACTGGCTGCGGGCGGAGGCGAACAGCCGGAACCGCTGGCCCGGCGCGAGCGAACCGGTCTCGAGGCTGGCCCCAAACAACAGCGGTGTGCCGTCGTTGGTGAGCGTGCCCTGGCTCATATGTACGCCGGTGGCGATGGTCGGCAGGTGCGGCGGCCCGGCGTGGTGCGGCAGGCGGGCGAGCAGTTTTTCGAGTTCGCCCAAGTCGACGCGTGGCGAATCGATGTCGACTCGTTCGATGGCGGCGTCGCCATGCAGCAGCGCCCGCCATGGCACCACGATGGTCGCCGCGTTGGCGGTGAGCAGCGGTGTGCTGGCGCCGGTGTTGCTGAGGCTGAAGCCTTCGAGCCGGACGCCCGGGTGCGGAAACAGCGTGGGTTCGGCCGGCGCCTGCAGCTTCAGCGTCAGCCCGGCGGCAGAGAGGTCGCCTTCCAGCAGCGCCGTGAAGCGCTGCGGTTGCAGCAGGTGGTGGACGTAGATCACCAACGCCACGATCAACGCGATGATCACGACGACGCAGGCAACCGCTAGCGAGCGCCAGGGGTGCCGTCGCAATGGCGTGAGCATGTGCATGATGGCGTCAGCGGGCCGCGCTCATCCGGGCACCGGAAGTAGCCCGTCAACGAAAGCGCGTGCGTCGAATATGCGCAGATCCTCGGCGCGTTCGCCGAGCCCCACATAGCGGATTGGCAGCGCGAATTCGCGCGCCAACGCAAACACCACGCCGCCCTTGGCGGTGCCGTCGAGCTTGGTTACCGCAAGGCCTGTAACGCCGATGGATGCGACGAACTGGCGCACCTGGTTGATCGCGTTCTGGCCGGTGGTGCCGTCGATCACCATCAGCACTTCGTGTGGCGCCGAAGCGTCCAGCTTGCCGAGCACACGCTTGACCTTGGCCAGTTCGTCCATCAGGCCGGAGCGGGTGTGCAGGCGACCGGCGGTGTCGGCGATCAATACGTCGCTGTGATGGGCCGACGCCACCTGCAGCGCGTCGAAGATCACGCTGGCGGAATCCGTGCCCTGGCCCTGCGCGCAGACCGGGACGTCCAGCCGCTTGCCCCATTCCTGCAGTTGCGCGACCGCCGCGGCGCGGAAGGTGTCACCGGCAGCGAGCAGCACGCTGTGTCTTTCGTTTCGGAAGCATCGCGCGAGCTTGCCGATGGTGGTGGTCTTGCCGACCCCGTTGACGCCGACCACCAGCAGCACGAACGGTTTGTGTCCTTCGACATCCAGCGGTCGCGTTACCGGCTCCAGCAGCGCTGCCAGCCGTGCGTGCAAGGCGGCGCGCAGCGCGTTGGCGTCGGCGAATTCGCGTTTGTGCATGCGCCGGCGCAGGTCGTCCAGCAATTCGCCCGTCGCGGTGACGCCGACGTCGGCCGAAAGCAGGGTGACTTCCAGCTCGTCCAGCAATTCTTCGGACAACGCCGGGTTGCGAGCAAACAACGAAGTCAGCCCGCGTGCGAAGCCGCTGCCGGACAGCCGTTCGCGCCAGTCACGCTTGCCTTGGATTGACGTAGTGCCAGGCAGGTCGTCGGGACCGCTCGCCACGTTTGGTGGTGCCGAATCCGGCACGGCGGGCGCGGCAGTGACCGGACGCAAAGGCGGGGCGTGCTCGACTGGCGCATCCGCCGCATCGGTGGCGGGCTCATCGGGAGCAGGCGTGGAATCGGGCTCTTGCGGTTGGGGTTTGCCGGTGAGCTTGCGCCAAAGGTTCGGCATTGCGTTCACATCAAAAGGATGGACAGGGCAAAATGCTAACACCCGCTTGCTTTACCAATGCGATCATCCATGATCGCCGCGCAACGATTTTTGCCGCATCCCGAGGGTGCGGCGGTCGTCAACACCAGAACGGGCTTCCTGCCCTGACTTCTCACAACAGCGGCTTCGAAAGGGATCTATGTGAACAACCATCGCCGTGGCATAGTACCGCCGGGACAGGTGCGCATCATCGGCGGGCGCCTGCGTGGCTCGCGGCTGGCGGTACCGGTACTGCCGGGCCTGCGGCCGACCCCGCAACGCCTGCGTCAGACGTTGTTCGACTGGCTGGCGCCGGTGATCGAAGGCGCGCGGGTGCTGGATGTTTTTGCGGGTACCGGTGCGTTGGGCATCGAGGCGCTGTCGCGCGGTGCCCACGCGGCGTTGTTTTTGGAGCGCGATCGCGAGCGTGCCACCGCGATCGCCGCGGACCTCACGCGTCTCGGCCAGGCAGACGCAGCGGTGCGTTGCGTGGATTCATTGTCCGTGTTGGCGGCGCCAGCGCCTTCGATGTTCGACATCGTGTTTCTGGATCCGCCCTTCGATGCCGGCGCGTGGAGCGAAGCGGCGGCGGCGCTGGATGCCAACGGCTGGTTGGCGGCGGGTGCGTGGGTGTACGTCGAGACTGGCGTGGACGACACGTGGACAGCGCCCGCGAATTGGCATGTGCACCGCCAGCGCGAGGCTGGTGCGGTGCGCGGCGCGCTGTTTCGGATCGATGGTTCACCCCACGCCTGACCACTATTTGAATGCAAGTGCGCGGTTCACGCCGCAAGATGGCACAATGCACCCATGGGGACTCGCAAGCCAACCAGAACCGGATCGCGCATCGCGGTATATCCGGGCACCTTCGATCCGATCA
>JBOHYW010000197.1:0-6759 GCA_050738155.1 Rhodanobacteraceae bacterium
TGCTGCGCGAAAAAGCCGCGCAGCCCCCGGAATGACAAGCTTTCGGCGGCGCAGCCTCGATAAACACGAGTTCCTCAGTCGTAGCTCGATGTCGGGAAGTACTTCACCGGCCACCCGGTTTCGTCGTGGTACTGCTGGCGCAGCGCCTTCAGCCGCTTGACGAGGTCGGCAACGATCGTTTCGTAGCTGGGGTGCACCTTGTAACCGCCCCAGTTCATCAGGCTGTCCATTTCGTCGGGGTCCTTCTCGAGGTCGAACAGTTCCCATTCGTTCTGCCGGTAATAGCTGATCAATTTGTAGCGGTCGGTGCGCACGCCGTAGTTCGGATACCCCCAGTGGGGTCCGGCGAACTCGTAGTAATGGTAGTAAAGGTCGCGCTTCCAGTCCTTCGGCGTGGAGCCGTCGAGCAGAGGCACGACGCTGCGCCCTTGCATGTCGCCGGGCACCGTCAAACCCGCCAGGTCCAGGACCGTCGGCGCGTTGTCGACGTTGATGGTCCACGCTTCGGTTTCACCGCTCGGCGGCACGCGGCCCGGCCAGCGGATCATCCACGGCACGCGGATGGCCTGTTCGTACATGAAGCGCTTGTCGAACCAGCCGTGATCGCCCACGAAGAAACCGTGATCCGACGTGAACACAACGGCGGTGTCGTCGGCAAGCCCGCTGTGGTCGAGATAGGCCAGGATTTTTCCGACATCTTGGTCCAGCGCGTGCAGCGCGCCCAGGAAGTGCGCCATGAACTGCTGGTAGTTCCACTGCTTGCGCTGGCGGCCGGTCAGGTCCGCGGGCGGATGGAAATCCGGCATGAATTCGATCCGCATGTGCGCCATCCGCGCGGCGCTCGCGCGGTGGGCGTAGTCGTCCCAGAAGGTGCCCGGTTCGCGCACCCGCGTGTCGCGGTACAGGTTTGCAAAGCGATGTGGCGGATCGAAGGGGCGGTGGTCGTTGAACGGTGCGAACAGCATCAGGAACGGCTTGCCCGCCTGCGCCATGCGCTCGATGTTCTTGATGGTGTAGTCGGTGAAAACATCAGTCGAATAGCCTGCGTGCGTCGTGCTCTCGACGATCGGACTTCCGGGGTGCGGATTCTCGAGGTACCCCTTGGGATCGTAGTAGGGGCCGCCCGCGCCGCGCTTGAACATGAAGGTATCGAATCCCGCCTTGCCGGGGTCGGAGCCGAGGTGCCATTTGCCGCCGAGCGTCGTCTGGTAGCCGTGGCGCTTGAGGATCCGCGCGAAGGTCTCCTGCGCGGGATCGAAATGCGTCGGCGGCTGCGAGCCCGTCGAGCCGCCGGGATTGGTGATCATGCCGGTGAGGTTCGCGTACTTGCCGGTCAGGAGCGTCGAGCGGCTCGGCGCGCACAGCGCGTTGGTGCAAAACGCGTTGTGGAAGCGCATGCCTTCACGCGCGATGCGGTCGATGTTCGGCGTTTCGATCAGTTGGCTGCCGTAGCAGCTCAGGACGCTGATCGGAATGCCTTCGGCTTCGATCCACAGGATGTTCGGGCGGCCGTTTCGCGCGCGTCGCGCCGTGCCGGAAGGTATGGATTGGGGCGACTGCGCCGGTGTCGTCGCCGATGCCGCCAACACGCCCGGCGGCAACATGCTGGAGCCCACCGCGACGCCGATCGCCTTCAACAAGTCGCGGCGTGAGGCGTTCTTCAAATCGTCGGCCATCGGACTTTCCTTGTCAGAGTTGCTTGCGGACCAATTGCGCCTTGCCGTCGGCGCCGCGCTGGATGTTGATGTCGTAATGCTTGCCGCGCCAGGTGATGTCCTTCAGCGTGACCGACTTCCAGCCCGGCGGCAGCACCGGTGCGTACTTCGCATCGAGTCCGTCGTTGTCGATCCGAAGCCCGCTCAGTCCGTAGAGGAACCCCTGGACGAATCCGCCGGAGGTGGACAGGAGATAACCGGTGTTGTTGGTGGTGGTTTCGGTGCGCACGTTGAACGGCGCCTTCAGGAACCCGACCAGGTTGCGATCGATCCACTTGTCGACGGCTTGCGGATCGTCCAGTTCGGCGGCCCCCACCGTGAGCATCACGATCATCATCTCGTTGGGGCTGTTGCCGTGGGTCTTGAGCGCCTGCAACTGGAAATCGAAATCGTTGCGGCGCACGGTCGGCGACATCGACAGGTCGAGGTTCGGATACATCAACCAGGCGAGTGACGAACCCATCCAGGTGATCTTGTCGTGGGGCGCGGAAGGGTCGAAGTCGTAGTGGCGCTCGGCCTGCGCGTCGAACGGAATGTATATCTTCGATGCGATCTCGGCCCACTTCGGATCGGCCTTTGCGCCGACCAGCACGGCCGCCTTGTCCGCGATTTCGAGCGTCTTGCGCGCGGCCGCATTGGTGAACGAGTCGTTGTCGACGTCGTCATAGGCTTCATCGGGCGAGGTGACGTGCAGGATTTCGTAGCGGTCCATGGCTTTGTCGAAGGTGACGCGGCTTGCCCAGAACGTCGCGATGCCGCGGATCACCGGCCAGCCGTGCTGCTTCAGCCAGTCGAGGTCGCCGGTCGCCACGTAGTACTGCCACTGCGCGATTGCGATGTCGGCATCGAGGTGGATTTCGCGGTGCACGCCCTCGGCCGAGTGCGGCACGACGTAGGTGCCCTTCTGCGGATCCGATTCCCACGGATACATCAGGCCCTTCCAGCCGTATTTCGCGGCTTGTTCCCGGGCGGGTTGCATCGTGCGGTCGCGGAACATCACGATCGAGCGCGCGCGGTTCGGGTGCAACAGCAGCAACGCCGGCATCACCCACGAATCGGCGTCCCAGAAAACGTGGTCGGAATAGTTCGGGGTGAGGCTGCACGCACCGACGGACCATTCGGTATTCGCGGTGGTGCTGGACAGCAGGTAATACAGGTCGGAATGGATCGCGCGCTGCACCGCTTCATCGTGGTCGACGACGATGTCGGCCTGCCACAGCTTGTGCCACGCGGCGACGTGGTCCGCGAGGAGCTTGTCGAAACCCGCCTTGCGCGCCGCGAGCGCCAGCGCGACGTCCGCCTTCGCGTCGCCGCCCCAGTCCTGGCGGGATGCCGCGATGTACTTGGTGAAGCTGTAGCTTTGGCCCTTGCGCACGTCGGCCACGAGGTCGATCGACAACACGTCGGATGTCTTTTCGAGCTTCACGTGTTCGATCTTCAGGCCGGACGGCAATTCGATTGCTGCAGCCTCGGCCATGTCGAGGCCATCCACGGCGTGACCATCCAGCCACAGTGTCAACTGCCGCGTGTCGCCCCCATCGTCGGTGACCCGCGTGGTGCCCGGATACCAGACCGGCGCCCGGTCGGGCGTCGGAATCGGCTTGTCGTTCAGGTTCTGGCCGCTCGCGATCACCGCGTCGATTTCCTCGGGGCCGGTCAGGCGGCCCATCGGGAATCGCGGCTGGTGGCCCGACCACAACCGGAACGGAAACCGCAACCGGACCTTGCCGTCGAACTGCGGCGTGACGGTGAGCCGGGTCGTCGCCAGGTGCGGGTCGGCCTGGCTGACGAAGGTGGTCACCTTGACGTCCGTGGTCTTGCCGTAGGTGAAGCGGTAGCGCGTGGTGAGCTTCGCGTCGTGCATGTCGAGCGTTTGCGAATAGTCGGCAAACACCTTGGGGTCGAGCTGCGTCGAGTTCATCCAGCCGGCGCCGGCGTTGTAGTCGATCTCGCTCCAGCCGGGGATCGCCGCCGGGCGCGACACATCGCCGGGCGTGTAATCCATGAAGGCGACCATGTAGGCCATCGCGGGTCCGGTGCCGCGCACGGTGGTCATGGTCGAGAAGTAGCCGTTGGCGAGGTAGGTCGGGAAATAGGTGTTGAAGTCTTTCGCCGTCGCGGTCAGCACGAAGCTTGGATCGGTGGCGCCTTGCGCGAATGCCGGCACCACCGGCGCGGCCGCGAGCACCAGCAGGCACAACGGCGCAAGCACCCACGCCTTCAGCAACGCAGGAAACCCTCTCCCCCAAATGGCTCTATCGTTTGCGGGAGAGGCAGCGCGCAGCGCCGAGCGCGCAGCGCTGGTGAGGGGGCCGATCCCGCGCCTCGCAAGAAACGTCTGATCAATTCGAGACGTCTCCCCCCTCACCCCGACCCTCTCCTCCAACGATGAATCCGTTGGGGGAGAGGGAGCTGATGGTGGATTGGTCAGCGCCACTTTCCTGGGGGATCGGAAGCTCAGAACCGGTACTTCGCCTGGACATACACCTCGCGTCCGAACAAGGGCCGCGCGATGACCACGCCGCCGATTCCCGTGTTGACGCCGAACACGCGCGAGTTGCCTTCGGTCAGGCTGTCCGAGTTGGTCAAGTTGGTCCCCTGCACACGGAATTGCCAGTTGGGACCATAGTCGGCCACTATCCCTGCGCCAAGCGTTTTGAACGTGCCCAGCGGCTGCAACCCGGATTGGTCTTCGTACCGCTGGCCGGCGTACTCGTAGGTCAGGAAGCCGGTAATGCTGCCCCAACTCGTTGGCAGCACGTAGCTGGGCTGGAACAGGTAGCGGACCTTGGGCTGGCGCTGCAGCGGCGCGCCGTCGAAGCCGATGCACTGGGTGTTGCCGTTGATGTCGGTGTACTTCACGCAGGCATTGTTGTGGGTGTAGTGCCCGTCCATGTAATCGGCGACCAGTTTCAGGTGCAGGTTCTCGATCGGCGACCACGTTCCGTCGAGATCGAGGCCGTGGGTATTGGCGCCGTAGTTCGAAATCGCGCCGAGGATCGGCTGCCCGTTGGGGCCGGTTTCCTGGTACTGCAGGCCGGTGAACAGCCGGTGATAGATGCTGACGTCCACGAAAATGGTGTCCGACTGGAACTTGAAGCCGGCTTCCATGTTCTTGATCTTCTGCATCGGCGCGAAATTGCCGTTGGCGCCGCGGATGCCGTTGTCGAAATCGTCGAAGTGGGCGCCCGTGTTGGCGCGGACGTACGCACTCATGTTGGAATTGAACGTGTAGTTCGCACCCGCCGTGAACGAGGAATGCGTCTTGTCGTAGTTTTCGTAGTTCCAGGTGCCGTTGCATACCGGCACGGCATTTTCATAGAGATCGAGCGCGCTTCCGAAGGCGACCGGTGACGTGTTGCAGGTCCGCTGTTTGGCATCGAGGTTTTCGACGCGGCCGCCGGCCTGCAGCAGCCATGGCCCGATCGTCCAGGAATCGGACAGGTAGAACGCCTTGTTGGTGGCGGCGCCGGCTTCGATGATGTTGAAGTTGCTGTTGAAGCTGACGAAACCCTGCTTGTTGGAGAGGACGTAGGTCTGGCCGTTCTGCACGTAGGTCAACCCGATCGGCTGGGTGTTGGGCACATTCAACATCACCATCTGGTTGCCGAGCGACCAGTTGTCATGGTCGGTGTAGCGCGCGAGGTAAATGCCCGCGGTGAGCGTGTTGCCCGCGAAGATTTCCTTGCTGAGCCGAAAGTCGTTGTTCAAGCTTTTCAGGCGTTTCTGGATGTACCACCAGCCCTGCTGGATCACGCTCTGGTTGAGCGGCACGACCTGCCCGTTGGGCAAGGTCGCGTTGACGCTGGTCGTAACCGGCAGAAACGGGTTTTTGCTGTTCTGCAAAACCCCGTTGCTGTCGACCGGCTTGTTGTCGGCGGTGCAGTAACCGCTCGGCTGCGGAATCCCGCAGCCGTACAGGTAATAACCCAGTGGGGTCGGATTGGGCCCGGAGAACAATGCATTGGTCGGCAGGTCGCCGCCATCGAGGAGGAAGTGGTCGTAGATCGTCCAGCCTCCGAACGTCGCGTTGTAACTGCCGCCGAGGAACTGCATGTCCGTGCCGCGGCCGTTGGCGAGGTTCGCGTTGACCAGGCCACCCAGCGGATTGGCCACCTGCACGTACTGGATCGCGCGACTGTAGTACGTGCTGGTCAGCGGATTGAAGCCGGGATAGCCAGAGAACGTGCTGCCCGAACCCTGGATCATCGGGATCGGGGTGACATAAAAGTTCTTGTCGTTGAGCACCCGCGCCCACAGCATGAACGAGCCGTTGTCCATGTCGTGGGTCAGCGTGGCGGTCAGCTGGCCGCCCTTGTCGGCCGTGAACTGCGGGTTGCGAATGCCATCGGAACGGGCGTAGAAGCCGCCGACGCTCCCGAACCACGTTCCACTTTTGCCGATCGGGAAGCCGTAGAAGCCGTCGAGTCGCTCCCTGCCCTCGTCGCCGTAGGTGAGCGCGACGTCGCCCGACGGTTGCGCCGTGCCCTGGCGCAGGATGAAGTTGGCGGTCGCGCCCATCTGGCCGGGACCGAAGATCGCGCCCGGACCGCCCTGCACGATCTCGATGCGGGACACGGTGTCATCCAGCCGCATCAGCGAGCTCGAATCCATGAACGAAAGCGAGGGCATGCCATACAGCGGCGTGCCATCGATCATGTTGGTGAAGAACGGCGCGTCGCCACCGCCGGGAAAGCCCGCGATCTCGATGTTGGCGCCGGTCTGGCCGCCGGTGGACTCGGGCCAGATGCCGGGGGAGATCTTCAGCAGGTCGGCGACGCTGAACGGATTGGCTTGCTGGATCTGTTCCCGGTTCGCCACCACGATGTTGTAGCTCGCATCCAGTCTCTTGACCCCGATCGCGCTGCCCGTGACCACGATCGCCTGCAAAGTCTGCGTTTTGGATTGCGAGTTCCGGGTTTTCTGGTTGGTCGATGCTGCCTGTTGTGCCGGCGTGCTGGTGGCAGCCTGGCCGCCCGCCTGGGCCGGTTCGGATGCCGAGTGGCCGCCCAGATGGCAGGTGACAACGCGGCGAGAATGGCGC
>JBOHYW010000198.1:0-6695 GCA_050738155.1 Rhodanobacteraceae bacterium
CCGGACCGTCGGGCGCCACCAGCACGTTGTATTCGGACAGATCGCCGTGGATCAGTCCCTCGCACAACATGCACGCGATCTGGCGGACCAGAACGCGATGGTATTCGCGCGCCGTCTGCGCCGACAGCTCCACCTTGCCGAGCTGCGGTGCCGGATGACCATCGGCATCGGCGACCAGATCCATCACCAGCACGCCACCGAAGTAACCGTACGGCTGCGGCACCCGCACGCCAGCGCCGACGAGCTGATACAGCGCATCCACCTCGGCATTTTTCCAGGCGGCCTCGGCTTCCTTGCGTCCGAACTTGCTGGCCTTGCCCATGGCGCGCGCCTGGCGGCTGCCACGCACCTTGCGGCCTTCCTGATACTGGGCGCGCTGCTGGAAGCTGCGCTGGGCCATGTTCTTGTAGACCTTGGCACAACGCACCTCGTTGCCCGCGCGCACGACATAGACCGACGCTTCCTTGCCGCTTTTCAGCGGGCGCAGGACCTCATCGATCACACCGTCGTCAATCAGCGCCTGCAGGCCGGCTGGGGGAATCATGGGTGGAAATGCTCGCTAACCGCAAAAATGACCGTCCATTATGACTGACTCGTCAATATCCCTCGCCCAAGACGGCAAATCGGGGTCAGGTTTACTTCCTGTCACTTCGAAAGTGAACCTGACCCCGCTCTTGCAGATTCACACCGCCGTAGGGTGGGTCAGCGCCGCAGGCGCGTAAACCACCACGGCGTTGCGGCGCGCCTGCGGCGGGATACGCCGCCGCGCGGCTATCCCGCCCTACACAGCTACGGCGAGTTCGTCCGTGCGACCGCAAGGAAGCGCTCGCCGGCTTGTTCCTGGGCCACCACGCCGCGCCACCAACGTTCGCCTGCGTGTGGTGCATTGATGTCGAAACGTTCGCCCATCACGGGCGTGGCGATGGCGATACCACGCGTGTTTGCCAACGCCAGCACGCGCTCGAACGGTTCGAACCAGGGATGCATGGAAAGATCGAAAGTGCCGTTGTGGATCGGCATCAGCCAGCGTCCGCGCAGATCGCCGTGCGCCTGCACCGTTTGCTCAGGCTGCATGTGCACATACGGCCATTCCACGTTGTACGCGCCGGTTTCCATCAGGGTGAGATCGAACGGGCCAAAGCGACGACCGATTTCGGCGAATCCCGCGAAATAGCCGCCGTCGCCGCTGAAGAACACCCGTCGTTCGCCATCGTCGATCACCCACGATGCCCACAGCGTGCGGTTGCCATCGCGCAGACCGCGCCCCGAAAAATGTTGCGCCGGCGTCGCGGTGAAATGTACGCCATCCACCTCGGTGCCCTGCCACCAGTCGAACTGGCGCACCTTGTCCCGTGCGATGCCCCAGTCGATCAATCTGTCACCGACGCCGAGCGGCGTCAGGAACAGTTCGACCTTGCCAGCCAGCGCCTCGATCGCGGCCTTGTCGAGATGATCGTAGTGATCGTGCGACAGAATCACGCCGCGGATTGGCGGCAGTTCGTCGATCGCGATCGGTGGCGCGTGGAAACGCTTCGGCCCGAACCATTGAAAGGGCGATGCGCGCCGCGAGAACACCGGGTCAGTCAGCCACCAGCAGCCGCGCAATTTGATCAGCAAAGTCGAGTGGCCAAGCCGATACAAGCTGCGGTCCGGCGCCGTATCCAGTTCCGCGCGCGTGAGTTTGCGCACCGGGATCGGCGCGCGCGGCCGCGTGTTCCCGGGCTTCTCGAAAAACACTTCCCACATCAACTTCGCGCGCGATTTCTTTCGCGCAAGTGGCGGCCGCGGCGTGGTATTGCGGAAGCGGCCATCAACGGATCGCTGCGAAGCAGTGCCGTCGCCGATTGATACTTGCGGGTCGAAAGAATCGTTCAAAACGGTCGTCCTGCGAGAGGCCCCACGCACATGGCCGGCGTGGCGGGTTCAACGGTATGTTCGAGTGGATGTGGGGTTGAATCGAGCACGCACAAGCTCTGTCGCCACGGCGAAAGAGGCCGGGCCGGTCCAACCACGTAGGCTGGGCTGCCAAGCCCAGCTCAATTCCGGTTCAGGGCTACGCACGTATTGCCCGGCAATCAACCCCGGACCAACCACAGTAGGCTGGGCTGCCAAGCCCAGCTCAATCCAGATTCAAACCCTGCGCATCATCCGGCGCCGCCCACTCCCGCGAGAGCCATCCTCGCCGCACGTAGCCATGCAACGAAGAATGCGGCCAATCGCAGACCCGCGTGCATTGCAGTTGTCGTTGACAGTCTCGGTATGCTGCGCGTATGACCCATCCCGTACCGGCACTCCGCTCCCGCATGCTCAAGGCCACCGCGTGGTGCCTGCCCCTGCTGCTGGCTGCGTGCGCCACGCTGCCAAACCCGCAAGCTCCACGGGTACCGCCGTCACAAACACGCGCCGAGATCGTGCGTCGCATGCCCACCGACGTGCCGGATCGCGATGGTTGGGCCACAGACATCCAGACGGCATTCAGCACCCAGCGCATCAACCCGAACCCTGAAAACATCTGCGCGGTGCTGGCGGTGATCGCGCAGGAATCCGGCTACCACGCCGACCCGAGCGTACCCAACCTGCCGCGCATTGCACGCCGGGAGATCGACCGTCGCGCGGCCGCACACCACATACCGAAACTTCTGGTCGATGCCGCACTGAAGATTCACTCGCCGGACGGGCGTTCGTACAGCGACCGCCTGCGGCAGGTACGCACCGAGCGCGAGCTGAGCCGCATCTACGAAGACCTGATCGCCAGCGTGCCCTTGGGGAAGCTTCTTTTCGCGGACTTCAATCCGGTGGAGACCGGCGGACCGATGCAGGTCAACATCGCGTTCGCCGAAGAGAATGCCGGGGACTACCCGTACCCGATCGCGAGCAGCGTCCGCGACGAAGTATTCACCCGCCGCGGCGGGCTGTACTTCGGCATCATGCGCCTGCTGGATTACCAGACTCCGTACACGCTCAAGGTGCATCGCTTCGCCGACTACAACGCCGGCCGATACGCGAGCCGCAATGCCGCGTTCCAGAACGCGGTCAGCATCGCCACGGGCATACCGCTGGCACTGGACGGAGACCTGCTCGCGCCGGACGCGCCGTTGGATCGACCTGGGCAAACCGAGCGCGCCGTCCGCACCTTGGGCAACGACCTGGGCATGGATACCCGCTCCATCCGCAAGGCGCTGCAACGCGGCGATCGCCTTGATTTCGACGACACTGCGCTGTATGCCCGCATCTATGCACTGGCCGATGCGCGCGCGGGCAAGTCGCTGCCTCGCGCCATGATCCCCGCCATCCAACTGGACAGCCCCAAGATCACCCGCAAGCTGACCACGGCGTGGTTTGCCACGCGCGTGGACGCCCGCTACCAGCGCTGCATGCAGCTGTGACGGGGCGGCTGTGGCCGGGATACGAATTCCATGACGGGTTTTCCGACGATCGAAACTGATCCGCGCTCCATCACATGACCGATCAACTCGCCACCTTGGCTGCACCCTGCTCGCACGCAGTCGAAATCAAGAAAAGCCGTTTCCTCGCGCAAGCGGCACCGGCAAGCTCGCCGGAAGCCGCCATGGCATTTCTCGACAGCCTGCGCGGCAACGGCGGCGGTCACCATTGCTGGGCCTACCGCATCGGCCAAGCGTACCGCTTCAATGACGACGGCGAACCCTCCAGCAGTGCCGGCAAACCCATCCTGGCCGCCATCGACGGGCAGGGATTCGACCGCGCAGTCGTGGTGGTTACACGTTGGTTTGGAGGCATCAAACTTGGCATCGGCGGCCTCATCCGCGCCTACGGCGGTACCGCCGCGCAGTGCCTGCAACAGGCCGCCAGACAGCCCATCGTCCACATTACGCGCATGGCCCTTCACTGTGACTTTGCCCAATGGGCGCTGCTGGAGGGGCGTATCCGCGAGCGGCAAATCGCCGTCGAAAATGTAACTTATGGGGCACTCGCGGTGGAGGCCATTCTCGCCGTGCCGTCAGGCCAGGAGTCTGCCCTTGCCCACTTGGTAGCCGATGCTACGCAGGGCCGGGGAAGCCTTGCGGTGTTACCCGAAAATTGTCCCTGACACCTTATTTGCTTTGACTGTCGCCTTAGGATGCAGGTTGGGGGGTGAGTGCTTTTTGCGAACGCCAACATCCAATCACCCGGCGTTGGGTTCGTCGGACGGAGCGCGATCCAACCCAACCTACCCTGCCACGCGCACCTGGCCGTTCATCAGCAGCGGCAGCAGCCAGTCGCGGAGGCGGGTGAGCCTTCCTGACTCTTTGCTCGCGTTCTTCTGCCGCTCGCTCAGCGATCGCAAAATTTGCGCCAACGACCTCCTGATCGGATCGGGTGCCACAAGGATTCGGATTGCATTCAAGTTGTCTTGTGTGATTTTCTTTTGAATTGAGCCACTCATCATTCGAATAGCTGGAACGTCGCGCAACGCGTGGTAGAGCAGATCGACCGTCCAACCGCTACGGGGCCGCAGGACGTGAGCGTGATTGTTTACCCACGCTTTGCCCCAGATGCGCTGAAGGACGACCTTGCCACGGATGTCCACGACTGACCCATCCTCGGCGAGAAGAAGTAGCTCCTCATCAAACAGGAAATCGTCAACGTAACCCATCAGTCCGGTCGCTCCGTAGTAAGGGACGCTTCCCGGACGCTGCTCTCGCTGTTGTTTCGATAGCGGCACTCGCTTCGAGTCAAGATTTTCTACGATGTTGCCCAGCGAATCACCGCACCACCCCGCCGGAATTTCGCGCTTGGGGATGTCGTTCCAGACCATCGCGCCGCCGCTGGATTTGTAGGGGCGGCCGTGGGCGTCGGGGAAGTCGAACTGCACGAACCAGTAGTCGTAGATCGTCTTCGCCAGCGCCTCCAGCTCGGCGTTGATGCGGTTGTTGAGGTCGATCTTGGCATCGAGAGCGGCCAGTACCGCGCCAATTTCGTCCGCCCGATCCAGTAATGGAATCGATAGCTCTTTCAGCGCAGGAATGCGCAGGTTGCTGACCGTCGAGCCTGTTTCATCGCTCGCGCGAATCTGCTTCTGAACGAAGTCGGATTGCATCGCGTAGAGCAGATAGTACCGATCAACTTCCGATGGATTCGGCTTGACCAAAACCAGCCTTTGTCCAAGACAACACCGAACACCATCGGGGATCATGCCGACTTCACCCATCGGTGCCTCGCGCGTGACGATCAAGTCGCCGGGTTCCGGAACACTGCGGGAAATCCGCTGCTGAAATGTAGCCTCATCGGAGTAGGAAACATTATTCAGCGAAATCCTCCCACGCTTGATGTTTTCGCTGCGGACGACGATCCAGCCGGACTCAGCCCAGTTGGGCGTGGAGTGATGGCAATCCGTAATAGCCGTGCATAACCGCTGCAGTTGAGCAGTCGCCCCGTGAAATGTGCGCTTCGTGATGGCAGCATTCCCGTCCATCACGCGCGTAGCCCTGCAAGACGCTTCTTGATCTCCGCTTCCAGCCGGCTACCTTCATCAAACATCTCGTCGAGCCGTTTTGTCGCCCGCTCCATCTTTGCCTCGAATTCCCTTGGCGTCAGATCTTCGTACTCGATCTTCACCTCGAAATACTGCCCCGCGCTGAGCGAGTAGTTCTTCGCCGCGATGGCGTCGTAACCCACCACCACCGAGAAATCCTCCACCGCCTCGCGGGCGTTGAAGGTGTCGACGATGCGCTGTTCCTCGGCGTGGCTGAGCAGGGTCTTCTGGTTCTTGCCTTCTTTCACTTTTTCGCCCAGCGCGGAGGCGTCGATCATCACCACGTCGTCGCGGCTGGCCTTGTCGATGGCTTGTTTGTCCAGAAACAGGATCGACACATTGGTGCCGGTGGTGGCGAAGATGTTGCTGGGCATGGACACCACGCCGGCAATCATGCGCTCATCCACCAGCTTCTCGCGAATCTTCCGTTCAATGCCGTTGGCGGCGGTGATGAAGCCGGTGGGCACCACCACGGCGGCCTTGCCGTCCGGTTTCAGGCTGGCGATGATGTGCTGGATGAACAAGAGGTAGATGGCCATCTTGTCCTTGGCCTTGTTCGGCACCTTGGGGATGCCGGCGAAGAAGCGCGTGGCGTTGGCGTCGCTGTCCAGCGCGTCGCGGTAATCCGAGAAATCCATCTTGAACGGCGGATTGGAAACGACGTAGTCGAACTTCTTGAGCGCCTTCCCTTCCTTGTGCACGGGGCTGAGGATGGTGTTGCCCTGGATGACATTCGGGATGGAGTGCACCAGCTTGTTGAGCACGAGGTTCAAGCGCAACAGGCTGGAGGATTTCTGCGAGATGTCCTGCGCCCAGATGCTGCAATTCTTCTCGCCGATGGCGTGGGCGAGTGCCATCAACAGCGTGCCCGAACCCGCGGCTGGGTCATAGCAGGTGACGTTCTTCACCTTGCCGCGCTGGTCCTGCGGAACAAGGATGTCGGCCATGATGGTGGCCACGGCGTGCGGCGTGTAGTACTCGGCGTATTTGCCGCCGTTGTCCTTGTTGTAGTCCTTGATGAGGTATTCGAACAGCGCGGCATAGAAGTCGTATTTCTGTCCGAACAGGTGTTCGAAGCTGAAGACCGCGAGCTTGTTGAACAGCGCGCGCACGAAGGCATCGCGGCGGTCGGCGCTGCCGGTGACGTATTCGCTCAAACGGTCGAACAGCGGCACCTTTTCGTTGTCGTCGGTGCGCACCG
>JBOHYW010000199.1:0-6677 GCA_050738155.1 Rhodanobacteraceae bacterium
CGAGTTTGGGCACGTCGCGGTACGCCGCGACCAGTGAGTCGGAAAATTCCAGCGGGTGCGAGGTGGTGAAACGAATCCGCCCGATGCCGTCGATTTCCGCGATCGCGCGGATCAGCAGTGCCAAATCAGACATGCCGCCGTCGAACATCGGTCCGCGATAGGCGTTGACGTTCTGGCCGAGCAGGTTGATTTCCTTGACGCCTTGTTCGGCGAGTGCGGCCACTTCCGCCAGCACGTCGTCGAACGGGCGCGAAATTTCCTCGCCGCGCGTGTACGGCACCACACAAAACGAGCAGTATTTCGAACAGCCTTCCATGATCGACACGAATGCGCTCGGACCTTCGGCGCGCGGCTCAGGCAGGCGATCGAACTTCTCGATCTCGGGGAAGGAAATGTCGACCTGCGGCTTGCCGGTGGCGCGGCGCGCGTCGATCAAGTCGGGCAGGCGGTGCAGCGTTTGCGGGCCGAACACCAGGTCGACATACGGCGCGCGCTCGACGATCGCCGCACCTTCCTGCGACGCCACGCAACCGCCCACGCCGATCAACACGTCGGGGTTGGCCTGCTTGAATTCCTTCCAGCGACCAAGCTGGCTGAACACCTTTTCCTGCGCCTTCTCGCGGATCGAGCAGGTGTTCACCAGTATCACGTCGGCTTCTGCCACGTCGTTCGTGCGCACCATGCCACGCTCGGCGCCGAGCACTTCCTCCATCTTGCGGGAGTCGTACTCGTTCATCTGGCAGCCGTGGGTCTGGATGAACAGCCTGCCCGGCATCGGGCGCTCGGAAGCAGCTTGTCCGGTGGGCGCGGGTTTTGCAGCAGTGGCGGTAGCCATGGGTAAAACCAGGAATCGAATGTGGCCGGATATTGTAGTCGCGCGTACCACCCGCCCCGAAATGCAGGCCGGAATGTGAACCCGCCGCTTGGCATCTGCTCGCGCGAAAGGCACACTGCGAGCCCATGAACGCCGGTTTTCGCCCCGGGATGCGCAGCAGTCGTCGCCTGATACTCCCATTGGCATTTGATCGCCATGCGCGCTTCATGGCTGCGTGCGTGGTGTCGTTGCTGGCGATGGTCTGGGTCGTGCCGGCAAGCGCGAGCGTGTTGTATCGCTGCGTGGGTCCGCACGGTGAAATCGCGTACGTCAGCCATACACATGGATACAGCCACTGCACGAAGGTGGGTGCGTGGGCGACGCCGGTGGCACATCAAGTCACCCATCGACACGAACGCACCCGCCGCGACCAGCCGAGCGGCACCGTGTTGCCGGGCAAACCCCCGCGGCCAGTCAAGGCCAATCCGGCAGTATTGAAGGTGACGCCGCTGGGTGGCGACGGTTCGATCCAGGTGCAGGCGTTGCCGCCACCGGTCTGGCAGCCGCTACCGGTAGTAGCGCTGCAAACGCTGGCCAGCCATGTTTTGCCGACACTGTTCGGGGTCGAACCCGTATCCGCGCCGCCAGCGACGCCTGCCAGTACGGCGAGGCCGGCGGCTGCGGCGACCACGCCGATTCCGTTGAAACTGGAAGCCGATGCGCCCAAGCCGCCGCGCCGGGGTGCGGTGTATCGCGTCGTGAAAAAGAATGGCACGGTGCTGTACACCAACATCGCGTCACTGGCGAAAGGGCGCAATGCGAAACGGCTGTTTACCTACATCGTCGAGTGCTACGCCTGTGACGTGCATTCGAAGATCGACTGGAACACCGTGCCGTTGCATCTGGCTGACTATCGCGGCGACATCCGCGCGGCGGCGAAACTGACGGGCGTCAATACGGCACTGCTGCGCGCGGTGATCCACGCCGAATCCGGCTTCAATCCGCGCGCGCTGTCTTACAAGGGCGCGCAAGGGCTGATGCAATTGATGCCATCGACGGCATTTGATTTGGGGGTTGCCGATGCCTTCGACCCGGCCGAGAACATCTCGGGTGGCGCGCGCTACCTGGCGACGTTGCTGCGCGACTATCACGGTGACGTGAAGCTCGCGGCGGCGGCCTACAATGCCGGTGCGGGCGCGGTGGCGAAGTATGGCGGTGTGCCGCCGTATGCCGAGACAAAGGTGTATGTGAAGCGGGTTGCGCTGTTGTACCAGCGTTACCGCAAGGCGTTGGCGGGCGGGGCCGCTATTGCTGCCGCCGAATGATCGCGGCCATGGGCCACTCCCACGAAGCCTCGTCTCGGTAGGTTGGGCTGGGCGAAGTGAAGCCCAACGTCTTCGGCCCAATGTGTTGGGCTTCATTGCATTCAGCCCAACCTACCGGGCTGGCGTAGGAGCGCTCGTGAGCGCGACCGGGCAATCTCACTTCTTCAGAGCCGACGTCAACGCCGGTGCGATCGCGGTGACGATTTCTTCGGCGATGCGATGGTTGGCGGCGACAAGGTTGCCGGATTCCGGCAGGCCGTCCATGCCGACCATGTTGCAATAGCGTCCGCCGGCTTCGCGCACGATCAGGCAGCCGGCCGCCATGTCCCACGGCTTCAGGCCAGTCTCGAAATAGCCGTCCAGACGGCCAACCGCTGTCCATGCGAGGTCCAGCACGGCCGAGCCGGCACGGCGGATGTCCTCGGCGCGCTTCAGCAATTCGCGGGTCATGCCGAGCTGGGCGTCGAGGTGCTGCCGCTCACGGTAGGGGAAGCCGGTGGCGAGCAGTGCGCCGTCCAGCGAGTCGCGCTTGCCGATCCGAATGCGATGGTCGTTGAGGAAGGCGCCGTCACCCTTGCTGGCGGTGTAGATCTCGTTGCGCAGCGGGTCGAGGATGACCGCGTGTATCGGTTCGCCATGGTCGAGTTGTGCGATCGACACCGCGAATTGCGGAATGCTGCGCAGGTAGTTGTGGGTGCCGTCCAATGGGTCGATCACCCACGTATAGCGTGCACCGGCTTTGCCGGAGGCGCCGCCCTCCTCGGCCAGGAATGCGTGGTCGGGATACGCGCGGCGCAGTTCGCGGACGATTTCCTTTTCGGCTTGGCGATCGACTTCCGAGACGAAATCGAGATGATGCTTCTCGATCACCGCCACGCTGCCGAGGCGATTCATGTAGCGCAGGATCACGCTGCCGGCGGCGCGCGCAGCGCGGATCGCGACGGTGACGGCGGGTCGGGCCATGGCGAGGGATATCCAGGTGCTTGAAAAAGAACGCGCCGCATGGGCGGCGCAGTCGGCATTCTAGCAGTGGCGCGGTGCAGCACGCTAATCTTGTGCCATGAATCAGTCGACCGCTTCCATCCCGCCGGTGCCGCAGTCTATTCGCTTCGTGCTGGCGCGCACTTCGCATCCTGGCAACATCGGCGCCGCGGCGCGCGCGATCCGCACCATGGGCTTCTGGCGGCTGACGCTGGTTGCGCCACAACGTTATCCCGACCCGCAGGTCACCGCAATGGCGGCCGGGGCGGACGACGTGTTGGCACATCTGGTGCGGGCGCCGTCGGTACCCGAAGCGGTCGCCGATTGCACCCGTGTATACGGGTTGTCGGCGCGCCGGCGCGGGGTGAGTCTGCCGGAACTCGATCCACGCGGGGCAATGGCGGAGATCGTGGCGTTGTTGGCGCAGGGTGCCGAAGTCGCGCTGTTGTTCGGCAATGAACGGTCCGGCCTAGACAACGACGAGTTGTCGGTTTGTCATGCGATGGTGCGCATTCCCAGCGTCGAGGATTTTTCTTCGCTCAACCTCGCGCAGGCGGTGCAGGTGATAGCGTGGGAACTGCGCATGGCGATGCTCGGTGGCATGCCCGGATCGCCGCCGGCACACGAGGCGCCAGCTTCGACCGAACAAATGGAGCGCTTCTTTGCGCACCTGTTTGAAACGCTGTACGCGATCGACTTTCATAAAGGCCGGTCGGCCAGGACTATCGAACAACGCTTGCGCCGGTTGTTCCATCGCGCGATGCCCGATGCGCGCGAGCTGCGCATTCTGCATGGGGTATTGGCCGATGCCGAACGCATGGCGCGGTTGGCGAAGGCGGGACAAGCCGATTGAGGGCGCGGATCAGGGTAGGGCGGATCAAGGTGCGCAGCGCCGGATCAGCCGAAGGAGCAGCTTGATCCGGTCTACACCGACTACGCATTCTGCATGGGTGTTGTTGGCCGACGCCGAGCGCATGGCGCAGGCGCGTGAAACGAGTTGAGGCGAGTACAACGTTGGGGTTCGCAAAGAGCGCTCACCCCAACCTAAGGCGTTACGCTTTCCCGAGTCCCGAGTCCCGAGTCCCGAGTCCCGGCTCTTACGTCACATACCGCATTTCGCGCGAGGGTGCGCACAGGAAGTTGCCTTGCGCGAGGGTGACGCCGGCCGAGAACAATATCGGCATGCTGGCCGCTTCCTCGATCCATTCGACCAGGGTGCGTTTGCCGGCGGCGTGGGCTTGCGAACAAAGTTCGCGGATCTTGAGTTCGTTCTCGGAATGGTGCGCGAGGTCGGCAGTCAGCGCGCGGTCGAGCTTCAGGTAGTCGGCGTCGATGTGCTTCAGGGCCTGGAACGAATTGAGCCCCGAGCCGAATTGTTCCAGCCCGAACGCACCGCCGCTCCTGCGCCAGCGTTCGACGAAATCGCGTGCCGGTTTCAGGCAGGTCATGACCTTGGCTTCGGGCACTTCGAACACCAGTTGCTCGGCGCCGACCTTGGCGGCGGAGAGCTTGGCGTCCACCCAGTCGGCCAATGTCTCGTCGTGCAGGGTGAGCGTGGACAGCTTGACGAACAGCGTGACTGCTTCGCCTGAACGTTCGCCCAGTGCGGCGATGGCGTGTTCGATCACCCAGCGGTCGATCGCCAGCAACCGATCGTTGCGTTCGGCGATCGGCATGAAATGCGCGGGCAGGATTTCCTCGGTGGGACCGCGCATCCGCAGCAGTACCTCGAAGAATTCGCCATCCCCGCCCTGCAGGCTCACGATCGGTTGGTAGTACAGCAGGAAACCGCCGTCGCTCAGGGCGGCGTCGATCATTTCCAGCCATTGCTGTTCGCGGGCAACTTCGGCCTTGTCGGCGGCGCCCGGGTCGTGGATGTCGATGCGGTTGCCGCCTTGGCTCGCGACGGCACGCAATGCGTCGTCGGCCTGCGACAGCAGTACCTGCGATTTGGCGTTCTTCTCGCCGAGCAGGCTGCCGCCGATGCTGACGGTGAGGCTGGTCGAGCGACCGCCGGCTTCGACGATCGCGGCTTCGACACTGACGCGCAGCGATTCGGCGATCTGCTGCACTTCCGCCTGCGGGCAAGCGGGCAGCAGGATACCGAACGAGTGATCGCCGATTCGTCCAGCCTTGTCGGTGGCGCGCAGGCGTTGCTTGATGGTGCCGGCCAACGTGCGCAGGACGTCGTCGGCGCCGGCGATGCCGACGGTATCCAGCACCGCGCGATAGTTGTCGGGCTCCAGCAGCAGCAGCGCCTGATCGACGGTGCCGCCGATGGCGGCGGCTACCGCCTCGTCCACCTGTTCGAGGAAATAGGCACGGTTGGACAGGCCGGTGAGCGAATCCTGGGTCTTGAGGCGCTTCAGTTCCTCGACGGTCTCCGGGTTGGAAGCGGGCAAGCGGAACACCACTTGCTGGCACGGCTCGCCTTCGTAGGTGGCGGGCGCGAACTCCATCACCGCTTCGAAAGTGCCGCCGTCGGCGCGCTGCGCGGTCAGGTCGAGGCGGGGCGGTGGCTTCTCGCCACGCGCAAGCCGCTTCAGCAGGTCCTTGAAATCGGCGGTGTGCTGGGGCGCCACCAGATCGAGGATGGTCAAGCCTTCGACGTCTTCAAAGCTGTCGAAGCCGAACATCTCCAGGTACGCGTTGTTGGCGCGCACGTGGGTGCCTTCGTGGATGTAGGCGATCGGGTCGCGCGAGGAATCCAGCAGCGCATCGCAACGCCGATCGGATTCGCGCAGGGCCGCTTCCAGCTTGCGCACGTTGCGGCGCGTGTTCAGCGCGTCCAATTCGCGCCGCACCACGGCCTGCAACTGGTCGTGACGGCTGCGCAGGGCGATGCCACGGATGCTTGAGTGGACCAGGATCGAGGCGACCACGTCGTCGGTGAGGCGATCGGTCAGCGCCAACAACGCCACGTCCTTGCCGGTGGCGTCCAGCGCGTGCGCAATGAAGGTCATCGAAACCGCCTTGCAGGCCGGGTTCGCGAGCACGATGTCCGGGGTGAACGATTCCAGCGTAGCTGCCAGCTCTTCCTCGGTCGAGATGCGCTGCGGGCGCAGTGCGATGCCACTGTTGCGCAACACGCTGATGATCTGTTCGGCGTCCTCGGCCTCATCCTCGGCGATGATGAGCTTGGTGATCGGTTCTGGCAGCATGACAATCCTTCGAATACGGAACGCTCCGGTCAGCCGTTTGCGACGGCGCCGGACGCCACGGTTGGCATTGGCCGGGCAGGGCTTTTTACCCCATCGGCTGCAATGGCGCTAGCGGACGCGTCACAGTGGACGCTTCGCGTGTTCTCCGGCTACTTCACGCACCAGGCGAGGTACAAGATAACCGGGAAGGCGTGCACGTAACGTGCCGGTGAGCGCAAGCGCACGGTCGTCGGACACTTCGAAATGCGCGGTACCGCGAACCCGGTCGAGCTGGTGCAGGTAATAGGGCAGCACACCGAAGGCGAATAACCGCTCGGAAAGTTCGCCCAAAACGTCCGCGTCGTCGTTGATGCCGCGCAACAGTACGGACTGGTTGAGCAGCGTTGTGCCGGCTTC
>JBOHYW010000200.1:0-6677 GCA_050738155.1 Rhodanobacteraceae bacterium
TCCGTATCCATCGCTTGTGCATCGTCAATCTCGACGAAGTGAGTACGCTGCGCAGCCGCGAGGGCAGCCGTTACGAAGTCACGCTGAAGGATGGCCGCAATCTGCCGGTAGGGCGAAGCAGGGTCGACATGCTGCGTGCACGGCTTCTGTAGACGGCACATCGCTTTCCCGCTCCGCTGCCCTGCGCGGACCTTCCACCGCTCTCGTGCCAGGCCAGCATCGGCGTCGATACGAGCCGGTTGCGCCGCCTACGGCGTTGCTGCGCCTCCGCCGCCTGTGTCGTTGGCGTGTGCGCGGGGGCGATAGCGCGCGGCTGCGTTGATCATCGCATTGGCTGTCGCGATCAGTGGCACGGCAAAGAATGCGCCGGCGATTCCGGCGACGGCCGCGCCCGTGGTGACACCAAGCACGACGGCCAGCGGGTGCACCTTGACAACGCCTCCAGTAATCAACGGATGCAGGACGTTGCCTTCGAGCTGGTTCACCAGCAACACGATGCCCAGCATGATCAGCGCATCGGTCAACCCGTTGAACAGCAAGGCAATGACCACGGCGACCGCCCCCGCGACAATCGAGCCGATGATGGGCACCAGCGCGCCGAAAAAGACGATCACCGCAATCGGAGTCGCCAGCGGCACGCCCAGCAGCCACGCACCGACGCCGATCGCGACGGCATCGATCGCGGCGACCACGATCTGGATTCGGGAAAATTCCGTGAGGGTATGCCAACCGGCCTGTCCGGCCGCATCGATGCGCGCGCGGGCACGGCGGGGGAACAGCCGCGTGATCCAGGCCCAGATCGCTGCACCGTCGATCAGGAAGAACAGGGTCACGAAGATGATGATGAAGATGCCCTCGAGCATGTGCACCACGCGCTTGCCGGCGGTGGCTGCACGGAATGCGAGGTTCGACGCATTGCTGTGCACCCATTGCGCGAGATCGGCTATGTAGCCGTTGATTTTCTGCGGGGTGATGCCGAAGGGGTGCTTCGCCAGCAAGGTGTTGATCGAGTCGCCCAACGCACTGGCCTGCTTTTCCAGTCTTGGCAGCGTGGTAAGCACGCGGTCGCTGACCAGCAGCAGCAATCCGACGACGATCACGATGCCGACCAGCAGGGCGATGAGGATGGCCAGCCATTTCGGCCAACGGTGGCGTTGCAGAAAGTTCGAGAACGGAACGAGCAGCGCGGCCAGGATGATGCCGATCAGAACCGGGATGACGATTTCCGAAACGGCACGCACCAGCAGGCCCACGCCGACGATTGCCGCGGCGATGACCAGCAATCGCCAGGTGAACGCCGCGCCGATGCGAAGCCCGCGCGGGATCGCTTCGTCCATGGAGTTGCCGGGATCTTCGCGCGACATTCAGTTCATCCTTCTGCGATAAACCGGGCTTCCGTCATCGTGGCGGCAGGCGCGGCTTGCATGGGAATCGACCATGCTTGCGGCGACGCTCCGACGGCCGTGGTCCGTCCGCCGCACGACCAACGCTTCAGAATCTACCTGCGCCACGGTCGAATTGGCGTCAAGGCGCAGGGTGGCTTCACGCAATCCATGACTATTGACCCTGCCGCCACACATCCGGATTGTGATGCAATTGTGGTGCTACCAATACCGCTTTTCCGTGATCAGGTGTCCTGGCGTTCTCCGATGTTGCGCAGGGCACGCTGCTTTGCGTGCTTGTCTGCCGTTCCACCCGTCTTGTCGTTCCACCCGTCTTGTAAGGAATCCATTCCATGAAGCGTTTGTTGATGGTTTTGGCAGCGTCGTGCTGTCTGGTATTTGGCGCGACCGCGTTGGGAGCGACGAAAGACAGCAAGGCGGAAAAATCTGCACCGTCTTCCCACACGCCGCCGCCCAAGGCGCAGCAATCGGTCACCGAGGGCAGCGTGACGGTCGAGGGCAAGCGGATCGATTACACCGCGACGGCGGGCACGATCATCCTCAAGAACAAGAAAGGCGAGCCGACCGGCAGCATGTTCTACGTGGCCTATGCCAAGCGCGGCGCAGACAAGAGCAAGCGCCCGGTCACGTTCTTCTACAACGGCGGTCCGGGTTCTTCCAGCGTGTGGTTGCACATGGGTGCGTTCGGCCCGCGGCGCGTCGTCACCTCGGATCACACGCATACGCCGGCCGCGCCCTACAAGCTGGTGAACAACGATTACAGCCTGCTGGACGTGACCGACGAAGTGTTCATCGATGCGATGGGTACCGGCTACAGCCGTGTCATCGGCAAGAAGCAGGGCGGCGTGGGCGAAGACAAGGATTTCTACGGCGTGGATGCCGACGCGCAATCGTTCGCGCAGTTCATCAACCAGTATCTGAGCCAGAACAACCGCTGGAACTCGCCCAAGTACATCTATGGCGAAAGTTACGGCACCACGCGCTCGGCGCTGCTGGCACGCGTGCTGCAAGGTTGGGACATCGATTTGAACGGAGTGGTGCTGCAGTCCTCGATCCTGGATTTCCGCACCGCGAGCTTCAACGCCGGCAACGACCTTGCGTATGAGTTGTTCCTGCCGTCGTATGCGGCGGTGGCCTGGTATCACCACAAGCTCGCGAACCAGCCCGCCGACTTGCAGCCGTTCCTGCAACAGGTGCAACAGTTCGCGGTCGGTCCCTACGCGCACGCATTGGCGCAGGGGAGCACCCTGAGCAAAGACCAATTCGACGCGATCGCCAAGAAGGTGAGCGACTACACCGGGTTGAGCATGGCCTATGTCGAGAAGGCCAATTTGCGGGTCACGGCCAGCGAGTTCGAGCACGAGTTGCTGAACGCCAACGACACCACGGTCGGTCGCCTGGATGCGCGTTTCAGCGGGCCGAGCATGGACCCGATGAACCAGACCCCGCAATACGACCCGGCCGGGAGCATCATGCCGGCCTACATTGCGACCTTCAATGGGTACGTGCACAACACGCTGAAATTCGGCCGCGGCCATCATTACCTGCCGATGGCGGGTCACAAGTGGGACTGGAAGCACAAGAACCGGACCTACGGCCAGACCTGGCCAGGCTTGCCCAACACCGCGTTCGATCTCGCGAGTGCGATGAAGCACAACCCGAACCTGCAGGTGCTGGTGAGCAGTGGTTACTTCGACGTGGCCACGCCGTATTTCGCGACCGTTTACACCATGCAGCACCTGCCGATTCCGAAGAGCCTGGATTCGCACATCCACATGAAGTTCTACGATTCCGGCCACATGATCTACGCGCATGCCCCGGCGTTGAAGAAGCTGCACGACAACACCGCAGCGTTCATGAGGAACACCGACAACCATTGAGCGCCGAGGACTGGTGTCGGGGACACATCGGAAAACGGTCGCGCACGCGAGCGCTCCTGCAGGAGCCAGGATCAATGCAGGAGCGTGCGTGCACGCGACGATGGAGTTTTGGGGTCACGGGTGGTGACACATAAGGCGCCAACGGTCGCGCTCACGAGCGCTCCTACGGAAAGCAGGGAGATTTCATCTGTGCGCGAACAGATTCCATGGCTCAGCCGACCCCGCGTACCTCGCGCTTGCCCAGCCGATCGCGATCGTGCGGCGCGTCGAACGTGAGCACCGGGCCGATCGAAATGATGCCGTGCGGATTGATGGTCTTGTGGCTGCGGAAATAGTGATGGCGGATGTGTTCCATCCACACGGTGTCGGCCACGCCGGGCATCTGGTAGATGTCGCGCAGCAGGCCTTCGAGGTTTGGATAATCACTGATCCGCTTGCGATCGCATTTGAAGTGGGTCGCGTACACCGCGTCGAAGCGCGCCAGCGTGGTCCACAGGCGCAGGTCCGCTTCGGTGAGCGTGTTGCCGATCAGATAACGGTGTTCCGCAAGGCGCCGTTCCAGTGATTCCAGCATTTCGAAAAGTGCGATGACCGCCTCGTCGTAGGCTTCCTGGGCGGTCGCGAAGCCGGCCTTGTACACGCCGTTGTTGACGTTGTCGTACACGGTCGTATTGATGGCGTCGATGTCCGCGCGCAAGTCATCGGGGCAGTAATCGCCCGGACGTGCGCCGATTTCGTCGAAGGCCCGCCCGAGCATCCGGATGATTTCGGATGATTCGTTGTTGACGATGGTTTCGCGCTGCTTGTCCCACAGCGTCGGCACCGTGACACGGCCGCTGTAGTGCGGGTCGGCTTTGAGATAAAGCTGGTACAACTTGTCGAGTCCGTACAGCTGGTCTCCCGTTGCACCGTCGAAGTCGGTGCGGAACTCCCAGCCGTTTTCCAGCATCAGCGGGTGCACCACGGAAACGTCGATGTGCTTTTCCAGGCCTTTCCACGCGCGCATCACCAACGCGCGGTGCGCCCACGGGCAGGCGTAGGACACGTACAGGTGATAGCGGCCGCTTTCGGCCTTGAAGCCATCCTTTCCCACCGGCCCGGCGCTGCCGTCGGCGGTGATCCAGTTGCGGAACTGGCTGGCAGAGCGTTCGAAACGCCCGCCGGTGCTGGCGGTGTCGTACCACCGGTCCTGCCACTTGCCGTCGACCAGCAGTCCCATGGCGGCCTCTTTGCGTTACGGGCGGTGGAAGAGCTCCACGCGGAAGCACCATTGAAGCACGTCGCTGCGCGCGGCGCAGGACCATTTCGGAAAAGATGCCAGCGAGTGGCGGCGCAGCCAAACACCCAAATGTTCTACTGCTGCACCGGCGCGCCCGGGCCAATGTATTTTTCGAGGAACGCTTGCATCCTGGTCAGGAATGCGGCGCGATCCGCCTCGGTGTAGAAGCCGTGGCCTTCCTTGGGTAGCGCCATCCATTCGAAGGTCTTGTGGGCGGCTTGCAACGCGTCGCGCATGGCCTCGGCGCCGGCGAACGGCGCGCGCTTGTCGGCCTTGCCGTGCGCGAGGAACACCGGCACGTCGATCTTGTCGGCCAGTTTGTCCGGCGAGTTGGCGTCGAGCTCGGCGTCGTTCCTGCCGATCACGGTGGCAAGATAACTGCGCCCGGATTTGCTGGACTGGATGTCGCCCTTCTTGTACAGCATTTTCAGGTCGTAAACGCCGGCATAGCCGATCGCGCATTTGAACAAATGTGGCGCGCGGATCACGGTCATCAGCGCCGAATATCCGCCGAAGCTGCCGCCGTAAACGCAAATGCGATCGGGATCGGCGTAGTGCTGGCTGATCGCCCACTTCACGCCATCGATCAGATCCTGCTGGATGCGGGTACCCCATTTGCGGTAACCCGCGTACGTGAAATCCGGGCCGCGGCCGTCGGACCCACGGTAGTTCACCTGCAGGACCAGATAGCCGCGGTTGGCGAGGAATTGCGCGTCGGAATCGTAGAACCAGTCATCACGCACGCCGTACGGTCCGCCGTGCGGAACCAGCACCATCGGCAGGTTGGCCAATTTGCGATGAGGCGGGATGGTCAGGAAGCCGTCCAGTTCCAGGCCGTCGCTGGCCTTGAAGCGGATCGGGCGGCGTTCAGCCATCTCGGCGGGTTTGATCCACGGTTCGACTTCGAGCAGTTTGGCCGCCTTGTGCGTCTTGACGTCGAGCAGGTAGTACGAGCCGGGATCGCGGTCGCTGGAAACGAAGAACAGCAGCTTGCTGCCGTCCTCGCTGAAATTGATGAAGTCGACGAATTCGCCCGGAAAGCTTTTTTCAAGCGCCTGGTAAAGCTTGGCCGCAGGCAGATTGGCGTTGATGAAGATCGGCTTCGGGATGCCGCTTTCCGTGATGGCCGCGAACGGTTGGCGCGGCGGCGCCGTCCATTGCAGGTCGTCGATGCTTGCAAAGCTGTTCCGGGCAAGGATCGTGCGGTCGCTGCCGTTCTGGTTTTCTTCGATCAGGTCGAGCGGGCCGCCATCCTTGCTCCACCACGCATAGACATCCTGGCCACCGGGTGCGTAGGCAACCGGATCGAACCGTTTGCCGACCCGCTTCGCATCGAGCGGTTTCCAGTCGCCGTCGGCGTATCGATAAGCCACGTAGTCGAAATCGGAGTTGTCGCCGAACGCGAAGGCGGGTTTGCCCGCAGGGTTGATCAGGAAATTCATGTTGGCGACACCCATGTCGGCAACGAGGTTGCGCGTGTCGTGCTGGGCATTGACGCGGTAGACCATGCTGTGGTCCCTGTCGTCCCACGGTTCGACACCGAGGTAAAAACTTCCGTCGACCTTCGGCGGCAAGCCGACGATGAAACCGTATCCCTGGTCTTCCTCGCCCATGGCCGCGCCGCGGCTGAGCGGCTTGTACCCGTACAGATAATGCTGGCGCGTACCCTTGATGTTGGAAGCGATGACTTCGCCGGTCAGCAACGGCTTGTCCAGCGAACCGAATTCCTTGCCCAGTTCCACCACGAGCCAGGTCGGGCTGACCCACTCGGTATCCACCGGCACCTCGTAGATGGGCAGGCGCAGCAGGCTCACGACTTTCATGTCCGACAGGCGGTAGATGGCCAGCGCATGCATTTCGCCGGAAGGGCTGTCCTCGCGCACGGCCAGGTATTGGCCGTCGGGCGACAACCGCGGATCGCTTATCAGCGAGCGACTGGCGAACGCGCTGACCGGCAGGAGCGCGCCGGGTGCGGCTGACCCGGCGACGGCTTTGCCGGGCGTACCTGGTTTGGACGCGGTTGAATTCGATGCGGTGGCTGCAGCGGAGCCGGAAACAGGGGCAAACGCAAACAGCGCGATCACAGCCAGCCTGGAAATGGACATTTCGACGATC
>JBOHYW010000201.1:0-6669 GCA_050738155.1 Rhodanobacteraceae bacterium
GGTGTGCGTAGCTCATGTGCAACTCCACTTGCCGGTGAAGCTGCGCAGGCTACCGCACCTGCGCCTCTTCAGTTGGTCAGGTGTTGCACTTCAGAGTTGAATTCACCGGGTGTACTTTTTCGACACTGGGGCCGGGTGCGTTTTTTGACACTGGCGGAATGCAGTAGCCACTGCGGCGCGATGCTGAAAAGATCGGGTTTGCGGCCCGTCTGCCCGTTTTGGCCTTTGCGTGCTTGCCGCAGGATGCCGGATGCAACGGCCCGCTGGCGGTGTCGGTAGAAAGTCCCCTTTTGCCCAAAGCCTTCGCGCCCTTGAAAGTCCGCCCAAGTCAGCGCGATGTTGTCGGCGTTTGCGCCGTTGTAGCGTCTGAACGCCGTCAGGATCACGTCATGCGCGGCGGGCGGTAGTGCTTTCCATTCGGGCGAGTCCAGCAGCTTGTGCGGCAGCATGGCGAACCCCTCGGAGCCATAGCCTATGGCGCGCGCAGCGATGGTGTCCACTTCATCCGCGCCCAGCGGTGGCGTGCAGTGTTCGGCATTGATCCGTTGCAGGCGATCATTCACGGCTTGCGTGTCGAATCCTTGCCGCACCAGCCCAGCGGCCAAACTCAACAGCTTGGCATTGCGCTCGCCTTCCGGGATGCTGGCGGGCAGCGTGCGCTTGTGCATTTGCGCAGTTGGCAGCCGGGTAACGCTGGCCTCGGGTGCAACGGTTGGCCGGTTGCCTCGGCTTGGCTGCACACGCGCGGAAAGGTCGATGCCGAATGCCCGCACGAAGTCGGTATGCGCGTAGCGTGGCGCGTCGTGCAGTTCCACGATCCGGGTCAGGAAAGGTTCGTGCTTTTGGTGCAGGAAGCCCGGCAGGCGCAGCACGCGCGGCAGGTCTTTCATGCTCGCATCACTGCCGAACCGTTTGGCAATGGCAGCCTGCACGGAGCTGAATGTGTCCAGCGGCGCGCCGTCGATGAACCAATACCAGTGCCAGCGGCCCGGTGAGCTTTCAATGATGGCATGCGGTGCCAGCGGAACCGTTGCCGCGTCCGGCGGTGGCGTGTCGTCGAAGTCGGCAAAGTACGCCCGGATGCGCCGCACGTTGTCGATGCGGCGGCCTTTGCCGTTGCCTTCTTCACCATCACGAAAACGCCAGCGCCGCATACGTTCAAGTCGGCGAGCGTTTGCCGGTGTTGCGCCAAGGTGCCGTGCAGGATGCGCGACAAACCCGGTTTGCCCTTGGCCGCGCCTTCGCCGAAGGTTTGGAACGTCACGGGTTCACCTGGTGCCAGTAGGTCAAGCAACGCGGCAGCATCATCGGAAACGATGGCCAGTTTGGCGGCGGCGTTCATGGCGTCGCGCTCGCGCGTATCTCTGGCGCCTTCGGGGCAGGGCAATAGTGTTGCCTTGCCGATGGTGCGCGTGGGCCTTGTACCCCCGTTGCCCGATGTCGCGTGATGCGTTGCGCGCGTGTTTCCGTAGTCCAGAATCCGGCGGCGTTACGCTCGAACCCTTCCGCTCGCATTTGTGCCACGGTCAGGCATCGGCGCGTGTTCGGGTTGCCCGGTTTTGCATAGTCGCCGGTGCGGTGTTTGTCGAAGCCTTGCACGCCATTGAAATATTCGCCGCATGTCGGGCACTGGCAGCGGTTGCCGGTGAGCTTTGGCGCGCTCATGCTGAAGTGCTCTGGCGTTCGATAGCGCGTGATTCGGCCGCCCAGCGCCAGACCGTTGAGACGCTGATACCCAATCGCGTCGCGACTGCACGGGCGCTCAAATAGCGATCCGCCGCGGGGTCAATGTGCGGTGGCGCTTCGCCCGCGCGTCCTGCTTCAAAAGTAAGGACATCGGACAATCGCCAGCGTGCGGCGGCATCGCCGATAGCGCATGGCCTTGGAAATGATTTCATGGTGCCGCCTCGTGTTGTGTGAGTCGGCATCGGAGCACAGAAACGCGCACGGGAGTTGACGCCTACCGCCAGAGCGCATGCGCCCTAGCGGCAAAGCGCAGGTCAGGACTTTTTCGAAACGTCCTTCAGGTAGTCGCGCACAGTGCGCCACCTCAGTGGCACGATCTTGCCCGCGATGGCTTTCGCTGCTGCGTCCTTACTCGGAAAGTCCCCTTTTTGAAACGCCTCAATCGCCATGCGCTTCATGTCGCGATCTTCGCGGTGGCGTGCGTCGGCACCTAACTTTCCGATGATGCTCATCAGGCCTTTAACGTCGGGCGACGCGTGTGCGACCCGCACGAACGTCAGCCATTCGCGCATGTCAGCTACCCAAGACCATGCTTCGGCCTCGCGCCCGGCACGCACTAAACGCAGCGCCTCCACTGCGCATGCGAATGCGGCGTGAATCGGCTGCTCCAATCGGGTAACGCTGCCCTCGCGCAGATCGCGTGTTTCTGTGTCCGCATTGATAGACGCGTCGTTGATTGCATCCGCAAGCGACGTTTGCAGGAACGCGGTATCTGTCACACCGTATTCGGGATGCCCCTCGTACCAATTCGCAATGACCTGCAGTACGGCAACGGCATTGAACGCATCGTCCTGCGGCCTGCGCCTCGCGTGCGGGATTGCGTGCAGATCAGCCGGGAGTTGTTTTGCCACGGTGCGCACCTCTCTCGTGCGCTCTCGGGAAAAACACCACGGCAGCACGTGAGAGTGTGTGCGTTCGGCTGGCCGGCCTAGCCGTGGCGGTTCGAATTATGCCTTGCGCTTGATCGGCACCACGTTCGCATCACCTTGTTCAAGCGTGGTCAGCAAGTCCGCCCATGCTTGCAGCGAGGCCAAGCGCTCGCGCGCATCGGTCGGCAGATGCCACGTATCCAGAAGGTTAGAGTCGCGATCGTCCATCCGATGCGTCCACATCGCTTGGCATTCGGCCCGGCGGTGCGTCAACACCAGCCGGGCTTTTCGCCGCGCGTCGTTTAATGTTCGCGGGTCATGCTGCCGCTTTCAGTTCCACCCGCAGGCCCATGGTGGCGGCGATGTTCACCAGTGCGTCCAGCGAGAAACGCGACAGCCGCCCGCGCAGCAGGTCGTTCATGCGCGGCTGGGGGATGCCGCCGTGTTCGGCGGCTGCGGCTTGTGTCCAGCCCTTGTGTTCGATGCGCTGCGCGATGCGCTGCATCACTTCCGCGCGCAGGCGCAAGTTCACGGCCTCTTGCGGCGTGTCGGTGATGGCGTCGAATACGCTGGTGTAGCGTTTGGAAGTCATGGCGTTACGCGTGCGCGTGTTCGGTGATCGGTTGCACGTTTGCGCGGAACCGGCGCTGCGCCTGCCACAAGTCGAAGTCACCTTGCATGGCGTACCAGCTACCGGGCGACGTGCCCAGCGCCTTCGCCAGGCGCAAGTCCATATCAGCGCTGATACCGGCGGAACCGTTCAGCACGCGCGACAGCGCAACACGAGTCACGCCCAGTCGCTTGGCCGCTTCGGTCACGGTGATGTTTTCCAGCCATTCGCGCAGCACTTCGCCGGGGTGCGGGGGGTTGTGCATGGTGGTCATGATGTTGCCCTCAGTGATAGTCCCGTCAGTGGTAATCCTGATAATCCACAAGCACGGCGTCGCCATGCTCGAACGTGAAAGTCAGCCGCCAGTTGCCGCTAACCCACACCGCCCAGTGATCGGCGAGCTTGCCGTGCAGCGGATGCAGTTTCCATCCGGGTGCGGCCATATCGCGCGGCCCGCTCGCCGCGTTCAAGCGTGCCAGTTGCAGGCGCAAACGCGTGGCGTGTTTTGCTTGTATGCCCGAAGTCCTGCCGGTACGGAAAAAGGTTTCGATGCCCTTGTGCCGGAAGGATCGGATCATGTGCGGATTGTATAGCCAAGCTATACGGAAGACAAGGGGCGACGATCAGCCCGTAGTTTTGCGCTTAATCGGCACAACCTTGGCGCTGGTGTCTGTCAGCAGCCGGTGCAGGGTTTCCAGCGCCGCGCGGGTTTCCGGTAGGTACGAATAGCGGTCGTAGTGGCGATCCTGCACGCCGGTCAGCCCGTGCGATTGCAGGTGCGCGCGGGTTTCTTTCGATATGCCCGCGCCAGCGAGTCGGGTCTCAACGGTGCGCCGCAAGTCGCCCGGCGTGAACGTTCCGCCCGGCAGTTCGTCGGCATCGAGCATCGCCGCCGCGACACGATGCACGCGGGCCATCACCCCGGCGTACAGCGCGCCGGATTGGCCGCGCGTGAACGTGAACACATACGGTCCGAGTTCGCCCGCACTCATATCGTGCATCGCGTCCATGGCAGCCGGTACCAGCGGCACGTCGTAGCGTCGCGGCTCACTGCGGCGGCCTTTCAGATCCGCCACACGTAGCGTGTGTGCGTCTTCGTCATAGTCGGCCATAGTCGTGCGTGCCAATTGCCGGACGCGCTGGCAACCGGTCAGCAGGTGGAACCGCAGTGCTGCATGTTCCGGGCCTTGGATGCGGTGCCAGTACGCGCGCACTTCGGACAGCGACAACGCCCGGTCGCGTGCTTTGTCGGCACCGTCAATCGGGGTAAGGCTCGCGGCGGTGTTGAGCGTGATCCGAAGGTCGCGCAACGCTGGCAGCGCCTTGGCGTTCTGGCGTGCTTTGATTCCCGCGCTGTACGCCGCACGCAAGTATGCGCGCAGCATTTCCGCCTGCCGCAGCTTGCCTGCACCCACGGGCGCGGCAACGATGCGCAGCAAGTCATCCGGCGTTACATCCGCCAGCGCGTGCGACCACAGACCCGCGAAAGGCTCCGCGACGTAGCGGGTAAGCACCCGGCGCACTTCCCCGGCGCTGCGTCTGCCATCACGCGAAAGCTGGTCTGCGTAGGCCGTCAACAACGCGCCCAACGTGCGCTCGTGCTTGGCCTTGGCCTGCACCTCGGCGGCGTCGCGTTCGGCCCGCAAGGAGGCGCGAAGATCGCGCTCGCCGCTCCGGTAACGTGTGGAAAGTTCGCCTGCCCGGTTGCGCGCAGCATCGAGCGTCAACGCATGGCCGCCGTACTCGCCCAATGGGATCACGTCGCGCCGACCGCCGGGCGCGACGTATCGGAAGTAAAAGACCGTGTGACCGCTCGCCAACCTTCTGGCAACCAGTTTTCCGGCACCGCGCGGACCCGCGTCAGCGGCCCAGCTATTGGGTTTCAGGGAATCGAGTTTCCGCGTGGTCAGCGCCGGCATGATAGCTACTCCCGCATAGGTCAGAACACCGACATGCGGTTGCCGTTTGTTGCCACTCGGTTGCCGTTTGTCGTGGGTTCGTATGATACGCCTTGCGACAGAGTGAGACAAGATATCTAGGCGTGATGCTGGTCACAGCCGTTTATCTGCGGTTGCCTGAAACGGCATGCGACACTGGAAAATCTGACTCTGACTCAGGCATTCGGTGGTTCGAATCCATCCGGGGCTGCCATTTTTCTGCGATCATCCCTGATCGCGGCTTCGCTGAAATGCTTTGTCCGGTGCAGGCGGGCCGGTCGGCAACGTTCAGAACGGCCATCCATGGCCTGACTTTTCGCGAAGCCTCCGTGGTTGTCAGAACCTTCGCCCGTCGCCCACCAGCACGACGTCGGCGGGACGCCGTGCGAACAGGCCCACCGTGACCACCCCGGTGATCTGGTTCCATTCCGATTCGAGCTTCGCCGGATCGGAGATGCGCAGGCCGTGCACGTCGAGGATCCAGTTGCCGTTGTCGGTCAGGCAATCCGCGCGCCACACCGGCGTGCCGCCACGGCGCTGGATCTCGCGCGCCACGTAGCTGCGCGCCATGGGAATCACCTCGATGGGCAACGGAAACTTGCCCAGCACATCGACGCACTTGTGCGCATCGACGATGCAGACGAACTTCGTGGATGCCGCCGCGATGATCTTCTCGCGGGTGAGCGCGCCGCCGCCGCCCTTGACCAGGTGACGTCCGGGGTCGCACTCGTCGGCGCCGTCCACGTACACCGGAAGCGTGCCGACCGCGTTGAGGTCGTGCACCAGAATGCCGTGCTCGCGCAGCAGCGCGCTGGATTGCTCGGAACTCGACACCGCGCCTTCGATGCGCTGTTTCAACTTCGCTAGTGCCTCGATGAAGTATTTCACCGTCGAGCCGGTGCCCACACCGATCACGGTCCCTTCTTCGACGAACTCGATCGCGGCCTCGCCAGCCGCGCGCTTCTGTGCCTCGATGTCCATGTTGCCCCCGGGTTCCAGGCATTCATTCCAGCCGCAGGATGGCGTCCCACTGTTGGTCGGTCACCGGCAGCACCGACAGCCGGTTGCCGCGCCGGGTCAGCGCGAAATCGCCAAGCCCTTTCAGCGCCTTGATTTCGTCCAGCGTGATCACGCGCGCGAGCTTGCGCACGAAGCGCACGTCGACCAGCGACCAGCGCGGGTCGCCCCGGCGGCTGGCCGCATCGAAATGGTCGCTGCCCGGATCAAATTGCGTCGGGTCCGGTTTGGGCGCGCTTGCCACTTTCGCGATGCCGGCGACGCCCGGCTGAGGGCACGCCGAATGGTAGATCAACACCGCATCGCCGCGCCGCATCGCGCGGATGAAGTTGCGCGCCTGGTAGTTGCGAACGCCGTCCCAGGGTTCGCTCCTGCGCGCGGCGAGATCGTCGATCGAGAACGTGCCCGGTTCGGTTTTGACCAGCCAGCGCTGCATCGTGATTCCCCTCATGCCGATCCGGGTGTGCCGCCGCACGCCAGCAGCGCCTCG
>JBOHYW010000202.1:0-6647 GCA_050738155.1 Rhodanobacteraceae bacterium
TCAAAGACTTGTGCCTCCCAAAAGGAAACCCGGCGATGCCTACCGCGCTGATCTGCGGCTCCATGGCCTACGACACCATCATGGTGTTCGAGGATCGCTTCAAGAACCACATCCTGCCCGACAAGGTACACATGTTGAACGTGTCGTTCCTGGTCCCGCAGATGCGCCGCGAGTTCGGCGGCTGTGCCGGCAACATCGCCTACAACCTCAAATTGCTGGGTGGCGATCCGCTGCCGATGGCGACGGTGGGACAGGACTTCGCGCCGTATCGCGCGTGGTTCGCGAGCCAAGGCATCCGTCTCGACCAAGTGCGCGAACTGCCGGAAGCCTTCACCGCGCAAGCCTTCATCACCACCGACAAGGACAACAACCAGATCACCGCATTTCACCCCGGCGCGATGGGTCAAAGCCAGTTGAACCGCGTCACCGACGTGGCGGATGTCGCCATCGGCATCGTCGCGCCCGACGGCCGCGATGGCATGCTCGAACACGCGCGCGATTTTGCCGCGCGTGGCACGCCCTTCATTTTCGATCCCGGCCAGGCCATGCCGTTGTTCAACGGCGAGGAATTCCGCGCCTTCATCGAGCAAGCCGATTACGTCGCCGCCAACAGTTACGAGGCCAGCCTGCTCACCGAGCGCACCGGCTGGTCGGAAACCGAAATCGCGGCGCGGGTGAAGGCTTACATCGTCACCCATGGCGCGGAGGGTTCGGTGATCCACGCGGATGGCACCAGCCACGAAATCCCGGTGGCGAAGCCACGCGAAGTGGTCGATCCCACCGGTTGCGGCGACGCCTATCGCGCAGGGTTGCTGTACGGCATCCTCAAGGGTTGCGATTGGCCGATCACCGGCCGCATCGCCTCGCTGATGGGCGCCCTGAAGATTGCGCATCCCGGCACCCAGCACCAGCGTTTCACGCTGGACGAGTTTCGGAGCGAGTTCAAGGCGCAATTCGGATATGAATTGAAAGCGCAAAGCTGAACGGTGGTGCGCATGCAACCTGAACGGACGGTTGGCGGCTAACTGGCGGCGGGGACCGGCTCGCGCAAGAATGCCGGCATCCAGATGCGACCCGGGAGGTTGCCATGCAAACCGCACGTATCGTTGCTCTCGCCGCGTTGCTCGCCGCCGGTACGCCGTTGCTGTACGCCGGCAGTGCGCACGCCGCCAACGAAATCACCTGCAAGATGAGCTTTGAACTGCACGGCTGGTCGGCGTTCTACAAGAAGGTCGACGGCAGCGGGAACGTGTCCTGCAGCAACGGCCAGCATATGTCGGTGCACCTGCGCAGCCGGGGTGGTGGCCTGACCTTTGGCAAGACCAGCATCACCGGCATCGGCAAGTTTTCCGGCATCTACGACATCAAGGAAATTTTGGGGACCTACGTCACCGGCCGTGCCCACGCGGGTGCGGCGCAGTCTGCGGTCGGCACCGTGATGACCAAGGGCAACGTGGCGCTGGCTTTGAGCGGCACGGGCAATGGCTGGAACCTGGGCGTGGATTTCGGCAAGTTCACCATCAGCAGGTGAAGGATGCCGTTTCAAGGCCGAAGGCCGGAGGCCGGCGTGCTCTTGTAGGTTGGGTTGATGCTGGCTTTATCGGTGGAAACCCAACGTTTTTCGCGCGTCGCATTGGGCTTCCCCGGATCAAGTCCGGGGGAAGCCCAACTTGCTCTTGCAGCAAAAGCAATCTGTCCGCAAAGAACGCAAATGAACGCAAAGAAGAGCTGATCGAGTTTCTCTTTGCGTGCTTGGCGTTCTTCGCGGATGAAGGCTTCTGTTGCGGCAAAGGGGATTGATCAGACATTCCCCGGGGCAGCCGGGTTCCGCCCGCAACGAGTACGGGCGGAACCGAAATGATCAACCCGTGAATTGGCGCCGGCCGCCGCTTTCTCAGTGGGCCTGGTGCACCGGGATGAATTGCTTGTCCACCGCTTCGGCCAATTGATCGGGCGGCAGCAAGCCCTGCGACAGGATGAAGTCATTGAATTGCTGCAGGTTGAATTTGTCACCCAGTGCAATTTCGGTGTGCGCGCGCAGTTCGAGGATGCGCGAATAACCGTAGAAGTACGCGGTGGCTTGGCCCGGCGAGCGGAACATGAAGCGGTCCAGTTCCTCGCGCGCGAAGGCTTCGGAGATGCCGACGTCGTTGACCAGGATGTCGTGCGCACGCTGGCGGGTGATCAGTCCGAGGTTCAACATCGGGTCGAGGAACGCGCGCGCGGCGCGCAACAGGCGCAACTGCAGCGCGATCATCTGGCCACCCGGCGGCTCGTACGGAACCATCATCCATTCGGCATACAGCGCCCAGCCTTCCACGTTGACGCTGTTGAAGGCGAACAGGCTGCGCGCCAGTGATACGCCGTGCTCGACCATGGCCGAGAACTGCAGCTCGTGGCCCGGCCGGCCTTCATGCGCAGTCAGCGTCCAGGCGCAGGCCTTGCAGGTGAAGTCGTCGTAGGCCTCGTTCTTGCCGTTGCCCGAGGGTGGGTTGCCAAGCGGCAACACGAAACTGCCGCGCTGGCCGTGGTTGTTGATCAGCGGCGGCGGGTCCATGTGCGGCGCGGGCTGCGCCGCGCTTTCGGCTTCGGAGGCCAACCGCATGATCATCTGGCGCTTGGGCAGTGTGACGAGGTGGTGCTCGCGGATGGTCTCTTCGATTTTCTTGATCACGCCTCGGTAGTAAGGTTCGATATTGTTGCGGTCGAGTTGCTGTTTCTTGAGGTCCTTGACGACATCGCGGTAATCGGTCGCCTTGAAGCCTTCGACCTTCGCGACGTACGGCGCCAGCGTTTCCATCTGCGCCTGGATCTCCATGAAGGACTTCTCAGCCTGCTTGATCAACTGCTGCGGCGGGATGCCGATGCCGACGTTCTTGAGATTGTCGGCATAGATCGCCTCGGGCAAGCGTGCGTCGGTGCGGGCGCGCGGGAGCACGGTGGCTTTCACCCACGCGTCGTAGTCATTCAATTGCTGCTGCAACGCGTCGAGCGCCGGCCCTGCGCCTTCGATCTTGTATTTCGCGTACAGCTTGCGAATGCCGTCCACGTAACGCTGGGTGTTGGCGAGGTTCTGCTCGACCTCCGCCTTGTAAGGGCCAAGCAGCTTGTGGCTGCCGGCCTTGGCCTCGAACAGTGCCTCGGCTTCTTTTGTCACCGGCGTACAGCCAGGCGCCATGCCGACGTAGCACTTCAGGCGCGCCAAGGCGTGCGGCCGGCGTGTCGCGGCAATCTGATCCTGCAGCAGGCCGAATTCGCCCTGGAAAATCGTCTGGCCTACGTCGGTGTAGGGCAGCATGTACTGGTCCTGCAGCTTGCTGCTTTTGATGAAGCGGTCGGCCGCGTGGATCATGATTTCCAGATCTTCGCGGACATTGGGATCGGTTTCCTTGGCCAGATCCTGCTTGAGCTGAGTGTTTGCCTTCGATAGCGCCGCGCGCGAACGCGCGTCGACATTCGGTTTCAGGTCGATGACCTTGGTGTCGTAACCCGGCAGGCCGAATCGCGACGCGAACTCCGGGTTGAACTCGGCCAGTACCTTCAACAGCACCTGCGCGTAACCGTTGCTCTTGGCCACCCATGCCGGTGGTGGTGCCGAAGCCGAAGTCTTGTCGGCATGCGAGCCGTGTTTGGTGGAAGATGCCGGCGCGGCGAAGGCCGCGGGCACGCACAACACGAAAGCGACGAAAGCGGCGAAGGATCGCTTGAACATGACGGTTCTCCGTTGCGGACATGGCACGCTAGCACGGCCCGACACGCGGTTGGATAGGCCGGAACACAGACTCCGCTGGTCCGGCGCACAAGGCGCCGAAAGCAGCAGGTTTCAGGGTGCGGCTCAGTGCGCCGCGAAAGCGCCCTGGTATACGGGCTTCAGGAACGTCGCGAACACCTTGGCTGGCACTTCGACGGCTTGGGTGCCGTACACGTAAGGCGCCACCTGGTAAGGCGGGAATACCAGTGTCAGGCCCGGACTTGCTGCATTCTTGTCACTACCTTGGCGGACCACGAACAATGAAAAGTTGACCGTGGTCGGGCGGGTACCGTCGTCGAGCATCTGCAGCATGTTGGTCTTCCATTCGCTGATTGCCTTGCGCGATCCCTCGCCCGGCTTGGGTGCCTGCGTCATCAGTTTTTTCTCGAGCGCTGCGTGCGCGAAATTCGCCAGGGTTTTGCGGGCGGCGTCCGGTTTGGTGAACAGGTCATCCAGTGCAATCACCTGGTTCGCCTTGCGGTCGTAGACGAACGTTGCCTCGACCGGAATCGGGTGCGCGCCGCCGGTATCTTCGCTGCCGGTTTCGCGCACACTGGTAAACGCAGCGGTGTTGGCGGCGATCTGGAATTTCAGCAGCAACTGGAGCTGGCGGTTGGCGAACTCGGGGTACTGTTGCGGGTCGGGCAAGGCCTTCATGAACTCGCGCTTGGCATTGTCGGCGGTTGCGCGCAACGCGGCGGTCAACGGCTTTTCGCTGGCCGGCAGTGGCGGCAGATCGATTGCGATCTTGTAGTGTTTGGTGGCAGCGTGATCGCCGGGCAGATTCGCGGTGCCCGCTGGCGCCGGCGGCGCGGAGATGACCGGCGCGGAGTTGGTCGGAACAGGCGGCGTGTTCGATGCCGGGGCGGGGCCGGACTGTTGTTGGCAAGCGGCCAGGCCGGCAACCGCCAGCGCGGCGGCAAGACATTTCGACGCAGACGATTTCATCGCGGCGCTCGCTTGGAAAAACGCGAGTCTACGCAAACCGGCGTTAATCATTTGCTGTGACGGCCGGCGCATTCCAGTCACTCCATTTCCGTTTCCAGGCGAGCCGCAAAGGCTCTGGTCGAAACGCGGATACCGCGTGCCCTCACGCCGCATCGCGATGACACTTTCCAGTGCACTGCGCGGCAATTCGTCCGCCATTTCGGCCGGAGCGACATTTGCCTCGCGGCCTTCGCGATGCGCCTGCCGTTACCGCTCGGCAGCGAGGCCAGCGACCTGAACGCAACTGATATCTGGTGCGCCGCAACACGTTACTTTATGCCTAACAATAAGGTAAAATACCGTTATCGCGTTGCACTGCAGCATTGGTGCGAGCGCTCGTATCGGCAGAGGATTGATGGTCATGTTCAAGAAGAAGCGTTTCTCCGATTCCCAGCCTGTGGTCTGGGTGCGAAATGGTCGCGGTGGCCCGGGTTATGAGGACCGCGCGGTGGGTCGCGTCGTGCGCCCGGGCACCGGTCGCGTCAGTGTTTTCGTGTTCAGGGAGGACGACCAGGCGTGGGTGATCCGATCGGTCGGCGCCGGTGAACTGGAGCCGGCCAACGGACCCGACCTGGCCAAGCTCGAGAGCCTCGAGCAGCAGGGTTTCCGAAAGGCCGCGTAGAATCCGGTCCGCGTTCGGGTGTTGATCTGGCGCCAGCGCGTCTGCTGCGCCAATGAGTGAAAAGCGGCGGCTCAAGCGAGCCGCCGCTTCGTTTGTGCAGGGCACCCGGGCAGCGTTCTCGTAGTATTGCCAGTGGCATGGCAACGAGTGCCCGTCGACTCGTCCGGCTTGGGCGCGACGCGAGGCTATTCCTGACCCCATTGGCGCTTTGGATGTCCAACTCGATCGACAACATGAACCGTTGGGCGCTCAGCGTCGCGCCGATGATGGACTGGACCGACAGGCACTGCCGGTATTTCCATCGTCTGCTCAGTCCGCATGCACGCCTGTATACCGAGATGGTCACCGCAGCTGCGCTGACGCGCGGCGACCGCATGCATCTTCTGCAACACAATGCGCAAGAGCACCCGGTGGCCTTGCAACTGGGCGGAGCGGATCCCGCCGAACTCGCGCAGGCGGCACGCCATGGCGCCGAAGCCGGCTACGACGAAATCAATCTCAACGTCGGTTGTCCGTCCGATCGCGTGCAGTCGGGGCGCTTCGGTGCGTGCCTTATGCGCGAACCGGAGCTGGTGGCGGATTGCATACAGGCGATGCGTGAGGCGGTCGCCGATGTTGGCCGGGTTGTACCGGTGACGGTGAAATGCCGGATCGGCGTCGATGACCAGGATGACGACGCCGACTTGTTCGCTTTCGCGGCGCGGATGCTCGAGGCCGGGGTCGGCGTATTGACCGTCCATGCGCGCAAGGCTTGGCTGCAGGGGCTTTCGCCGAAACAGAATCGCGAAGTCCCGCCGCTCAATTATCCGCGTGTGTACCGGCTGAAGCGCGAGTTTCCCGATCTCACGGTCGTGATCAACGGCGGCATCGACGGCCTGTCCACGGTGGACGAGCATCTGCGCCATGTCGATGGCGTGATGCTGGGTCGGTTGGCGTATCACGATCCGTACGCGCTGGCATGCATCGATGCGAACTTGTACGGCGGCGAACCGCCTGCGCGCGAAGTCGTGCTGCGACGGCTGCGGCCCTACATCGAAGCCGAACGCGCGCGCGGCGTGCGGTTGGCGTCGATCACGCGGCACGTGCTGGGTCTGTATCACGGCCAGCCGGGCGGCAAGGCCTTCCGGCGGATGTTGTCGGAATCCGCGCATGCAGCCGATGCGGGCTGGGAAGCGGTTGAGGCGGCGCTGCAGCGGGTAAAGAGTGAAGTCGTCCCGCTGCGCAGGACTGCAAAGGGTAATAAAGAGAAAGAGCCGAGTTGGGCTGCCGACGGCATTTACTCTTTAC
>JBOHYW010000203.1:0-6606 GCA_050738155.1 Rhodanobacteraceae bacterium
GCCTGCAGCACCCGAGCGTGCTGCATTCGATCAGCGTACGTTTCCTGCAAAGTGCCGGGTCGTGGATCCTGTTGCCGCGCAGCGTGAGTTTCGACATTTCGAGTGACGACAAAACCTGGAAGACGCTGCAGACGGTCACACTGACCCCCGACCCGGACGACGACCGTACCTTCGTCCATGCCGTCACATTCAAATCGAAGTCGCCGATCAGCGCGCGCTACGTGCGGGTGGTGGCGGCGAACTATGGTCAATCCGTGCACGGGTTGATGCCGTGGTTGTTCGCGGATGAGATCGACCTGCAATGAACGGGTTGCGCGCCATGTGGCGTGGCAGGCATCGCGCCATGCCGTGGCGGTGCGTCTGCTTCGCAGCAGCGCTCCTGGTGGTAGCCGCGATGCTGCCCGCCGTTGCTGCCACGCTGGTTTCGCAGTCGCTGGATTCCGGCTGGCAATTTCGCATCGCACCCGGCGATCCACACGCGGCGGCGCACCCGCGCACGCGGCAGTGGTTGCCGGCGACGGTGCCGGGTTCGGTGCAAACCGACCTGATGGCACTGAAGCTGGTTCCAAAGCCGTACTGGCGCATGAACGAACCGAAGATCCAGTGGGTGGGATTGTCGAACTGGCAATACCGCACGCGTCTCAAAGTCGACTCCGCCACGCTGGGCCGCCGGCACATAGATCTCGTATTCGATGGGCTGGATACCTTCGCCGATGTCTATCTCAACGGTCACAAGATCCTTGTCGCCGACAACATGTTCCGGCGCTGGCGGGTGCCGGTGAAGTCGTTGTTGCATGTCGGCGCGAACACGCTGGAAGTGCGACTGTCTTCGCCGATTGGGCACCTGTTGCCGTGGTTGTTGAAGCAACCGTACGCGCTGCCGGGGGAATTTGCCTCACCCTTTGGCGACCTGCCGAAGGGCGTGCTGACCGCCACCTATGTGCGCAAGGCGGCGTACCAGTACGGCTGGGATTGGGGGCCGCGCATCGTCACCGAAGGCATCTGGCAGCAGGTCAAACTGGAAAGCTGGGACAGCTTGCGGCTGGCCGATTTCCACATCGCGCAGCAGCAGGTGACCGCCGATGTGGCGAAGTTGCAGGCGCAACTCGACATCGAGGCCGATGCAGCGACGACGGCGCACGTCGTGTTGCGCTGGCGTGCACCGAACGGCGGTACGCAATCGCTGCAACACGATGCCGAATTGCAAGCCGGCGACAATCATGTCGCGATTCCGTTGCAGATTACGCATCCGCAACGCTGGTGGCCGGCGGGCTACGGCAAGCCGAACCTGTACGACTTCCATGTCGAGGTAACGGTGGGCGGCAAGACGATGGCAGATGCGGAGCGGCAGACCGGCCTTCGCAGCATCGAGTTGCGCCGTCACAAGGATCGATGGGGGAAGGGTTTCGAGTTCGTGGTCAACGGTGTGCCGATCTTCGCCAAGGGTGCGAATTTCATTCCTATGGACGTGTTTCCGAATCGCGTTACGCCTGCACGGATCAAGCATCTGCTGGAATCTGCGCGCGACGCCAACATGAACATGCTGCGCATCTGGGGCGGCGGCTATTACCTGGGCGACGCGTTCTACAACGAGGCCGACAAACTCGGCCTGATGGTCTGGCAGGAATTCATGTTCGGTGGCTCGATTCCGCCGTCGGACAAGGCATTCCGTGAAAACGTCAGGCACGAGGCGATCCAGCAGGTGCAACGCCTGCGCGATCATCCGAGCATCGTCTTGTGGTGCGGCAACAACGAGGTCGAGACGGGCTGGGAGTCCTGGGACGACCGCAAGAAATTCAAGCAATCGATCACGCCGACGCAACGCGCACGCATCGAACACGGGATGCGCGAATTGTTCGACCATACGCTGCGCGACGTGGTCGCGAAGTACGAACCGAACGTGCCGTACTGGCCGAGTTCGCCCGGCACCGACTACGAAGGTCCGGTCAACGTCACCGACAACGGGGATTACCACTACTGGAACGTATGGTCTGGGAAGGCGCTGCCGGTGACCGCGTATCTGGATGTGACGCCGCGTTTCATGACCGAGTACGGTCTGCAGTCGATGCCGGTGATGGCGACGATCCACAGCTTCACCAAACCTGGGGATCGCACGCTCAGTTCGGACGTGATCCGCGCGCACCAGAAGTTCGACCGCGGTAAAAAGTACGACGAGAGCAAGGGCAATCAGAGGCTGTTGCTGTACGTCCAACGCTCATTCGGCAAGCCGAAGAACCTTGCTGCGATGGTGTACCTGAGCCAGGCGATGCAGGCCCATGGCATCCAGCTCGCCGCCGAGCACCTGCGCGCATCACGACCCAAGAGCATGGGCTCGCTGTACTGGCAGCTCGACGATGTATGGCCCGGTATCACGTGGTCCAGCATCGATTATTACGGTCGCTGGAAAGCGCTGCAGTACCACGCGCGACGTTTCTATGCGCCATTGCTGATCGCCACGTTGCGCAATCACGGTGTCACGCGCGTGTCGCTGGTGTCCGATCGCACCACGCCGGTCAGCGCGCACTGGCGCCTGCGGGTGATGGACTTCGCGGGTAAGCTGCTGGAGCAAAAACAGGCCGACGTCACGTTGCCGCCATTGTTGTCGACCCACGTCGGCAAGTTCACCGACGCGCAGTTGCTGCACGGCGCGGACCCGCGCAAAACCTTCGCGGTATTCGATCTGTTCGTGGGTGGCAAGCGGGTGTCGCGCAACCTGGTGTTCTTCGATGCGCCGAAGAAACTCGCGTTGCCGCAGCCGCAGATCCGTACGCAACTCGCGAAAAGTGGCGACGATTATGCGTTGAAACTCACTACCGATATGTTGGCGCGCGACGTGTGGGTGTCGTTCGGCATCATCGGTGCCGAGGTCTCGGACAATTCGATCAACCTGCTGCCGGGGCAGAGCGTGACCCTGACCGTGCGCAGCAAGGCCGACTTGGCCAGCTTGCGCAGGGCGCTGAAAGTCCGCAACCTGGCGGGCGTAATGGCGGGCGATCCACCGTGAAATCAGCGGGACTCGCGTTGCTGCTGGGCGGGTTGGCCGTGTTCGCCGTCCAGGCCAAGACGCCGGACAACGCCGATACCCGCGCCGCCGCGCTGGTCGCGAGGCTGACCCTGCCGGAAAAAATCGCGCAACTGCAGGACGCCACGCCCGCGATCCCGCGCCTCGGCGTGCCGGCCTACGACTGGTGGAACGAGGGCCTGCACGGCTTTGCGCGTGACGGGTTCGCCTCGGTGTTTCCGCAGTCGATCGGGCTGGCTGCAAGTTGGGATCCCGCACTGCTGCAGCAGGTGGGGAAGGTCGTCTCCGTCGAGGCGCGTGCCAAGTTCAACGCGCTCGCTGCCGGAAGCAATCATGCGCGCTATCAGGGGCTGACTATCTGGGCGCCCAACATCAATATCGATCGCGATCCGCGTTGGGGTCGTGGCCAGGAAACCTACGGCGAGGATCCGTACCTGACCGGCCGACTCGCGGTCGCATTCATCCGCGGCATCCAGGGGCCGGACCCCGAGCATCCGCGCGCGATTGCCACGCCCAAGCATTTCGCCGTGCACAGTGGGCCGGAGCCGGGACGCGATGGCTTCGACGTCGATGTCTCGCCGCACGATCTCGAAGCCACTTATCTGCCGGCGTTCCGCATGGCCGTGACCCAGGGCCATGCCGGCTCGGTGATGTGTGCCTATAACGCGCTGCACGGCACGCCGGTATGCGCGGACAAATGGTTGTTGACGACCTTGTTGCGCAAGGATTGGGGCTTCAAGGGATACGTCGTTTCCGACTGCGATGCCGTGGCGGATATGACCGAATTCCACTATTACCGGCCGGACAATGCGCAGTCGTCCGCGGCTGCAATCAAGGCCGGCACGGACCTCGATTGCGGTCACGCCTATGCTGCGCTGGGCAAGGCGGTGCAGGAAGGCTTCGTGAAATCGGCGACACTAGATCGATCGTTGGTGCGCCTGTTCGCGGCACGCTATCGACTCGGCATATTGGGGGATGACCAAGATAATCCCTACGCGCGCATAGGTGCCGACCAGATCGACAGTCCTGCGCATCGCCAACTGGCGCTCAAGGCTGCGCTGGAGTCGATCGTATTGTTGAAGAACGCGCACGCCACGTTGCCTTTGCACCCCGGCATCAAGCTCGCGGTCGTCGGCCCCGATGCCGACACCCTCGAAACCCTCGAAGCCAGTTACCACGGTACCGCGCGTGCACCGGTCACGCCGCTGCAAGGGTTGCGCCAACGCTTTGGTGCCGATCACATCAGCTACGCCCAGGGTTCGCCGATCACGGCCGGCGTGCCCATCCCGATTCCTGAAACCGCGCTGCGTACCGATGGCCATGCAGGGTTACGAGGCGAGTATTTCGCGAACACCGATTTCAGCGGGACGCCGCGCGTCACGCGCATCGACCGCCGCATCGATTTCGACTGGGACCGGGTGGCGCCGACGCCGGGGCTCGATCCCGATCACTACGCGGTGCGCTGGACTGGCGAACTGATTCCACCGGGCCCCGGCGACTACACGCTCGCGATACACGTCGACCGTTGCTTCGACTGCCGCGGACATGATCCGGTGCGCTTGTATCTGGATGGCAAGGAAATCATCGACAACCCCGGCAACGGCAAACCCATGCGGGCGACCTTGCATTTTGCCGACACCTCACCGCGTGCCATCAAGCTGGAAATGGTGCATAGCGGGCAAGACAAAGGCATCCGCCTGCAATGGCTGGCGCCGGCCGCGGCGCAACTGGCCAAGGCCGAAGCTGTGGTGCGACACGCCAATGTGGTGGTGGCGTTCGTTGGCCTGTCGCCGGACGTGGAAGGCGAGTCATTGCCGATCGACGTACCCGGCTTCGATCACGGCGATCGCACCCGCATCGAGCTGCCGGCCGCGCAGCGCATGCTGCTGGAGCGCGTCGCAGCCACCGGCAAGCCTTTGGTGGTGGTGCTGATGGCGGGCGGTGCGGTGGCGATCGATTGGGCGCAGCAGCACACCGACGCGATCCTCGACGCGTGGTATCCGGGCGAGTCGGGAGGGACCGCGATCGCGCAGGTGCTGGCGGGCGATTACGACCCCGCCGGACGCCTGCCGGTGACGTTCTATCGTTCGACGCGCGACCTGCCGCCTTACGTCAGCTATGCGATGAAGGGCCGCACCTATCGTTACTTCGAGGGTACGCCGCTGTATCCGTTCGGCTACGGGCTCAGCTACACCACATTTGCCTATGCCGACCCCATATTGTCGACGACCCGATTGAAAGCGGGTGCGACGTTGAAGGTGAGTGCGGAGGTGCGCAACACCGGCACGCGCGCCGGCGACGAGGTGGTCGAGGTGTATCTGGATTATCCGAAATCGCCGCTGGCGCCTAGGCACGCGCTGGTCGGGGTTCGCCGGGTGCACCTCGATCCGGGGCAGGACCGTCGCGTTACTTTCGAACTTTCGCCGCGGCGGTTGAGTACCGTCGATGCTGCCGGCCAGCGTGCCGTGGTCGCCGGACACTACCGTGTGTTTATCGCTGGCGGCCAGCCCGGTTACGCTGCGGGCGTGGGCAAAGGGTTCACGATCACCGGTCGCGACGCCTTGCCGCCCTGAACGACATCGGATCCACCATGAACGACCGTCGCGATTTTCTCAAACTGATCGGAACCGCCGCCGGTGGCGCCTTCGCAGCATCGACGCTGCCCGGCATGGCTGTGGCGCAAACGTCGCCGCGCTTCGCCAGCAAACGTCCGCCACTTGCGCAACGCAAATTCACGAGTCCTGCGGTCGAACGCGAGATCGCGCGCATCGAATCGAAGATCGGCGATCCGAAACTGCGCTGGTTGTTCGGGAACTGTTATCCGAACACCTTGGATACCACCGTGCATGTCGGCACGCTGGACGGCAAGCCCGACACCTTCATCGTCACCGGGGACATCGACGCGATGTGGCTGCGTGACTCGTCTGCGCAGGTGTGGCCGTACCTCGCGTTGGCCGCGCACGACGAGGCATTGCAGCGCCTGTATCGCGGCCTGATCCATCGCCACGCGCGCTGCATCGCGATCGATCCTTATGCGAATGCGTTCATGGCCGATCCGCGGGCCAGAACGAACTTGCCGTGGGCGCAGCACGACGATACCGACATGCAACCGGGCGTCGCCGAACGCAAATGGGAAATCGATTCACTGTGCTGGACGATCCGGCTGGCACACGGTTACTGGCAGGCGACCGGCGATCGCGTGCCGTTCGACGACAACTGGCGCACGGCCATGCGTGCGGTATTGGTGACGTTCCGGGAACAGCAGCGCAAGCAGGGGCCGGGCCCGTATCATTTCCAGCGCCAAGCCGCGTCGCCGACCGACACGCTGGCGCTGGGCGGTTACGGCTGGCCGGCGAAGCCCGTTGGTTTGATCTACTCGATGTTCCGTCCTTCCGACGACGCCTGCAAATATCCGTTGTTCGTGCCGGGCAATTGGTTTGCCGTGGTATCGCTGCGGCAGTTGGCGGAGATGGCGCGCGCGTTGCACCACGAAGCATCGTTTGCCAGCGAATGCGAGGCGTTGGCGGACGAGGTGGAAACGGCGCTCGAAAAATTCGCGCTGATGCACGACACGCAAGGCCAGG
>JBOHYW010000204.1:0-6530 GCA_050738155.1 Rhodanobacteraceae bacterium
TTCCTCGGCACCGGCTTGGGCGCACGCAGCTACTCGATCATCGAGCAGGGCGTGATTTCCGAAATCGTGGAATCGCGGCCCGAGCAGTTGCGCATCCATCTGGAAGAAGCCGCCGGCGTGTCGCGCTACAAGGAACGCCGCAAGGAAACCGAAAGCCGCATCAAGGCAACGCGCGAGAACCTCGACCGCGTCAAGGACGTGCGTGAGGAAGTCGAGAAGCAGCTCGATCATCTGAACCGGCAAGCGCGCGCGGCCGAGCGCTGGAAAAAACTGAAGGAAGAACGGTCCTTGCGCGAAGCGGAGTTGCGCGCGCTCAACTACCGTTCGGTCAGCGCGCAACTGGCAACGCACCGGCAGGCGCTGCACGAAGCCGAAACCGCGCTGGAAGGCAAGCTTGCCGCGCAGCGACATCTGGAAGCACAGATCGAAACCCAACGCGAGGCGCACCAGCAACACACCGAAGCCATGAGCACAGTGCAGGCCGAGGTGTATCAGGTCGGCGCCGAGCTTGCGCGGATCGAACAGCAGATCAAGCACCACCGCGAAATGATCGAACGCCTGCAGCACGATCGCGAGGAATCGGAACGCACATGGACCGAACTTGCCGATCACCTCAAGGCCGATACCGCGCAGCACGATGAGTTGCAAGCCGCGATCGCCGAAGCCGAACCGAAAGCGGGCCGTTTGGCCGACGCGGATTCACAGGCCACGCAAGCGCTGACCGAGGCAGAATCTGCGCACGGCGCATGGCAGCAACGCTGGGAAGCCCACAGCGGGCAGGCGGCTTCCACCTCGCGCGAGGCCGAGGTCGAACGCACCCATATCGACCATCTCGACAAACAGGCGCTGGATCTTTCGCGCCGTCGCGAAACACTGCGCAACGAACGCAGCCAATACGATCTGGACGCGCTGGCCGCTGCGGCGCAAGGACTGGCCGACGAGCACGCCACGTGCAAGACATCGGTCGATACGCATTCGGCCAATCTCGAAGCACACAAGATCGATGCCGAGCGGTTGCTCGGCGAAGAACGGCAGTTGCAAGCCACGCTGGCCGAGTCCAACACGCATCGACAAACGCTGCGCGGCAAGATTGCCTCACTGGAAGCGCTGCAGCGTGCGGCACTCGGTCGCGACCGCGATGTCGCACGCGAATGGCTCGCCAAAATGGGGCTCGCGGATGGCGAGCGGCTCGGCGCACGGCTGACCGTTGAACCGGGCTGGGAACGGGCGGTGGAGACCGTGTTGGCCGGCATGCTGGAAGCCGTGCTGGTCGACGACCCCACGGCGCTGGGCAGCGAACTGGCCAGAGTCACCAACGCCGACATCACTCTGGTCGGCGTGGATGCGGCTCTGGATATCAACGTGGCGGGAACGCTCGCCGCCGAGGCGAGCGGACCGGCCGCGGCGCGCGCGCTGTTGGCCCAGGTGCGCACCGCCGGCTCCATCGACGAAGCACGCACCATTGCCGCATCGCTGCCGCCGGCGCACACCGTCATCACCCGCGACGGGATTTGGCTCGGTCCCGGTTTTGCACGCGTGCGGTGCGCCGAGGGCGGCCAGATGGGCGTGCTCGGTCGCGAACGCGAGCTGCACGAGGCCAACGCCGAGCTGGCAGCGGTCGAACAGCGCATCGCCGAGTCACAGACCCGCCAGGCGGAAGCGCGCGACGCACGCCGTGCCGCCGAGCAAGCCCGCGACGACGCCCAGCGCGATTTGTATGGCGCGCATAGACGGCTGTCCGAATTGGCCGGCGAGATGCAGAGCCGGCAGGGCCGCATCGACAGCGCACGGGCGCGCCTCGCCGCCATCGATGCCGAGCTTGCCGAACTCGAACAGGCATTGGCGGAAAACGAGGGCCTGCTGCATGCGGCGCGTGCGCGGATGCAGACCGCGGTCAGCAACATGGGCGAACACGAACAGGCCCGCGTTGCATTGGAATCCGAGCGCCGGCAGTTGCTGGAACGCCGCGAAGCCGCGCGCGCCGACGCGCAGGAGGCTTCGGATGCCGCGCACCGCCATGCGATCGCGTTGGAATCGAAACGGGTCAGCCTGGCGGCGCTGGAACAGTCGCTGACACGCATGCACGCCCAACGCGAGCAATTGGAAAAGCATCGCGCCGATCTCGATGCACGCCTCGCGGCCGGTGGCGACCCGGTCGTCGCATTGGAAAAAGAACGCCAGACGTGCCTCGATCAACGCCTTGCCGTGGACCGCAAACTTGTCGACGCGCGCCGCATGGTCGAAGAATCCGCCGCTGCGTTGCGCCAGCACGAGCAGGATCGCCAGGCCGCCGAACAGGCGATGTCCGGTGAGCGCGACGCCCTGGAGACGCTCAGGCTGGAAGAGCAGGGCCAGCGCCTGCGCGCCGAGCAGCTCGCCTCGGCCATCACCGAGGCTGGTCTGGAAATCGAGCCGTTGCTTGCCAACTTGTCCGATGAGGTGCAGCCGGAAGCGTGGCAGGAGAAGATCACCGATCTCGATGCCCGCATCGCGCGGCTGGAACCTGTCAACCTCGCCGCGATCAGCGAGCACGCGGAAGCGGCGCAACGCAAGGAATACCTCGACGCGCAAATGACCGACCTCACCACGGCATTGGAAACGCTCGAAAACGCGATCCGCAAGATCGATCGCGAGACCCGCGAACGTTTCAAGGAAACCTTCGAACGCGTCAACGCGGGGTTCCAGAGCCTTTTCCCGAAACTGTTCGGCGGCGGCCACGCCTATCTCGAACTGACCGGCGAAGACCTGCTGGATGCCGGTGTCACCATGATGGCGCGCCCACCTGGCAAGCGGAACAGCCATATCTCGCTGTTGTCCGGTGGCGAAAAGGCGATGACCGCGGTGGCGCTGGTGATGGCGATCTTCAACCTGAACCCGGCGCCATTCTGCCTGCTCGACGAGGTCGATGCGCCACTCGACGAGGGCAACGTCGGGCGCTTCAGCCAGCTCGTGCGCGACATGTCCGAGAAGGTGCAATTCATGATGGTCACCCACAACAAGGCGACCATGGAAACGGCCTACCAGTTGTGCGGCGTGACCATGCGCGAGCCTGGCGTGTCGCGGCTGGTGCAGGTGGATCTGGCGGAGGCGACGAAACTGGCGGGTGTTGCTGCGTGACGCGGAAAGCAGTCCGCAAAGAACGCGAATGAACGCGAATCAAAGTGGGATGTCTTGTGGGAATACCTGCGATCAGAGCTGTAGGCCGTATCAAGCCGCGTGAGCGGCGGATCCGGCGCTACGCGCCTTGATCCGCCCTGCCAGCATGATCGGCGCGATTCGCGTTCATTTGCGGACAGATGGCTTTCGCAATAGTTGGCTTCGCTGCTAAATTCCATCCCATGGATTCCGTTTCCGCCACCACCCTGCGCATCATCATCCTCGTCATCGGGGTGCTGATTCTCATCGGTATCTATTTCTTTGGCCGGCCGCGCCGGCCGGGGCAGGGACGGCGCCTGTCGTTCCGTGCGCGTGGCGACGGACGGGTCGAGCCGGTATTGGGTGATCCCGGCGCCGAAGACGCCGGTGCTGCGGCCGGAGAATCGGAAACACCGCAACAGGGCGAGCTCGACGTCGCATTGGAACGCGAATTGGGCCGCCTGAGCGCAGAGGTCGCGGCGAGTCGCAGGCCGACCGAACCGCCAGCCGGCCAGCGACTGCAGGAAGTTCCGGTGGACCGGATCGTCACGCTGTACCTCGTCGCGCGCGAGGGCGAAACGTTTCATGGCAGCGACATCGCGGTGGCCGCGGAAAAGGCCGGCTTGAGGTTCGGTGCCATGCACGTTTTCCATCGACTGGTGGACGGCCGGCCGGACGCCGGCCCGGTTTTCAGCATGGCCAACATGGTGAAACCGGGCTATTTCGACATGCACCGGGTTGCCGAACTCGCGACGCCCGGCGTGACCTTCTTCATCACCTTGCCCGGTCCGCTACCGGCGCTGGATTCCTGGGACGCGATGCTGCCCACCGCGCAGCGCATCGCCGAGCTGCTCGACGGGGAATTGCTGGACGAAGACCGCAACGCACTGGGTCGACAGCGCATAGCAGGGCTGCGCGAGGAACTGCGCGATTGGGATCGGCAGCACGATGGCGGGGAAGTCAAACCGCCGCGGCGTTGACGCAATCGTTCGATTCAGTTTGCCCAGCAATGACATAACCATCCATGGCATACCCCAGCCCTGCATTTCGTGAAGACCGCACCGATGTCCTGCACGCCGCCATCCGCAAGCTGCATTTCGGATTGCTTGTCACGCGTCCCGAGGACGGCTTCGCTACCTCGTATCTGCCATGGGAACTGGACCCCGAGCGCGGCCCGCATGGCACGCTGGTCGGACACATTGCACGTTACAACCCGCAATGGCAGGTGCCCGATGGTGGCGCGCCGGCGCTGGTGGTGTTCCAGGGCCCGCACGGCTACGTGTCGCCCTCGTGGTATCCCGGCAAACGCGAAGATCCGCGCCAGGTGCCGACCTGGGATTACCTCGCCATCGAAGCGCGTGGCAAGCTTGTGACGTTCGACGATGAAGCGCGCTTGTACGAGCTGCTGACGCGTCTTGTCGACCGCAATGAAACCGGCCGTGAAGAACGCTGGTATGTCAGCGATGCCCCCGACGATTACGTGCGTGACCAGATGCGTTACATCGTCGGCATCGAATTGGAAATCGAAAGTCTGGTCGGTCGCTACAAACTCAGCCAGAACCGCGACGCCGCCGATCAGGAAGGCGCGCGCGCCGCGCTGGCCGCGGCGCCGACCGAACGCGAACGCGATCTGGCGCAGGCAATCGCCGCCACGCAACTCGAACGGCGAGGGCGCTGAAGCGGTGTCGCCGGCAGCGTTCGATCCGTTCTTATCTTCGTTCCAAGCCCCGTACGTCGCCTTTCTGGCGAGGACATCAGCTACCGCCCACGCAGCGCCCATGGCCAGCAGACCATCAGCGATATCCAGTAGCAGGCTCTCGTAATCCTCGTTGCCCCGGAAAACCAACGGGGTATCCATATGCGCGGGGTTGAGCGCGAGAGCGGATCATCCGTGTCCTCATTGTTGCGGGGCTAGCGTTTTACCACGAAGCCGATCTTCAGCGCCTCGATGTCCAGGTGCGCTTCGGCCAGGAGCTTCTTGAGTCTGCCGTTCTCAGCCTCCAGCGCATTCAGACGCTGCGCATCGGCGGCCTCCATGCCGCCGTACTTCGCCCGCCACTTGTAGAACGTTGCATCACTGAATCCGTGCTGGCGGCACAGCTCGGTGACCGCCATCCCCGTCTCGGCCTGCTTGATGAATCCGATGATCTGCTCGGTCGTGAATCTGCTCTTGCGCATGTCCGTCCTCTCTGGGTGAACGGACGTTACCGACTATCGATTGGTACGGCCGGTGGGGAGCAGGTCATGCGATCGACGCGATGGCGTGGGTCCGCGCCAGTTCGACGACAAGCACCGCGTCCACGATCCGGCATGGATTGAGCGGGCGCCTGCGGGCCACTTCTCATAGCTGTCCTCGTCGGTCGCCAGTGCACGATCGGTTGTCGTACGCGAATTCAGCCTGCAGAGCAGCAAGCGTTGTACATGCGCCCGCGATGCGGCATGTGCATACATTTGCGAACGGCAAGGCCAACCTAAGAACTGCATCATCGACGTCATCGATAAACGCCGCAGCACATCACGCAACGCACGAATTTGGAACGATGTGAACCAGTCGTACAGTTGGATGAGAAGATCGTTACTTACGGCACATGTATCGTTGTCACGACCCGGGCACGTTGCACCGACGAACAGTAGCCAGCAACACGCAGTGCAAGTTCTTGTATCGGGATCGTGATTACGCGATTCGAGGGGAGATGTCCTGTGACTTGCACTATCGAATCTTGCGAGGATTATGTTCGCGCCAATCACGGATCCGATGAATCATCGGGCGCCAAGTAGCTATTGAAGCGCCCTTTGAAAATCGGTGCTATTGCGCACGCCAAGAGGAATTTTGACCAACGGACTTTCACCGCTAAACCGAGGGATTAGCGACATGTCGAACAGTATATTGAGCTCGAGAAATTTGCAGCTTGCGATCCAGGTGGCTTTGTTCACGGCCGCGGGATCCATTTCATCCCTGGCATTTGCGCAAGCGACCACGCCGCCGGCGCAACCCACCACCTCCAGTCCTCCCGCGCCGAACAAAACGCTGCAACCCGTGATCGTTACCGGTTCGCGCATTCGCCAGGTCGACCTCCAAACCCAGCAACCGATCCTCGTCATGACCCGGCAGGAAATCCAGTCGACCGGCCTGACGACGGTAAATGACATATTGGGCCACCTGGATACCATCCAGACGGACCCTGGCGCCAATAGGCAAAGCACGCAAGGCGGAACTGCCGGGTCGTATCCGGACATGCGCGGTTTGGGTGCATCGCGCGTCCTGGTGCTGGTCAACGGGCATCGCTGGATGACCGACAACAACGGTCGCACCGACCTGGCGACGATTCCATCAAGCGTGATCGAGCGCATCGAAGTGCTCAAGGATGGCGCATCCGCGGTGTACGGTTCCGATG
>JBOHYW010000205.1:0-6489 GCA_050738155.1 Rhodanobacteraceae bacterium
GGGGCAGCCGGGTGGTCGATTTCAAGACCATTCTGGATCCCGGCCCTGTTTACCTAATCCTCATGGATAGAACGGGTTTCGGCCGGGTGCGCGAATATGTGGGCGTACACCCTGACGGAACAATCGGAAAACTTTACTTCGAGCCGGCAAATTTGTTCGGTGCCTACACAGGCAAGGTGACCCCCAGTAGTGATCCGCCGGAGCTGTTGGGACCGGGAAATTGCAAATTCAGGGTCACACACGCGGTTGAGGACCAGACGAAGAACTACACGCATTTTGGCCCGATTCTGGGCTCCGTGACGTACATGGGGCGCAATTCCACAGGGATCCTCGAGTTTGCATACTTGATTGGGGAGAAGGGGGCGATGAGTACTGGAACGGTGCTCGTGCCGGCGTCCGCAGGTACATACCAGGTTGACGGGCTGTCCATCTCGATCCTCGGAATTTCCGGGTACAACATCACCTACGAAATTCTTGGGCCTGCGCCGCTGTCGCCGGCGTCTGCGCCCTTGTAGCGCTATGCACGCACACAGGTGCGCTCAAGGCGTGCACTGGGTCGACGCGGCTGCGGAGATCCGGTTCGTGTTCTGGCGGAATGAGCGCAAGTGGAATCGGAGGATGCAAGCCATGAAATACGTCATTGCCATCGTGGCGCTGTTCGTTTGCTGTCGCGTCGTCGCCTGCGTTGTCCATTACGACACGGACGCGGTAGTGGTTCGGGTCCTCAAAAAGGGCGGCGGAATCAACCTCAAAGTCACCGACTATGACGCACTTTGCGAAAAGCTCAAGAGTGCGGATGCAGAACTGGTCATCCACCACTGGGAGGGATTGATCGGTGACAACGAAGTGGCTGTCGTCGACGTATGGGTGGCCAACCGGGAGGAGTCGGCGTTTTCCTCGGACTACACCATGGCTGCCCGCTATGACGGAGCGGCCAGCGTGGATCCAGATGATCTGCTCTACGCGGCCACCACGGAGGCCATCAAGGGTTGGACGAGCGAGGGTGAGCTCGACGCCACGCTGGCCGATATTCGGGTCAGCGAGCACGAACATCGTTTGGCCGATGCGCTGATTGACCGTTATCGCGCCCGGAAGGCCCACGCAAGCAAGAGGGCACACTGATCATGCCAGTTCCCATGGGCCGTCCTTCGCGGACGAAAATTCGACAGTCCCCGCCCGAGTCGAGCTCGACACGGTACGGCTACGCGGCGACGAACCTGCCCAGCCGCGCATTCGGGATCGCGGTGGTTGCGCTGAGCGCTGCGATGCTGTGTGCGTGCCCCAAATTGGACGGCCAGAGTGCCGGGAACACGCCCCCTGCGACGGCGTCAACCGCTGCGGCCTCGGCAGCCGCGGTCAGTGCAGGCCAAGTAACCCTCTCCAGTTTGGCGAACGTGCCCGGGCGCACGCTCGCCGTGTCGGAAGGTTTGAACTGCCGGTTCTTCCTGTGGGACGGCAACGGAAACTACGTCGACAAGTTTCGGGGTGCGATGCACGACTTGCAAGCCGATGCGGCCAAGGACGACGCGAATGCGGTCGTGAACCTGCGCGTGTCGGCGACCCCGTTTGCACAACAGGGCTCGGAGTGGAAAAGCTCGATCGTGAATCTATGCGGAGACGAGGTCAAGCTCAACTGAGGATGGCGGCTGAGGTCTGGCGAAGGCCAGGACACCCAAGTCAATGCCCACATCGTTGTACCTCGAGGCCGACGACCAGGCAGGCAGCGACGCGGCACACCAGGTCGAGGCGGATGCAGGAATACGGATCGCTGGATGAAAGAACCCCGCGCGCATGTCGCGCGAACGGTACGCGGATGCCACGTGCCGATAGTCGGTCAGGTCGGGGCGCCAGCTGGCCAAGGTGCGGATCAGCTGCATGCGCGTCAGCACCCGCAGCGTATCGCGCAACTCGTCGGGCGCACACACGATGGTGTTGCCGATCAGCTGCAGGGCGACGCGACGCGCCTTGATCGCGGTCTTGCGACAGGCCTTCAGGACGGGTATCCGGATTCTGGTTTAGGTTCCGACGTCCGTTCAATCTCGCGTTGCCTACGGTTCGGTGTAGCTTTGGCTCCTTGGTCGAGCTACCCAGTTTTCAAGAAGCGTGTAGGTTCGAGGCCGATCCGACCGGCCTGGAGCGGGTGCCGGCGGGCAGCACGACCGTCTCAAACCGTTAAGGGTTGTCCAACGCCTGCCCAGCAGCGCACCGGCAGACTTGGACCCTCTGCCTGCGGGGGCAGGCGTCGAACAACCCTTAACGTCAGCACGCAAACAAAGTGTCGGCCATGTGTCACGGAAGAACCCGGTATCCCTACCCACCCCGCGACATTCACCAAAGAACAGGAGCTGAAAACTGATGGCAACTGCAAAGGCCGCTGCGCCGAAACCGATCAAGGAAACGCTCACCGTAGTGCGTTGGTCGCGGACATCGTCGAGCAGACTGGTCAGGCCGCAAAAGACGTCAAGGCCACACTGGCGGCGCTGGAATCGTCGATAGTGCGCTCGTTGAACACGAAGGGCGCAGGAGAGTTCGTTCTGCCTGGCCTACTCAAGATCGTCACGGTCAAGGTGCCGGCCAAGCCCAAGCGCAAGGGCATCAATCCCTTCACCGGCGTCGAACAGGTGTTCGCGGCCAAGCCGGCGAGCGCGAAGGTCAAGGTGCGGCCTCTGAAGAAGCAGAAGGACGCGGCGGCCTGATCCCTCGCGGGCCCTACGGCACTGCAGGTATTCGCGCCCGCAGGGGCGTAACTGCTGGGAGGGAGCAGTGCGCACTTCGGCCAGTGGTCGGGGGTCAGCCAAAAACAACTGTGGGCTCATAGTCGCAGGTCGGCCAACTGCGGTCAGTCACCATCGCAACCGGGCCACCAGAAAGCGACCGTTCGCAACTATCGGCTCTCCTGAGTCCGGCTATACTCCGTACCGTTATCCGGATTCGGCGTCGCAAACGCCTTCGCAATCATGGCGTTGTGTCAGTGCTGGGGGCGCGTGTGGCGTGAGATGCATATCCAGGCTGACGAATCCGTATATTCAATAGTTAGCGCTCATGAAAGGCATTAGCCATATTACCTTTATCGTCCGCGACATCGACCGCATGGCCACGTTTCTATGCGACGGACTTGGTGCACACGAAGTCTACGACAGCGCAGGTTGCAATTTCTCGCTCTCGCGCGAGAAGTTTTTTGTCCTTGGTGGCACGTGGCTTGCTGCCATGGAAGGGGAGCCACCTTCAAAACGCACGTACCAACATGTTGCCTTCGCGGTAAATGAGGATGACCTGCCTGTGTACCAAGCCAGGCTTCAGGCACTCGGAGTGGAGTTGCGACCGCCCCGAGGCCGCGTTGATGGTGAGGGGTCATCCTTGTACTTTTATGATTTCGACAATCATTTGTTTGAGTTGCACACGGGTACTTTAGAGCGGCGCCTTGCGCGGTATGAGGCTGGGCGCTAACAGTTCGCTGCAGCCGACCGTCATCCCGCTACGCGGGCTGCCGGCGGCTGATCTCAGGCGTTGGGCGGCATGCGGACAACTGGCGGCTTCCAGTTTACGGCTGGCTGGCATGATGTCATTCCCAAGCGTTTCCATAAAGCGGAGTTGGCTATGCGCTTGTTGATATACGCGATTTTCCTTTTCGGTTTGGTTGCGCAATGCGCGTATGCAAAACCACCCGCACCGAAGCAACAGAACTCCGCAAGCAATTCCTCAGAGGCGGCTCCGCAGGCACCGTTCCGCATGCCCGCATCGGAGCGCAAGAACATCGCGGAGAATCCCTCGTGGACGGCTCATCAAAAACCGTTTCGCGTCTATGGCAATACATGGTTTGTCGGACCTCACGGCCTAGGCGTATTTCTGATCACCGCGCGCACGGGCGACGTTCTGATTGACGGCGGCGTACCGGGAGACGCGCCGCTCATCGAAGGGAATATCCAAAGTCTCGGCATCCATCTGCGCGACATCAAATGGATTCTCAATTCGCAAGCGCATTCCGATCACGCCGGCGGCATCGCGCAACTCGCGCACGACACGGGCGGCCAAGTGATCGCGAATGCCGCGGACACCCCATTGCTGGAACGCGGCGGTCACGACGACCCCCAATACGGCGACAGATTCCCGTTCCCGCCGGTGCATGTGGCGCGCACGGTGACCGATGGCGAGCGTTTGCACTTGGGTGATCTGGTGCTGACTGCACACTTGACACCGGGGCATACCAAGGGCAACACGTCTTGGACGTGGATGTCATGCAAGGGCAAGCGCTGCCTGCATATGGCTGATGTCGGCAGCTTGGCGGCACCCGGTTTCAAATTGGTCGGGAACCCGAAGGATCCGAATGTCGTCAACGAATTCGAGCACAGCTTTGGAGTGGTCGCGGCTTTGCCTTGCGACATCGCGCTCGCTCCGCATCCGGGCATGGTGCTTTTCTGGGAACGCATGGCCAAGCGTAACCAAGGCGATGCGAATGCACTGATAGACCCGGCGGGATGCCGCGCGTATGCGAAATACGCACGCGAGAGTTTCGCGGCACAACTGGCCAAGCAACGCGCGGATGCTGCGGCGGCGAAGTAGTTGCTGTGCATAATGTTCGCATAGCACCAGCAGGGTCGGCACATGGCGATCTACATCGAGGCCGACGATATCCGTTGGCGCCAATCGTCCGTGGTGCTTTGTCCATTTGCCTACTGTCAAGGGGGATCGATGAACCGTCGTGACTGGCTGAAAGGCACAGCCATCGCTGCGGCTGCGCTGCTGATTCGACCGGCGTTTGCCGAAGCGAATCATGTATCCGCGAAATTCGCGGGCTTGGAGCGCAAGCATGGGGGGCGGCTTGGCGCAGCCGTTCTCGACACGGGCAGCGGCGCGCGAGTGGCTTGGCGCGGCGACGAGCGTTTTTTGATATGCAGCACGTTCAAGTTATTACTGGCCGCTGCGGTTCTGGTGCGCGTGGACAACGGTACTGAGCGCTTGGACAAGCGTATCGCATTTGGCAAGCGTGCATTGCTCGAATACGCGCCTGTGGCAAAGCAACACGTCGGGCCGCCTGGCATGACGATCGCCCAGCTGTGCGAGGCGGCAGTTACTTTGAGCGACAGCACGGCGGCCAATCTGTTGCTGGCGAATATTGGTGGCCCTGCCGCACTGACGCGTTTTGCGCGCAGCCTCGGCGACAGACACACGTTGCTGGACCGCATCGAACCAGAGCTCAATCCATACGACACCACCACTCCGAACGCGATGCTGGGCGACATGCACAAGCTGCTGTTAGGCGACGTGCTGTCCGCAAGTTCGCGCGAGAACTTGACGCAATGGATGTTGGATTGCAAGACCGGCTTGCAGTCGTTGCGTGCGGGCTTGCCGGAAAGTTGGCGCGTTGGCGACAAAACGGGCCAGTGGGACGGGGATGGCGTCGGTGCGAACAACGACATCGCAATCGCCTGGCCGCCGCACCGCAAGCCCCTGTTGATCGCAGCGTATTACGAAAACGCTAACGCCGATGCGGCAGCGCGCAAGGCAGTCCTCGCGGCAGTCGGTGGCATCGTCGAAGGGCTGTGACCGATCTCCGGATTACCTATCGGTGCACGAGCGCGATCTGGGCCAAGCGTGTACCGGACGCTACAGCAACGCCGATCGTTCCATGGCAGCCAAGCGCCCGAAAGGAGACGGTCGCGGATGACCGGCAATTGACCGCAACAGGCGCAGTCCGGCCATGACCAGGCATTCGAGGTCCGAATCGCGCGTCCGCAAAGCGGCCGATCGCCTGAAGTCAGCGATGCGCGTACCGGGCGTGCTGGATTGGACTGTTGGCCTCCACTGGCTGAGGCTGAGCACTGGCGCTCGCGTGTGCAGATATCACGCTTCTTATCCATTGGGCGTAGCTTGAGATGCGAACGGCGTACACGATTTCGCCGTAGTGGCCCTCCACGTATGGATGCCCGGATTTCCATTTGCTCAAAAACGGAGTGCCCGGTGGATATTTGCTCCAAGAGGCCAAACCGACGAGCCGCTTTGAACTCTCAGCACCTATGAGCAAGGGACCGCCACTATCGCCGCTCCCCGTAATGCCTTCAAGCGGCAAAGCGTGCGGAGGTGGGTCAAAGCGATACCACACGTAGCGCGGGCCAGCACCGACAACAACGTTGAAGGCACGGCGCAAGACGCCGCGATGTGGGCTGTGAGGATATATGCCTACCGTGCCATTGCCCGTGGCTCCTTTGCCCACGAGCTCTACGGTCATCCCCACCTCGTTGTGCCCGCGATAGAGAGGAACAGGCGTTACTTCCGTCACTGGCGACGCAAGTTCGATCAGCGCGATATCGTTAGACGATGCGAGAAATGCATACACCTTGGATAAATCGTGGGTTGCCAAGGCCTGCTTGATCAGCTTTTCAGGCAATCTCTTATAGCCGGGATACGTAATGACACGTTTGACCTTGCGCGCCACGCCGCCGATGGATACGTCGTCCTCCATGCCTTGCATTTGCATTGGCGCAGCGTGAC
>JBOHYW010000206.1:0-6419 GCA_050738155.1 Rhodanobacteraceae bacterium
TCTTGGGGGAGATGCACTGCGAAGGGCGCTCGGCTATCGCAGCTTGGATGCGCTGCGAAAGGCAGTCCGACGCGGCACCATCCCGGTGAACGTATTTCCGCTGGAAGGCCGCCGAGGAAAATTCGCCTTGACCCGTGACGTTGCTGCGTGGCTAGCGGCGGTAGGTTGCGATCAGTCCCGCTCAACCCCGACCAGGAGGGAGACATGAGCTAATCAAATCCGGCGCTCCAACAACAAATCACGCCGGCAAATACGACGAGACCCATATCTCAGCAAAGATATGGGCCCCGAAAGCGCAGCAAACTGACGACTGCGGCGCCATCGTGCTCCCTCCCAGCGCAAAAGTCAACACGCCCGACGGGCGTGCACGGGAGGGGCTTGCCGGAAATCCGACCCAGCCACCCGTTGTACTGGCCAATGGACCCGTACAACGTCAGTGGTCAGCAAGGAAACTCCGATGGCTATTCAAAACAGCACACGTGGGGCAGCTCGTCGTGAGATGGCGCGTGCCATCATGAACATGAACGAAAACGAGGCCGAATCGTTTCTGGCGGCCGTTCGCTTTGGTGACACGACACAACAGGCGTGCCCGCATTGCGGGTTGGTCGACAGACACTACCGCATTCCACCGAGGCGCCAGTGGCGCTGTCGCGATGCCGGCTGCGGCTACACCTTCAGCGTCACGAGTGGGACTCGCCTTGATCAGGCCAAGCTGTCGCCTCTCCAAATCCTGCGGTTCCTCACCCATTTTGAAAGTTGCCCCAAGGGCACTACATTGGTCGGTGCCACAAATGCGGTTTGCATGACCGAAAAATGTTCCCAGCAGAACACCATGAAGACGCGGGAAGCAATCATGGAACATGCGGACCGCACTCCGCTCAGCGGAACGGTACACATGGATGGAGCGCACGTTTGCGGTAAGTTCCGTCGCTCGAATCGGCGGGTCAAGGCGACCGCTGACTCGGTGCTCGCCGTACACGGTGGCGCGCCCATAAAGCGGCGACTGCGGGCGATCAATCCTCAGTCTCAAGGCAACCTCCGTCGCGCGAGGAACAAGCGCGTGATGATCGCCATGGTGGAGCGAGACCAGGACCTAGGCGGGGCACGTCGCGTGATCGTCGCCATGTGCCGCTCGGAAAATGCCGAGGATGCCCTTGCGCTCGCGCGCCGCTACATTGCGCCTGGCACCACAATCTTCACCGATGAGAATCCCGCTTACAACGCGCTGGATGCCTACTACCAGCACTATGTCGTGAACCATTCCGAGGAGTACAGCACGTTGGAGGGCGTGAATGAAAACCTTGCAGAGGCTTTCTTTTCCAGGATGCGGCGCAGCCAGTATGGCATTCACCACGGGTTCCGGCCCGAGAACATGGAACTCTATGCTTGGGAGTTTGCGTGGCGCGAAACGAACCGACGTCGATCGCAAACGTGGAAGGTTGAACAGTTGGCACGATGGCTGCTATCGCCTGGTTATTCCCGGAGGTGGCGCGGATACCATGGTGGAAACCGGCGGCGTGATCGCCGCCACCCTAGGCCAGAGATCGTCAGGGGGGATGTCACCGCAAGTTGGCGAGACGCCAGGAGCACGGGTCGCAAGGGCCGCTCCGATCAAGTTTCGTAAGCATCCCCTGCTGAGCCATGATGCACAGTCGTATTCGCAACTGCTGCTTCATTTGCTCGCGTTGCTCGCGTGCAGGCTTAGATGGAAGCAATGCCAATACGGCTACCATGATCTCTCTCGTGGTAGCCGTATTGTTGTTTGCTGCCCCGAGCGTCTTGTAGATCTCCCGAGTGAGTCCGCCGTATCCCAGTACAGGCTTGTGGTGATGAGGCCGTATCGGGCGAAGGTTGCGAGGATCAACGCGCACTTCGTGCAATTGCATCACCGATTCCACCTGCTGCTGTCGGCGAAACAACTCTGCAATTTCTATCTTGTAGCGTGAAATTTCGGCGCGGCAGCGCTCAATGCGCTGCCGCTTCCGTTGGATTTCACCGGCAAGCCGAGTTTGCTTGTGGATCAACCATTTGAGCGAGCTTGGCGTCCTTCCCGACATGTGGAAAGGCTACTGAACGACGCTCGGTTGATCGTGTGCAACAGCTACCGATTAGCGGGAATTTTTGCGATCATCCCTGCTCGCTTCTTGACGGAGCCTTCAAGCCGCCATCCATGGCCACGCAAGAGTTTCCTGGCCTGGCTTGCCACAACAGCGGCTTCGAGTGGAGTTGCAAGGCCGATGAATGACAAGCAGCCGACCGCGGTGCGATGATGCCGTTTCGGGAGGCCGGCCATGTACACCAGTTTCCGCGAATTCTATCCGTTCTATCTCGGCGAGCACACCGACCGTCGTTGCCGTCGCATGCATTTTCTCGAGTCGTGGCTGGTCATTGCTGCCGTGATCATCGCCATCGCAACCAGCAATCCCTGGTGGTTGATCGCTGCACCGCTATCCGGTTACGGCTGCGCGTGGATCGGGCATTTCGTGTTCGAAAAGAACAAGCCGGCGACATTTCGCCATCCCGTATACAGTTTGCTGGGCGACTGGGCGATGTTCACCGACATTCTGCGCGGACGGGTGCGGATGTGATCGCCAGACTCCAATCGTTCCGGCTCCAATCATATTATTATCATGGCGGCATGACTGATCCACGTTTCGCAGGCATCGAACGGCTGTACGGTGCCGGCAGTGTCGCGCGCCTTGCGCTTGCACACGTCGCCGTGATCGGCTTGGGCGGCGTCGGGTCGTGGGCTGCCGAGGCGCTGGCCCGCAGCGGCGTCGGTGCATTGACCTTGATCGACGCCGACGAAGTCTGCGTTTCCAACACCAACCGCCAGTTGCACACGCTCGCTTCGACCTTGGGTCGCAGCAAGGTGGGGGTGATGGCCGAACGCCTGCGGACAGTGCAGCCGGCAATTCGGGTGGAAGCAGTCGAACGGTTCGTGACGCCCGCCACGCTGGGTGAACGGCTCGACCACGGTTTCGATCTGATACTCGACGCCTGCGACGCCTTCCGCGTCAAGGTCGAGATGACGGCATGGTGCCGGCGCCGCAAGCTGCCATTGATCGTGTGCGGCTCGGCCGGCGGGCGCACCGATCCCACCCTGATTCGCGTGCGCGACCTGTCGCGCACCGAACACGACGCGATGCTCGGTTTGATGCGGCGCAAGCTGCGCCAGGAATTCGGCTTTCCGAAGAATCCCGACCGCTACTTCGGTGTGCCGGCGGTGTACTCGCTGCAAAACGTGCGCTATCCGCAAGCCGACGGCAGCGTGTGCGGCTTGCGCCCGGCCGATGGTGACGCGATGCGACTTGGCTGCGAAGGTGGGCTGGGTGCCGCGACCCACATCACGGCAACGTTCGGCTTTGCCGCCGTCGGGCGCGCACTGGAAATGCTGCTGAAATCCGACCGGCGAGCCTAGCCGTGAGGCACGAACAGCCGCCGCGCATTGGCGGTGGTTGCGTGGGCGACAGCGGTGGGTGGTTCGTTGCGCAACGCCGCGACGCATTGCAGCACTTCTACCAGAAACGCGGGTTCGTTGCGTTGCCCGCGCTGGGCAGCGCCCGGTTGGTCGGGTGCATCGGTTTCCAGCAGCAGGCATTCGATCGGCAACTGGGCGACGGTTCGGCGCAATCGTTGTGCGCGCTGGTACGTCACCGGCCCACCGATGCCGACCATGAAGCCGAGTTTCCACAATTGCTGCGCTTGCTCGAGACTTCCCGAAAAACTGTGCACCACGCCGCGCAGAGGTTTGCCGAACCGGCGCAATTCCAGAATCATCGCCTCGAACGCGCGCCGCGCGTGCAGTACCAGCGGCAAGTCGAAGCGATGCGCGAGTTCGAATTGACCGCGCAACAAGCGCAATTGCCGGTCGTGGTCGAGTCCGGTGTCGAAAAAATCCAGCCCGCATTCACCGACCGCCGAGGCCGGGTGTGAGTCCAGCCAGTTCGCCAAGGCATCGAGGTCGGCATCGGCGTGCCGGGACAGGTAGCACGGGTGCAAGCCGTAAGCTGGGTACAGCCCGGATTGCGATGTGCACAGGTCGTGCAGCTTCTGCCAATCGGCTCGCGCGACGGCAGGAACCAGCAGTTCACGAACCCCGGCAGTCGCAGCGTTGGCCAGCACCTTGTCGCGGTCGATGTCGAATTCCGGCGCGTCAAGATGGACGTGACTGTCGAACAGGCTTGCGGCATATTTGCGGCCCGTATCATCTGTGCAAGTTGCGGTCATTGGAGTACGCTGAACAAGAGTTTAAATAGATGCAGGTTCGTTACGTCGCATTCATTGTCGGGTTGTTTGAATCTAATCGCCAACTAAGGCCTTCATGGGCGGGAGAGGAACATGAACAAGAAATCAGAGTTGACACGCGTGGCATGCATTGCACTGGGGCTGGTCTTGGCTGGGGCGTTGGCTGCCTGTTCCAAGGGCAACAACCAAGCGCAAGCCGGCGTCACGCCGGCCAATCTGGCGATGACGACTTCGGCAGCGACGGCGCAATTGCCGCCACAGGCGGGTGGCTCGATGCCGAACGGGAACACCCAAGCTCCAACGCAGCAGGCCGGTCCAGCGCAACCGGAATTTGCGCAGGTCGTCGCGGTGCGGCCAGTCACACAGTCCGCGACCACCAGCAAGCCACGGCAGGTATGCCAGGACGAACAGGTTGCAGTTCCGGAAACCTACAAGGACAAGCACCAGATTGGCGGAGCCGTGGTTGGTGGCTTGGTCGGCGCGCTGGCCGGACACCAGGTTGGTGGCGGCAAGGGCAAGACCTTGGCCACGATCGCGGGTGCGGCTGGAGGTGCGTTCGCAGGCCACGAGATCCAGAAGAAACACCAGGAAAACAACGCGACACAGACGGAAACCAAGAACGTCTGCCATACGATCACCGACAAAACCACCAAGACCACGACCGTCGGCTATGACGTTACCTACAGCTTGAATGGCAAAACCGGTCACATTCGCATGGACCACAACCCCGGTGTTGGTGCCGGACTGCCAGTGCGTAACGGGACCGTGGTCGCCAGTGGCAAACAGGGGGGCAGTTACTACAAGTGATGTGATGTCGCCGCAGGGGCTTATACACGGAAAGGAGTAGAGCCATGTCGAAACCATCATTCAATGGAGGCCGCCGAACGCGACGTTCGGTAGCCATGCTGGTATGTCTCGTGGTAGCGGCGCTGTTGCTGGCGGGCTGTGGCCCGACTTATGGCACGCGTCCGGGTGGCTATGCGGGGCCACCTACGTACCAGGGTGGCAGGCAGTGTTACCAGGGTTGCGGCTATGTCCGCCAGATTCGCCAAGTGCAATTGGGCAACAGCAACCATGCCGCGATCGGCACCGTGATCGGCGCGGTGGTCGGTGGTCTGCTGGGTCACCAGGTTGGTGGTGGCAAAGGCAAGACCGCGGCCACTGTCGCGGGTGCGGTCGGCGGCGGTTTCGCCGGCCATGCGGTCGGCGAGCGCTCCGGACAGGGCGATGAGGGGTGGCAGGTCGTGGTGCAGCTCAACAATGGCCAGTACGCCACCGTCACCCAACGCAACCCGCCGCAGGCACGCGTCGGCGATTACGTGATGATCCGCGACAGCGAGGTGTATCGGTATTGATGGATCGTTTGCGGGACGAAAAAGCCCTCCAGTTGGAGGGCTCTTTGTTTCAGCATCGCGTATCTCGTGTCAATCAATCGACCGCGTAGAACTCATGATCGCCGATCGTCGCGATCGGGGTTTTGGCCCACGCGGCGGTTGAACCCAGGCGGATGAAATGGTTGGCGCCGGGAACCACCAGCTTGCGGTCGGCGGCGGGTTCGTTCCAGATCGCGATGGCTTGCCCCGCGATTTTCCAGGCCTTGTTCCAAGCCCTTGGATTGTCGATCTTGTAATCCTTCGGGCTGGTGGTCAGCGCAAACTGGTGCGGTGCGGTGACCACCTCGCAGACAGTACGGCCGTAGCGGCCCATATCGAGGCGGTCGAGCGCGACTTCGGCCACGGCCAACTGGCCGCGGGTGGGTTGACTGCGTGCCTCCATGTACACGGTGGCAGCCAGACAGGTTTGATCGGCGACCGGCTGCGGCAGCAGCGCGATCATGCCGAGCAACAGGCCCAAGGTCATCGGGTCGTTCTCCTATGCAAGGCACCACATGCCGGGTCAGGCCGGCACCTGGCTTTGGAACACGGCGGGCAGAAAGGCCCTCGCCGCAAGTGGGTGGATGTTGGCGGGAATACCCGGATGCGGTCGCCGGCAGAGGGGCCGGGGCTAGGCGGGTACTGCACTACACCAACGGTTTCAGGCAATCGGCATGGCCGACATTACGCGCGATGCGGATCTTCCGGACCGCGCGCAGACCAGGCAAAAGTGTGAGCCGGGTTGCAAAACTGCGCGCAGAGTAAAGGCCGCGTTCTGCCCGCGCAAGTGCCGAAATG
>JBOHYW010000207.1:0-6402 GCA_050738155.1 Rhodanobacteraceae bacterium
CGCGCGGATCGCAACGTAGTGGCCGTCGCGCCAAACGTGCGGACGCGCAACGTTGCCGACTTTTTCGCGATTCCAGGTTCCGATCTGGCAGCGGGTCATGCCCAGCGGTTGGAATACCTCGCGACGCAGCAGTTGCGGGTAGGGCGCTCCACCGGCGGCGGCCGCAACCTGGCCGGCCGTCACGAACAACACGTTGTCGTAGGCGTAGCCGGCGCGGAAGCTGTAGACCGGTTTCAGGTAACGCAATCCCTTCACCACGTCCTCGGGCGTGAAGTGGCTGGGGTGGGGCCACAGCATCAGATCGCCGGCGAATCCGTGCAGGCCGCTGTGGTGCGACAGCAGGTCCTTTACCTGCATGTTTTTCGTCACCCACGGGTCGTACATGCGAAAGTCCGGCAGGTACTTCGTGACGGGGGCGTCCCACTTCAGTTTGCCCGCTTCGACCAGACGCGCCAGCGTGGTGACCGTCATGGCCTTGGTGGTGGAGCCGATCTCGAACAGGGTGTCGGCGTTCATGGGGCTGCCCGAAGGCAGCTTGCCGATGGCGTGCTTGTAAACCACCTTGCCGTCGTCGATCACGCCGACCGCGATGCCCGGCAAGTGGTAATGCGCAACCACTTCATTGACGAGGCGGCCGTAATCCGACGTTTGCGCTGACTTGGGTGCCGCCGCCTGCGCGGTGGTTCCGCAAAGGACCAAGGCAGATACCGTCAAGACACATTTGATGATGCGGTTCATGTGGATTCCCATTGGTCGGCCGGGCGTTCGCCGGCAATCATTTCCTCGAAACTCTGGCGCCGCCGCACCACGGCGTAGCGGCCACGGTCGAGCAGTACCTCGGCGGCCAACGGGCGCGAGTTGAAGGTTGATGCCATCGACACGCCATACGCACCGGTGGTCTTGATCATCACCAGGTCGCCCTCCGCGCATTGCGGCAATTCGCGATCGCGCGCAAAAGTGTCGCTGGTTTCACACACCGGCCCGACGATGTCGTACGTTTCCAGCGGGCGCGGTTCGCGCGTCACCGGCACGATTTCATGCCAGGCATCGTACAGGCTTGGCCGGATCAGTTCGGTCATGGCCGCATCCAGCACCAGGAATCGCCGCTGTCGGCCCTGCTTGATGCGGATGACGCGGGTCAGCAATGCGCCGGCCTCGGCTACCAGCCAGCGCCCAGGTTCGAGCATGATGCGACCTTCGAAGCCTGCCAGCGTTTCGCGGATGACGCCGACGTAGTCCTCGATGGCAATCGGATGATCGCGACCGGCCTGGTAGCACACGCCGAGGCCACCGCCGACGTCGATGCAGTCGATCGGATGTCCGGCCGCGACCAGTTCGCGCTGCAATTGCGCCACGCGCTGCAACGCCGCGCGGATCGGATCGAGTTCGAGCATCTGCGAGCCGATATGCACGTGCAGACCGTCCAGGCGCACGTGTGTCAGCGCTGCACTGTCGGCAAACCATTCACGCGCGGCATCGATGTCTACACCGAACTTGTTTTCCGATTTGCCGGTGGAAATCTTGGCGTGGGTATGGGCGTCCACGTTCGGGTTGATGCGTACCGAGGCGCGGGCGACCACGTTTTGTGCCACCGCGAGGCGCTGCAGCAGGTCCAGTTCGTCCCGTGATTCCACGTTGAAGCGCGCGACGCCGGCCGCAAGTGCATTGGCGATTTCATAGGCGCTCTTGCCGACCCCGGAGAACACGATGCGTTCGGCCGGAATCCCCGCATGCAGGCTGCGCCACAATTCGCCGGCCGACACGATGTCCGCGCCGATCCCGGCGTCGGCCATCAGTTGCAGGATGGCAAGGCTGCTGTTGGCCTTGACCGCAAAGCACACCATGGCGTCCAGGCCATGCAGCGCCGTTTGCAGGGCCGCGATGCGTTGCCGGATGGCACTCACCGAATAAACGTAGAACGGCGTGGCCAGCCGCTGCGCCAGCGCCGGCAAGTCGACGCCGTCCATCACGGATGCGTCGGCGCGTGCCGTTTCGACAGGAGTGACCGTGGTTGTCATGGCTTGTGGCAGCGCCTCGTGTCGTGCATGTCATCGTGCCCGTGGTTGCCGCAGCAAAGCTGCCACCATGCGCCCAGTCGCAATGGTCAATAACCGGCCGCCAAGCCGGCTGGTCGACGGCGATCGTTGGCGCCTTCCAGCAAACCGGTCTTCGGATCGATCAGAATGGCCTCGTCGGCGCCGATGGAGTGGCGGATCTTGAAGGTGTAGCCCATCGCCTCGAGCTGCTGCTTTGCCTGCGCGGTGAGCAGCCCCGGCTCGACGTAAACCACGTCCGGATACCACTGCATGTGCATGCGCGGTGCATCGATGGCCTGCTGGATGTTCATGCCGAAATCGAGCACATTGACGATGCTTTCCATGGTGGTCGAGATGATGGTGGCGCTGCCGGGGCTGCCGGTCAGCATGAACGGCTTGCCGTCGTGCATCACGATGGTCGGCGTCATCGAACTCAACGGACGCTTGCCGGGTTCGACCTGGTCGGCTTTGCCCTGCACCAGGCCGGCGCCGTTGGACGCGCCCGGTTTGGCGGTGAAGTCGTCCATCTCGTCGTTGAGGAAGAAGCCGGTATCGCCGGCGATCTGCTTGATGCCGAACAGGTAGTTGATGGTGTAGGTGACGGCAACGGCGTTGCCCTTGGCATCGACCACCGAATAATGCGTGGTGTGCTGACCTTCCTTCGCGCTCAGGAAACTGTGGATCTCGGACGAGGGTGTGGCCTTGTCCGGCTCGATCGTCGAGCGCCGTTGCTTGGCATGCTCGGCCGACAGCAACTTGTCCAACGGGTTGTGCACGAAATCCGGATCGCCCAGATAGGTATTGCGGTCGGCGAACGCACGCCGTTCGGCCTCGGCGATGTAGTGCACGGCCTTGACCGAGCCATAGCCCCACTGGTCCAGCGGAAAAGGCTGGATGATGTTGAGGATCATGCACAGCGTGGTGCCGCCCGAACTCGGCGGGGGCGCGGAGAGGATGGTGTAGCCGTGGTAGTGGCACTGGATGGGCTTCAGCCATTCCACGTTGTAATTGGCGAAATCCTGCATCGACAGGATGCCGCCGTGGGCGTCGCTGGCCTTGACCACGGCCTTGGCGATGAAACCCTTGTAGAAGGCACTGGTACCGCCCTTGGCGATCTTCTCCAGCGTATTGGCCAAGTCCTTTTGTACCAGACGGTCACCGGCTTTCCAGGGTTTGCCATGATTGCCGAAGATGGCCGCCGCGGTTGGATACTTGTTGAGCGCCTTCAAGCGCGCATTGAGGATGTCGGCGTCACCCTGCTCGAGCACGTAGCCGTCGCGCGCCAGCTTGATCGCCGGCGCCATCACCTGCTCGAGCGACATCGTGCCGTATTGCTTGAGCGCGGTGTCGAAGCCCATCACCGTACCCGGTACGCCCACGCCGAGATAGGTGTCGGTGCTGCGGCCCTCGACCACCTTGCCCCTGGCATCCAGGAACATGTTCGGCGTGGCTTTCAGCGGCGCCTTCTCGCGGAAGTTCAGGAACAGGTTTTTGCCATCGGCCAGGTGGATGGTCATGAAGCCGCCGCCGCCGATGTTGCCGCAACACGGATGCGTCACGGCTTCGGCATAGCCCACGGCCACCGCGGCGTCGATCGCGTTGCCGCCTTGCTTCAGGATCTCCACGCCGGCCACGGTGGCCAAATGCTGCGCGCTGACCACCATGGCGTGTTGGGCGGTGACCGGTTCGGCTTTTTCGAGTGCCGCGCGGGTGGCAGCGGGCGCGTTGGCGATCGCAGGCCGATCGGCATTGGCAGGTGCGGAAGTTGCTGCAGGTACCGACGCGCTGGCACTGGCGGCGGGTGGCGGTGCGCCACGCTGCGAGCAAGCGGCAAGTGCCAAGACGGCAATTGCGGCGAACACGGACTTGCACCACCGTGCCATCACACGCTGTTGCCTCGTTGCGTCAGTCGATTTTGCACACGCTTGCGGAACGCGCCGTTCGGACATTCGACCCCACTCCACGACATCATTTCGAGCATAAATCCACGCCGCCGAAAGCCGCCAATGAAAAGACGGGTGACAGGCATAACCGGTGGTTGTGGATGGTGCGGCCGGCCCGCGAACCCCGGTCAAATCCGGTTCTTGCGTCGACATGCACGGCACGAACGGGATGCACCCACGCGCCGTGCGGCGGAAACGATCATCCGCCCCAGAAGCCCGATGCGGGTGGCAGCAACCGACTGCCTTCGAGGCTGACGCCGCCGGGGTAGTCGTTCTCGAGCCAGAGCGGACCGTCGAGGTCGACGAACGCGGCTTCGCGTGCGACCTCCAGCGCCGGGGCGACCCCGAGCGACGAGCAAATCATGCAGCCCACCATGATTCCGAAACCCTGCGCGCGCGCGGTGCGCAACAGCCGCCATGCTTCGGTCAGCCCGCCGGTCTTGTCCAGCTTGATGTTGACGGCCTGGTAGCGATCGCGCAGTCGCGGCAGATCGGCAGTGACGTGGCAGGCTTCGTCGGCACAAATCGGCACACTGCCCTTGAATCCCAGCAGGGCGTCATCGGCGTCGGCCGGCAACGGTTGTTCCAGCAGGGATACGCGCGCGCGTTCCAGCACCCGCTGCATGTCGCGCAGCAACGGAACGTTCCAGCTTTCGTTGGGGTCGACGATCAGATGCGCGGAAGGTGCCGCGCGCCGCACGGCTTCGATGCGCGCGGCCGGGTTGTCGGCGTCCACCTTGATCTTGACCAGTTCCGCGGTGGCTAGCCGTGACGCCGCAACCTCCATCTGTTCCGGCGTGTCGATGCTGACGGTAAGTGCCGTCACGATCGGCGCGCGCGGTGGATGCGCGAGTCGCGTCCAGACCGGCACCGCGCTGAGCTGCGATTCCAGGTCCCACAACGCTGCATCCAGCGCATTGCGCGCGGCGCCGGGGGCGAGTCGCGATTGCAATTCGTCGCGCCCCATGCCGGTGGCGAGCTCGGCGCGCAGCGTTTCGATCTGCTCCATCACCGACGCCATGGATTCGCCGTAGCGGGGATACGGCACGCATTCGCCGCGGCCGACCTTGCCGGCCTGGTGCAGTTCGACGGTCACCACGTCGGCGGCAAGCTTGACTCCCCGCGAGATGCGGAAGGGCGCGCGCAGCGGATAACTCTGCTGCTGGATCTTCAGTTCGCGAAGCATGCGAGCAGATTGTCCACGATGGCTTCGACTCCCATGGTGATCGGGTCCTGGCAGGGGAGGTCGAGCAGCTCGCTGATCTGGTGGCACGCCGCGAGCGCTTCCGATTCCGGCATGCCGGAGGTGTTGAGCGCGACGCCAACCGCTTTCACCCCTGGGTTGGTCAGCCGCGCGGCGGCAAGGTGGGTTTCGAGGCAGAGCTTCAGATCAGGCAGCGGACAATCGGGCAGGCCACGCATGTGCGTGCGGGTCGGTTCGTGGCAAATCACCAACGCATCGGGCTGGGCCCCGTGCAACAACCCCAAACACACGCCAGCGTAAGAAGGATGAAACAGCGAGCTCTGGCCCTCGATGAGATCCCAGCCGCCGTCGACACGGGCCGGCGAAAGCCATTCCAGCGCACCGGAAATGAAATCGGCGATGACCGAATCGACCGCGATGCCGGAGCCGGCGACGAAAATGCCGGTCTGGCCGGTGGCGCGAAAATCCGCAGCCAGGCCGCGCTGCCGCATCGCGCGCTCGATCGCCAGCGTGGTGTACATCTTGCCGATCGAGCAATCCGTTCCGATCGTCAGCAAGCGTCGCCCGGCGCGCGGGCGACCGTTGCCGACGACAAGGCCGGGCATGGGATCGCGGGCATCAAACAGCACCCGGCCGTTGCGCCGGGCTGCGGCGACAATGTCGGGGTTGTCGTGCAGCTTCTGGTGCAGGCCCGCCACCACGTTGAGGCCGGCATCGAGCGCCACGATGACGTCGGCCACGGTTTCCGGCGACATCACGCCACCCGCGTTGGCGGTGCCGATCACCATGGTGTCGGCGCCTTCGCGTTTGGCTTCGGCCATGCTCATGTCGCGCAGACCGAGCGTCGGCCGGCAGTCGGGGCGGCGATATTGGCCTACACACCAATGCGGGCGCCAATACGCCAGCCCACGCGCCGTCTTGATGGCCAGGCTGTCTTCCGCGCTGCCCAGATACAACAGGTAAGGCGGTCCCCAATGCATGGACAAGGCGGTATCGCTACGAGTCGACATGAAATATCTGCTCCACCGAACATCCTTTTACCCGTTGACATACGAGGGTGAGCATAATCATTGGCGGGCGCACGCCACCAATGAAAAGACGGGCACATGGCATAACTGCGGGTTGTGGCTTGCCTCGTTTCGGTGTTGATGCATGGCTCTATTCCTGATGAAAATGCTTGTTTTGCTCGTCATCCCGCAATCGCGCTGCGACATCCACG
>JBOHYW010000208.1:0-6391 GCA_050738155.1 Rhodanobacteraceae bacterium
CCCTTCAACGACACCCAGTTTGCCTATGCATTTTTCTGCAGCGCGGGCGGAACCGAATTCGATGAATTTCGCCAGCACGGCACCGAGTACTCAGCCTACGACACCATCTGGAATTGCCACGCGCACCTCACACCACACGGTTACGTCGTGGTGATGGAAATCCCGTTCAGTTCATTCAAGTTGCCGCACAGCAGTCAACCGCAAAACTGGCTTGTCCTGTTCTACCGCAGTTGGGCGCGCAAGGTTCGGCATCAAATCGCGCAGGCCAAGCTCAATTACGACAGCAATTGCACGATGTGCGATGCCGAACTGGTTCGTACGGCAACGCCGATTCCCGCGTCCGACCGAAATTTCCAGGTGATTCCGTCGCTGACGATTTCGCGCAGCGACCAGCGCGTCGATCCGGCAGCGCCACTCGAACACGGCAGCCCAGCCTTGCACGGCGGCATCGATGCGCGCTGGGCGATTCGTCCCGATCTCGAATGGGCGGCCACGCTCGATCCCAACTTCTCGCAGGTGGCGCCCGATGTGCTCAAGCCCACGGTCAACCAGCGCTTTGCGATTTTCTACCCCGAGAACCGGCCATTTTTCCGCCGCGGCACCCAGGTATTCAATACGCCGGGTTTCGATCTGGGCACCGACTACGGCAAGGGCAACGCCCTCGTGGATACCCGCCAGATTGCCGATCCGCACTGGGCCACCAAGCTCGACGGCCAGATCGGCAACAACGCGCTTGGCGCGCTCGTCGCCGACGACACGATCACCAACATCCTGCTGCCGGGTCAGCAGGGTTCCGCGTTGAAATCATTCGACTTCGCCACCCGCGACGGGCTGGCACGCTACCGTTACGACTTTCCCGATAATTCATCGCTTGGATTGCTTGCCACCGAACGGCGCGGCGGCGGTTACCAAAACGGGCTTCTCGCGGTGGATGGAAGCTGGCAGCTCGACCCCAGCGACACGCTCACCGTCCAGGCCGCTCGTTCCTCGACCACGTATCCCGAACAGGTCGCCCAGGCATTCGGGATCGCACCGGGCGGCGTGACCGGCAGCGGTCTGGGGTTGCAGTTCCAGCGCACCCGCAACAACTACGACGCAAGTCTTTCGGTGGCGCGCGTAAGCCCGGGCTTTCGTGCCGATTCGGGGTACTTTCCCAAGGTCGGCTACATGGAGATCGAGCCCGAATTCGAATACGACTGGTACTCGGACACCGCCTGGTGGAACACTGGCGGCATCGGCGCCCACTACGACTGGGTGCGCGCCACCGGGAGAGGTCCGATGCTCGACCGGCTGGCCGAAGTCTACGGTTTCGTGAAAGCCGTTGGGCAAAGCAACATCCAGTTGTTTGTCCGCCACGACGATCAATATTTCGGTGGCAAAACGTTCGCGCTCGACCAGTACGAGCTGGACGCGACCGCGCAGCCGCTGCGCTGGCTCGGCTTCGAGCTCGATGCCACCACCGGCGATGGCGCGGACTATGCAGGCGGACGCAAGGGCCGGCTGCTCTCGCTCGCGCCCTCGCTCACGCTGACACCCGGCCGCCATTTGAAAGTTGCCTTCGTCGGCGATTTCGAACGGCTCGATGTCGCCGGCGGCAGGCTGTACACGGCTGATCTCTACGACCTGCGCGTTTCCTGGTATTTCAATCCGCGCATGTTCGTGCGCGCGATCGGCCAGTTGCAGGACATTCGCCGCAACCCGCTGCTGTATCCCGCGGGCACCGCGAGCCGCAACCGCAGCCTCGCGACCCAGTGGCTGTTCGGCTACGTGCTCAATCCTTTCAGCAGCCTCTATGTCGGTTTCAGCAACGGCTACCTCGGCAACGGCGATGCCGGCCTCGTGCAAACCGATCGGGAGTTTTTCCTGAAGCTGAGCTATGCCTTCCAGCTTTGAAGGAAACTCTGGTCAATTCCTCATCCGCACCCTTCGGCAGGCTCAGGACGGGCTTGTCGAGCCATGAACGGAATCAGCAAAATCAGGAGGTTCCTGAAGGGCTGCGTCCTGCATTGCGATAATACCCGGATGCTGCACGTCATTCTCTACCAACCGGAAATCCCGCCCAATACCGGCAACGTGATCCGCTTGTGCGCAAACGCCGGCGCGTCGCTGCACCTGATCCGACCACTCGGGTTCGACCTCGATCACGCGAAATTGCGCCGCGCGGGACTGGACTACCACGAGTTCGTCAACGTGATGGCGCACGACGACCTCGCTGCATGTCTGGAGTCGCTGCAACAACCACGCGTGTTTGCCTTCACCAGCCATGCGATGCATCGCTATACCGACGTGGCGTTTACCGATGGCGACGCCTTGCTGTTCGGGCGTGAAACATCGGGGTTGCCGGACACGGTGCTTGCCACCATTCCGGAATCGCAACGCCTGCGCCTGCCGATGCAGCCCGACAACCGCAGCCTCAACCTGTCGAACTCGGTTGCCATCGCGGTGTACGAGGCATGGCGGCAGATGGGTTTCCCGGGCGGGATTTAGGGCGGATGACAATCCGCCTTCGGCGGTGACGAACCGTGGGGCCAATGGCTTTTGTAGGTTGGGCTGAGCTTGCGAAGCCCAACATGGGCGAAGCAAGACGTTGGGGGTTCGCAAAAAACCGCTCACCCCAACTACTCGCCAGGGAGAGCGCTAACGCAGCAGGATCCACAACCCCAGCGCCGCGAACAGCGCCGCGGCGGCGAGGCGCGCGGTGCGCAGCGGCAACTTCTTCGCGAAACGCGCGCCCAGCCATACCACCGGCACGTTGGCGACGAGCATCCCGGCCGTGCTGCCAGCGATGACTTGCCACAGCGGCTGGTAGTGAGCGCCAAGCACGGCGGTCGCGACTTGGGTGCGGTCGCCAAGTTCGGCGATGAAGAAGGCGACCGTCGTGGCGATCAATACGCCGCGACCATGCGTCGTCGCGGCTTCGGCATCGTCATCGGCCTTCTCGGGCAGTAGCGCCCAGGCTGCCACGACCAGAAACGATGACCCGATCAGCCAGCGCTGCACCTGTGGTGTCAGCCAGTGCGCCAGCCACGCGCCGAGCACGGCGGCGATTGCCTGACTCAGCAGCGAGGCGATGAGGATGCCGGCGCAGATCGGCCAAGGCTTGCGAAACTTCGCTGCCAGTACCAGCGACAACAGTTGCGTTTTGTCGCCGATCTCGGCCAGCGCAACCGCGCCAAGGGAAATCCAGAAGGCTTGCAAGGAGGTCTCCGAAGGGCCGGTGACGCGCGACAATCCCCATGCGCGTTCCGGCCTGGATTCGTGCATGCGAACTGTCGGTCTCGCCGATCATCGCGATCGCTTGGCGCCACGGCCGGCTGGCCGAGCATGTTGACGCCAAGCCCTTCGGCAGCATGCCGAAGGCGGCTACTCCCCGACGGAGTGCGCGCCAAGATAGCGGCGTCCGGCGTGTCGCGCAACGCTTTCGCCGTGCCGATCGGTTGCGCAGGGTGGGTGGCAACCGGTCTTCGCGGAGCCAACTGTGTAGGTTGGGCTGAGCCGGCTTTGTCGGCGAAGCCCAACGTGGGCGAAGCAAGGCGCTGGGGTTCGCGTGAAGCCGCTCACCCCAGCCTACGCGTTGTTGGGAGGTGGGTGGCTATCGTCTTTGCGGAGCCAACGTCTTTGCGGAGCCAACGTCTTTGCGGAGCCAACGTCTTCGCGGAGCCAACTGTGTAGGTTGGGCTGAGCCGGCTTTGTCGGTGAAGCCCAACATGGGCGAAGCAAGGCGCTGGGGTTCGCGTGAAGCCGCTCACCCCCAGCCTACGCGCTCACCCCAGCCTACGCGTTGCGCAATTGGCGGGATTCGCCGCTGCGCGGCTGCTCCCGCCCTGCGCGTCTACGCGTCGGCGGCGAAGCCTTGTTTCGTGCCACGGTGGATCACGCGGTCGCCGGGTTGCACATCGCCGGCCGGAAAGGCGGAAAGTTCCTTGAGTCGCGCGTAAATCGGTGCGAAGTCCGGGCGAGTGGCATCGAACAATTGCTGGAAATCGTCGATCACGAAATAGCTGCGCTGGAAGGTGTCGATCTTGTACTGGGTGCGCATGATGCGCTCCAGATCGAAACCGATGCGATTGGGGGCGTCGGACTCGAGGCAGTACACCGATTCGCCCTTGGAGCTGACGATGCCGGAACCGTAGATGCGCAGGCCTTCCGGCGTGTTGATCAGGCCGAATTCGACCGTGTACCAGTACAGCCGGGTCAGGTTGGTCAGCGCGTCGGCGCCAAGCTTGTGTGCCTTGACGCCGCCGAGCCCGTAAGCCTGAACGTAATCGGCGAAGATCGGGTTCAGCAGCATCGGCACGTGGCCGAACAGGTCGTGGAACAGATCGGGCTCGGAAAGATAATCGAGCTGCTCGGGTTTCCTGATCCACCAGCTCACCGGGAAGCGCCGGTTGGCAAGGTGATCGAAGAACACCTCGTCCGGCAGTAAGCCCTCGACGCCGACGATTTCCCAGCCGGTGCCGGCTTTCAGCACGCGGTTCAAGTCCTGGAACTTCGGGATCGCATCGGGCGACATGCCGAAGGTTTCCTGGTTTTCGAGAAATTCCTTGCAGGCACGGCCTCGCAGGATTTCGCGTTGGCGGCGGAACAGCGTCGCCCAGACCTCGTGATCGCTGCGGGTGTAGTCGGCCCAAGGCTGTTCGACCACGCCGGTGGCGTACACCGGAATGTAGCCGCGGTCGGTGTGCTGGTGTTCGACGCGTTGTGGAGGGGTATTCATGGCATGGCACTTTCGATCGAATACGTACAATCCCAGTGTAAGCCGATCGCGCGCCGGCTGCGCTGGTGGCCGCTGGCACGGTAAAGTTGCAGGGTCTGATCACGTCGGGGGCGCGGCGGCAACGCCAGCCTTTAAAGTTTTGGGCACGTTGCGTTGTGTATGGCGGTTGCCGTTGTTGGTGCTGCTGGTGGTAGCTGGCTGTCTCGCGGCGATTTTCCTGTTGCCGCGTGGCCCGCGCCCCGGCACTGCCGGGGCGGCGCTGCTCAACAATTGGTCGCGCCTGTTCCTGCGCCTGTTCGGGGTACGGGTGGTGCATTTCGGCGAACCGCTGCACGACCCAGTGATGTTCGTCGCCAACCATGGTTCGTGGATGGACATCACGGTGTTGCATGCAGTGCGCCCGGCCGATTTCGTGGCCAAGGCCGAAATCGGCCATTGGCCGCTGGTCGGCTGGATGGCGCGCCGCGGCGGCACGATTTTCCATCAACGCGGCAGCACCAACTCGTTGGCGGCGGTGATGACGGTGATGAGCGATCGCCTGCGCGCCGGCCGCAGCATCGCGGCGTTTCCCGAGGGCGGCACCGCCCCGGCCGGAACCCTGAAGGTCTTCCACGCGCGCATCCTGCAGGCGGCACTGGATGCGGCCGCGCCGGTGCAACCGGTGGCGTTCCGGTACATGCGTGATGGCGTGCCGGCGGCCGACATGCTGTTTTCAAAAGGCGAGGGTTTCCTGCACAACGTGGGTCGGGTGTTGGCAACGCGTTCGCTGACCGCCGAGGTACATTTCCTGCAGCCGGTGCCATTTCATCCCGAAGGTGGCCGCCGCCGCATGGCCGAAACCGCACGCGCGGAAATCGCGCAGGTGTTGGGAATCGCCGCATGACGGCAGTCCATGGTGACGATTTCCAGCCGCCCTGGCTGCTGAAGAGTCCACATCTGCAATCGATGCTGGCGTCCAGCTCGCTGCGTCGCCGCTTGCGTGGTCGTGGCGCGCGCCGGCTGGATCGTGACGCCGAATGGGTGACGCTCGATTGCGGTGACGGCGTCCGACTGACCGGCTGTCACACTGCGCAGAATGTCGCCGCGCAAGCGCGCGGACTCGCGGTGCTGTTCCATGGCTGGGAAGGCAGCGTGCGCTCGACCTATCTGCTGCGCACCGGCGCGCGCCTGCTCGAAGAAGGCTGGGACGTGTTCCGGCTCAATTTTCGCGATCACGGCGGCAGCCACCACCTCAATCGCGACATTTTCCATTCCTGCCGGATCGACGAAGTAGTGGGTGCGCTCGGCGCCATCGCGCGGCGCTACCCGACTCGGCCGCTGACGCTGACCGGCTTTTCGCTGGGCGGCAACTTTGCCTTGCGCACTGCGTTGGCCGCGCCTGCAGCTGGCATCGAGCTTGCGCACACCATCGCGGTGTGCCCGGTGATCGATCCGCATGGCGGCCTGTTCGCGCTCGAACACGGGCTGCGCATGTACCACGACTATTTCATGTGGAAGTGGCGGCGTTCATTGAAGCTGAAGCAGCGCCTGTTCGCCGATACCGAGCTGTTCACGCATGGCGAATTGCGCGGCAGCCTGCGTTCGCTGACCGAAGCGCTGGTGTTGCGGCACACCGATTTCGGCAGCCTCGCCAATTATCTGGACGGCTATTCGGTGGCCGACGGGCGGCTGGCG
>JBOHYW010000209.1:0-6352 GCA_050738155.1 Rhodanobacteraceae bacterium
GAATCAATCCATGAAAAAGGGGCCATGCGCTCCATTGACGTGGCCAATTTGCTGGGCGCACGCCCGGAGACGGTGTCCCGCTGGAATCAGGGGAAGGCGTTCCCGCGCCCGGATGCCCAAAAGAACCTCCTATCGCTGGAGTACATCATTGATCAACTCTCCGATATCTACGAGCCTATAGAGGCTAGGCTCTGGCTATTCTCCCGACAGAAATTATTCGATGGGAGTAGTCCGGCCACTCTCATTCAAGAAGGGAAAATTGATTCTGTGATCGAGGCAGTTGAACGACTTCGAGAGGGTGTTTTCATCTAACGTTTGAGTGAGGAGCCCCCTTGATTCACGATCCGGATTTGCTCGACAAGTTAGCGAAATTCGAGACCGAGTCTTTCGGAGGGCGGGTGTTTCGCGCTACACGTATGAATCTCGATCCGACCGCGTACTCCACATGGGGCGGTCGTTGGGCGCCGAAGGATGACATTCCTGTCTTGTACACCAGCTTGGAAGCCAACGGAGCAATCGCCGAAATTTCACATCACTGGATGTTGTTGACGCCTAGACCGAAAAGGCCTGTCATGCTACACGGGCTCGACGTGACGGCCACTCAGACTTTGAAGCTAATCCGAGCCGACCTCAAGACCTTGAGCGTTGACTTGGATCACTTCGGAGACCTGAACTACACATTTACCCAACAGATCGGAGCTGCAGTCGCATTTCTTGGCAACGACGGACTAATCGTCCCTTCGGCTCGATGGGACTGCGAGAACCTGATCTTATTCGATGACGGAACCTTGAAGACCAAGCTGACCCCGGTTGGCGACCCTGAGCAAGTGGACTGGCAAACTTGGTGTAAACGTAACGGTCGCTGGACACCACAAGGCGCCTCAGAGGAAGATGAATAAGCATCTACACAGCACAACAACCTGTCGAATGACCGGCTTGTTGTCGTGCGCTCGGCACAACAACAATGGCGCGCAGCTTCTGGCTGTAGGAAGTTCGTCGCCGTGGGTTACCGATCGCGGGTTTTTCCGCCTCAACTGCGACGGTTGGCGGCTTTAGAGCGGAATCCACGTGTGTTTGGCCAAGAGCGACAGCCTCCGGATTGTGAGTAAGATTGCGAGTAAGGCCAACACGCACCGCGTTGAATCGTATATGGCGATCAGCGCGTTACGTGATCTTTGTGGTAGATGGTGGCCCCATAAATCGCCCGCTTCGGACACTTTATGATTTTCCGCGAAGCATAAAGTGTCCGTCACATCCGGGCGAGGCTGACCGGCGAATTCGTTTTTCGTTCGGATGCCACAATTCCCGACGTTTGCGCTGGGCGCTTTGCAGGCGACCACAGATTTTATTTTTCTGACCGGGGCACCGCCGCTGTCGGCACAGCAGGCGCACGACGCGCTGCGAGGGCCAGCAGATACCACGCATCGTGCGGCAGCCATTGCTCGTTCCAGCGCCAGTTCCACCCTTGATGCGTAACGGTGTTCGGCACCGAGTAGGAAATACCCTCGTCGTTCTTGGTATCCCAGCCCGACGTGATCCCGTTGGAAATGCCACCCGGCCGTTGCGTGTACTCCCAGCTCCCGGACTCGAAGTACTCGGGATTGTTGTATCCGATCCCGTTCATCATGGAAGAGTCGAACGGGTTCAGACCCAGCACCCAGTTGAGCTGGTCCGTGGCAAAGGTGCGCAAGCGTTTCGAGAACGCCGGATCGTCGACAAACAGTGGCAACGCCAGCCGTGCCGCCGTGGCGAGCGATGCGATGCGGGCGTTCTCACCCTGCCACCAATACCCGGACACATCGTGCGGGAAGAAGAACCGTGCCACCCGTCCCAGATGTTCGTTCTCGATGTACTCGCGCGCATACCCGAACGGGTTCGCCACATCATTGGTGACCGTGAGGTGGAAGGTCAACGCGCGCTTGACCGCATCCTTGATCCGGGCGCGGGTGCCGGCATTGGCCAGTGGGTAGTAATTGAGCAGCGCCAGCACCGGGGCGCCCGCCGTCGTGGCCGTGAAATACGGGCCGCTGCCCGGCCCGCCCCGGCGCCAGAAGCCTTGGTAATGCTTGTCGCTCGAGAGCCGCGCCAGCAGCGCGTCGGCACGCTGCTGCGCCGCTTTCCGGTACTTCGCGTCGTGCGTCGTGCGCAGCAGTTCCGAAGCCGCGAGCAAGGCGCTGAAATCGTCCTGGATATTTTCCTTGCCATCGAGCAACAGCGAGGTGTTGTGCTTCTGGAGGTAGGCGAACGCGTCCTCGGCCGTTTGCAAATAGGTGGCCTTGGAGAAGTGGCCACTCCACGGCAGCCGCGCGTCGATGGCCAGCGCCGCGATCGCAAACCCGCCGCCGGCGCGGAACGAGACCTGGTAAATGTAGGGATGATCGGCGAAGATTTTTGGATAACCGTTCGCGGTCATCCAGTCCGAGCCTTGGGGGTGCGGTTGAATTTGCCGGTCTTCGGGTTTCTTTTGCACGCCGGGTGCCATGATCGATTCGTAGAACGAGCCGCCCTCCTTGGGATGCATGCGCACCAGGAAATCCGCGCCGTAGGTGGCACCGTTCACGATACGACGGTCCAACTGGCTGAGGTTCTTGTTGTCATGGGCACTCAGCAGTTCCCAGGATCGCGCGAGCGAATAGGCGACCACCGAAATGTTCTGGCCGATGAAATAGATCGACGCGTTAGCCTGGGACAAATGCACCCCGTAATCGCCGGTTGCGTCGTACCAGCCACCACGGGCATCGATGCGCGGCTTGCTGTCGTCACCGTAAAACCCGATGTTCGAATCGGCGCGGCTCATGGCACCCGCCACCCTATCCGACTCGAAATAGGCCAGTACCGCCGAGAGGGTGTGCCGCTCCAGGACGTCGCGCTCGATCCAGAAGGGTCGTGACTCCAGCACCGGCTTGCCATCGCCGCCCTTGTGCGCGCACTGGACCACGTACTCGCCTTCCGACTGGACCGCATTGAAGTCGATGCGCCAGAAGCGCCAACTTTGCCAATGGTCGACCGACACCGCAGGTTCCGGGCGTACCTCGTACACCGATTTCTGATCCGGGAACGTGCGGACCGAACACATGCCGATGCTGTCGGCGGCGGACCCCTGGACCACGGCCTGCTTGGGACCAGACGCCTCGTAGCCAACCTGGTTGATCAGGATGCGTGCGGGCTCGGCAGCACAGGCTGCCGCTGATACCAACAGACCCGTTACCAGAATTGCACAACTGGTTTTCATGTGACTTTCTCCCACGGAATCATTGCCGGTCTTGCCGGCTGGATACTGTCAAACCGGAACCGCGGTGACTCCGGTCACTCATGCGCCGGAGTCCTGCGCCGAGGTCCGGCGCCGCGTCGCAAGCAGCGTCAATGCCGCGATCGCAACGGCGGCCACGATCGGCACGAGCATCACCTTCAGCGGGTGCGCGGCGGTTGCCCAGCTTCCAATCACCGGACCCAAGGTGCCACCGACCAGCGAGACGGTAATGATCGCGCCAAAGACCGTCCCGGTCTCGTCCGGAAATCGATCGCCGGCCAAGCCCAGGACGGTCGGATAAATGGCCGACAGGCCCAGGCCGACGATTGCGAAACCAGCGATCAGGCCCGCATAGGACGCTGCGGAAAGGAGCACCACCACCGCGCCCACGATCACCGTTGCAGCCGCAATGAGAATGGCCGAACGATTGCCCAGCTTCCGCAACACGCGACTGGCTGTGAGTCGTCCCACCCCCATCGCCGCCGTCAGGCCGAACAACGCCATATCCGCACGGGACACGGGAACGTCGAGCAGGTCAGTCACGACCTTGCCGGCCCACACGAACATGCAGTTTTCCTGTAAGGACTCGAAAAACAACAGCGCGGCAAACAGCCAGACGATGGGATGTTTCAGAACGCGCAACAAGCTTCGCAATGGGGTGCTTGCCTGCAGGGGCGGCGGAAAGCGTTGCCGCAGCACCAGCACCAACACGATCGCGGAGATGAATGCCAGCACGTACAGCACATCCGCGGGCGAGAGCCGGCCCTTGGTGAGCGACATCAACAGCGGTGTGACCAATGCGCCGAGGCTGAAGAACAGGCCCAGCAGGTTGAGCGCCGAACCGCGGCCGGTTCCGCTCAAGGTCGCGATGATGGTGTTGGTGGCAGCGTTCAACACACCCGCACCCAAACCGTAGATGAAGGCGGCCACTGCCAGCGCATCGAAGCCTTCGAGCGATGGCATCGCCACGAGTGCCGCGATGATCATCGCCAGCGAGACCGCGAGCGCGAGTTTGGCACCCACCTTGTCGAGGATCGGGCCGATGACGATGGTGGCGATCAGGATGCCCGCCAACGGAAAAGCGCCCAGGCTGCCCGCGCGCGCCGCGCTGACGTGCAGGGTCGGCAACAGCGAGCCCATCAGCAGCAGCACGATGCCGAACACGAACATGCAACCGTTGATGGTTGCCACCAATCCGGCGTATTCGGAAGGGGCCGTTACAGCAGTGCGGGTCTGCATCATGGGGAATCCCCTCGACGGACGGAGCGTGTGCCGTGACCGGACTGCTTCCGCAGCCCGCCGCTGGCACCGGATCTTCCCAGTCGTGACACTGCCTCGGAGTGGTCGAATGCCAAGCGGGCGGTACCCAGCAGGCTGGCATCCAGACCCAGCCGTGAGCGCACGACCTTGACCTGCCTAACCGCGATCGGCTGGCCCCACTGCCGCATGGTGGTGCGCGCGGGGCCAAGCAACAGATCGCCGGCCGCCGCCATGCCACCACCGACGATGATCCGTTCTGGATTCAAGGTGCTGACCAGGTTGGCCATCACCAGACCCAAGTAGTGCCCGGCGCGCGCCAGAACTTCGAGCGCCTCCGGGTCGCCTTTGCGGGCCAGCGCCAACAGCTCGCGGGTGTTGGTGGTTTGACCGAACGCCCGACTGGCCGCGCGGGCAATGCCCGGGCCGGCGAGGTGGGATTCCAGGCAACCGACGTCGCGATAACTCGCCTCGAAGCCGCGCGGAATCCTGGACTCGACCGCCATCCAGCCCAGCGCACCCGCGACCCCTCCACAACCGCGCAGCAGGTGTCCGCCGCTGATGATGCCCGCGCCAATGCCGGTACCGATGGCGAGGAAAACCACGTCCTGGCACCCGCGGGCCGCACCACGCCACGCTTCGCCAGTAACGAAAGCGTCGCGGTCGCTTTCGACCGTCACCGGAAGTTGGAACTCGCGGGCGAGCCGCGTCGCAAGCTGCATGCGCGTCCAGCCTTTGATGTTGGGCGCCCATACGCTGCCATCCGGATGCACGAGCCCGGGGATGCATACCCCCAATGCGCGGACGTTCCTGGGCGACAACTTTTCGATGAGTCCACAGGTTGCGGCCACCACGGCCTGGCCGCCTTCCGGCGGCGTAGCGGTTTCCCGGCGGCTGGTGACGACGCCGGCGTCGCTCACGCGCGCCGCGGCAATCTTGGTACCGCCAAGGTCCAGCGCCAGCGCAATCGGCATTACGAGATCCCCGTTCGGTCGATGGGTTGCGGTCCGGCTGACAACGCGCTTACGAACGTTGTCCCCTACTTGCCGCGTATGAAGCGCTCATATTCCCGGAACACCTGCTGGTTGTGATCGGGCGGCAAGCCTACGTTCGGCGACACGAAGGTCGGCGGTTTTGACCCTGCTTTCACCAGTCGCGTACCGGTCTCGGCTACCAGCGACATGGCGATCGAGACTACGGCCACGGTCGAGCCGGCCGCAAACCGTTCCTTGATGCCCTCCACCGTCACCAGCGCATCCTCCGGTGGTACGCAGTTGTCGATCGCGATATCCGAGACAGCGGCCAGATCCTTGCCGCTCGAGTGCGTCGGCTTGGCCTGCTGGTGGTTCTGGTGCGAGGAGACCGACACGACCGTCAGGCCCTTCTGCTTGGCTTCGAGTGCCATCTCGACCGGCGCCGCGTTCAAGCCACCGTGCGAGAAGACCAGGATCGAATCGCGCGGTTCGAGCTCGTAACTCTGCAGCACCACCTTGGCGTAGCCCTCGACCCGCTCCAGCCACAGCAGCTCGCGCGCGCCGCCCGGACCCACGATGTTGAACCACATCAAGCGCGGATCCAGAATCGGCTGGAAGCCGATGAAACTGCCATAGCGCGGGAAAATATCCAGCACCGGAATCACCGAGTGCCCGCTCCCGAACAGGTACACCTTGCCACCCGCGCGGATCGTCTTGACGAAGGCCTCCGCAGCCTGCTCGATCTTCGGCAACTGGGTGCGCTTGATTTGATCCACGACGCCCTGAACTCGTTCCAGATACATACTCGCCGACATGATGTCCTCCTGCAAAATCGCGTTATTGAGATAACCAGTTTCGATCAACGTGACGC
>JBOHYW010000210.1:0-6288 GCA_050738155.1 Rhodanobacteraceae bacterium
ACCCGGCGTGAAATAGAACCAGCCGCCGGTCGGCGGATCCTGCGCAGTACCATTGCCGGCGCCGTAGGTGAAGGCGGACTCGTTGTCGAACGTGGGACTTGTCGATAGTCCGAACGCAAAGCTATAAAAGTGGAACATGTACGACGTGTTCGGCACTTGGCCAATGATCGGCAACGTAACTACAAAGTTGTTGGTGATACCGCCGAGATAGTCAGTAAAGTCTTGTTGCCAGCCGAGAAAGTTCGTGCCGCCACCGGTTTGCTGCGTTGGCCCGAGGAAACTGATCAGATCGCCGAGGTTATTTTCCCCAATCGACGAGTACGACTGGGTGTTCGAGGGGAAACCGAGAACCGTGTTTATCGGGATTCCGATATCCTTCCAAAATTGATTGACCTCCGCATCATTCGCCCAAGTGAGGCCGCTGAGCGACCCGGTACAGAGACCGGTGGTGATGCTGCAAAGATTGCTGATGTCGCCGACCGTTTCATTGGCGGCGATGTTCGGCGAGACCCAAGCGAGCCCTGTCGTCGGATCGATCGCGGCGGTGTAGCCCAGGTTGGTGCTGGGGCTGATGAAAAATGTTGGGCTGAAGGTTAGGGAGCTGGCGCAGGCGACACCGGACGCCATGGCGAGAGCGACGGCGACACCGATTGTTGCCGCCGAGCGAGAGACGAGTTTCGAACGGTTCATGACGACCTCCTGTTGTGCACGGACGAGAAGCGGGCCGGATGCGTGACGACCGAAATCACGCAGGCGATGCGATGTGACGCGAATCACGGATTCGTAAGCGAGAGGCTAGCCATGGGTGTGCGGAAACACATCCCCGAGTTCGGGGGTCCCGAAGAAATTTTTTTCGCCGTGGGAGCGGACCATGTCCGCGACATGGCGGCTCGGTCAACTCGGCCGCGCGCAGGGCACGCTCCCACAAAGCATTCGCCACCGGTGGGAGCGGGCCATGCCCGCGACGCACACTGACATCCGCGCAAACCCACCACACGCAGGGCGAACTCCCACGGCCAATTGGCAGATCACGCAGAGGCAGACGCCGCCTGCGCGGCAGTCGAGATCACGGGCACGTCGAGCCGCAGGCATGTGCCATGGCCGGGAACGGCGTCGATGACAAATCCCGCGTTCAGTCGGCGCGCACGCGAGCCGAGGCTCGTCAAACCCGCGCCCGTGGAATGCGACGAAGCATCGAACCCGCAGCCGTCGTCGCGGATTTCAACGCGAAGGGTTGCGCCGGAGCGCTCCACGTCGACGTGCACCTGACCCGCACCGCTGTGCTTCATCACGTTGGTCAAGGCTTCCTGGATGAAGCGCAACACATCGAGGCTTTGGCCGGGCGGAAGTTGCAGGCCGTCGAGACCCGCCAACCGCCAATGACTGGCCATGCATACGGCGTCCAGTCGATCACTCCAGCGATGCCGCAGTGACTCGACGGATTCCACGAGATCGCCATTGGCGGTGTGCGTGGTGGCGTTGATGACGAGGCGCAAGTCGTCGCGCAGGGCTTTCAACGTTTCGATGCTGTGGGTATCCGCGTCCACGTCGCCCGGACCGTGCTCGAGCGCGGCGATGGCCGATACCAGGCTGCCGCCGAAGCCATCGTGCAGGTCGCGCACAAGATCGAGACGCGCGCCGATCTGGGCGTTGGCCAGCGCCAGCGCGTGTTCGCGACCGAGCGTGGCCGACAATCGCGCGGTGGCGCTGTCGACCCGTGCGCGCAACTGGAAGTTGAAATCCTCGACCCGCCGCATCGCGGTGGCAAACCGATAAGCCAGCACCACGCTCATGCCGACCAGCGTGAACGGCGCGGTCAGCGAGGCGATGTAGGCGCGATCGCGGATCACTTCGAAGAAGCGCAATACGTCGTGCACGTTCGCCAGCAACGGCAACAGCAGGCACAGCGCCAGGAACAACATGTCTGGTTGGCGCTGCCGCGCCGCGTACACGATGAACACCACCGGTACCGCGAAATACAACACGATGTCGATCGGCGCCAGATAGAACCGCCACACGCCCAGCAGGTGCGGCGCAAACACGGTGCACAATCCAACCGCACCGGTATATGCCCACAACGCAGCTTCGGTGCGCGGCCAGCGGCGACCACAAAACCTCAGCAGGAATACCGCGAGCGCCACGGTGCCAGCCACGTAGAACAACATGTTCCACGACTGGAATGCATCGGTACTCGGGAACGGCCACGTACTGGGCGCGACGTTGTTCCAGTCCCATGCCGCAATCAGCAGGGTGCTGACGGCAAACCAGCCATACAACGTATCGCGTCGGCGAAACAGCCACAACACCCAAAACACCACGCCCATGGCGAGAAAAAAAGCCTGGTTGTACAGGCGCAATTGGTAACGAATCAGCCAGCCCGTGTGGTAGCGCGCGTACACGGCATCCGGAGCACCGACGCTGACGGCGCCAAGGCCGGGCTGGTAATCGGCAAGGCCCGATACCCGCACCAGCAAGGTATTGGTGCCCACGCGCAGGGTCGGCGCATCGACCACGAAGTACTGTGGCTTGATCCAACTGCGGGACAACGGTTCGACCAGACTCGGGTCTCGATGGATCAAGCTGCCGTTGACGTACACCGCATCGGCCAACGTGACCTGATTGAGCAGCAGCCCGATCGGCTGGCTTGCCTGTGTCTGCTTCCAGGTCATTCGATACCACACCACGCCATCGTGGCGCGGCCAGCGGTGCGACCAGTCATCGGGCAGCGTGACGGGAACCCAGCCCGTCACCGGTGGCGTCGCCGCGTTCCAACCCGATGGCGCCGCTTGCGCTTGTTGCAAGCGGAGCACGGGCGCTGCATGCGCGGGACCGAACACACACGCCGCCAGCAGCAATGACAGCCACGCGGCACGACGCGCGCGTGGCAACGGCATCACCGCAACAACCCGCGCGCCTGCGCTTCAAACACCGCGGCTGCGCGTGAACCCACCGCAAGTTTGCGGTAAATCCGCTTGGTGTAGTCCTCGATGGTGAAACGGGACAACCCGATCCGTTCAGCGATCTGGCGGTTGTTGTGCCCGTGCGCGACCAGATCGAGGATGCCGCGTTCGCGCGCAGACAAGGCGTCACGCTCGTCCAGGTCAACTCGTGTTGCTGGCGCAGCACCCGGCAACAACGTCAGGATGCGGCGCGCGACGAACGGATCGATCGGCGCGCCGCCGCGCTTGACGTTCTGCAACGCACGCGCCAACTCCACGTCATCGCGGTCCTTCAGCAGGTAGCCGATCGCACCCGCGCGCAACGCCGCCAGCACGGTGTCACCATCGCCCCACGCGGTGATCACGAGGCAGGCAACATGGGGATGCCAGATCTGCAACCAGGCAATCAAGTCGACGCCGTTGCCATCCGGCAGGCCGATATCCACCAGCGCGATGTCGAAGGTTCCTGTATCCGCCGCGGCGCGTGCTTCGACCAGATTGCCCGCGACGGTGGCGATCAGCGCCGCGCCAACGACGGCCTCGAGCACCCCACACAGACGTCGCTGGCCCGGAACATCGTCCTCGACGATCAAGGCGCGATTCAGCGAGATCGGCTGAGGTGCAGGCATTCGGTTTCTTCGGCTCGGAAGCGGATAGGTCGATTCAACCGATGTGCGACGCTTCCGAAATGCCCATGCACCTTCCCTGCCCCGCGCGCATGCTATCGCGTGAACCACGTCACACTTTAGGGTCGCTACCAGCCTCACGCAAGCAAAACCGGACCAGAGTCCAATTTCGAGCGCGAACCCACATGAGATCCGTCGTTTGTTTGCCGGAAAATTGCACTCTGACTCCGGTTTCTCGTAAAAAAACGCCCCGGCAAGCCGGGGCGTTCAAGGTTGCAACCAGAACCCCGAAGGGTCTTGATTACTTGGCGCTGGACGCCGGCGCCTTCTTGGCGTGATGATGACGCGCCTTGTGGCTGTGCTTCATGGCGTGGTGATGCTCCGCCTTGGCTTTCATCGGAGCCTCGGCCTTGGCCGGAGCGGCCTTGGCTGCAGCAGCCGAACTGGCCGGGGTGGTCTGGGCGGCGAACGCCGGGATCGAAAACGCTGCCGCGACCAGCGCGGCAAGGATCAGCTTACGCATTGCAATGGTCTCCTGGGAAAAACGCGGGCCACGATGGCCCGCGCGGAGCGCATCCTCCGCCAGCTCGACCTGCTGGACGCTGAACGCCGCGCAGTCCCGCCCGGCCGCTCATTTTCGCTGCTCAGCCGGAAGATGGATTGACCCGCGCGCGCCGGTTCGCCATGCTGATCGGCTGTGTTTTTCGAATCATCAGGATCCCGCCGCATGGCCGCTTCCACCCGCTACAACGCCGCCGACATCGAAGTGCTGTCTGGTCTCGAACCGGTACGCCGCCGCCCCGGCATGTATACCGACACGTCGCGGCCCAACCATCTGATCCAGGAAGTCGTCGACAACTCCGTGGACGAGGCTTTAGCCGGTCATGCCCGGCAGATCGACGTCACGGTACACAAGGATGGTTCGGCGACGGTGACCGACGACGGCCGCGGCATGCCGGTCGACATCCACCCCGAAGAGGGCGTGCCGGGCGTGGAATTGATCCTGACCCGGTTGCACGCGGGTGCGAAATTCTCCGACCGCAACTACACGTTCTCGGGCGGCCTGCACGGCGTCGGCGTATCGGTGGTCAACGCGCTGTCGTCATTCCTGGAAGTGCTGATCCGTCGCGAAGGCACCGAATACCGGATGCGTTTCAAGGGCGGCGAAGCGGTCGGCAAGCTGGAAACGCTGGGTGACGTGCCCAAGCGCCGCACCGGCACCACGTTGCGGTTTCTGCCCGATCCGAAGTACTTCGATTCGCCGAAAATTTCGCTGCCGAAATTGAAGCATCTGCTGCGCGCAAAAGCCGTGTTGTGCGCCGGCTTGACGGTCAGACTTGTCGACGAAACAAGCGGCGAAACCAACGAATGGCGTTACGAAGACGGCCTCGCCGAATACCTGAAGTCCGAACTCGACGGCGCGGCCTGCCTGCCGTCGGACTTGTTCGTACACCACACCCAACGCGAAGACGGCGGCCTCGATGCGGCGTTCGCGTGGCTGCCGGAAGGCGAGCTGGTACAGGAAAGCTACGTCAACCTGATCCCGACCATCCAGGGCGGCACCCACGTCAACGGCTTGCGCTCGGGCCTGACCAATGCCATGCGTGAATTTTGCGAGCTGCGCAATATGCTGCCGCGCGGCGTGAAGCTGGCGCCCGAAGATGTGTGGGAGCGCGTCACGTTCGTGCTGTCCGTGAAGATGCGCGATCCGCAATTCGCCGGGCAGACCAAGGAACGCCTCTCATCGCGCGACGCCGCGGGCATGACCGAAAACACCGTGCACGACGCGTTCTCGTTGTGGTTGAACCAGAACGTCACGACCGGGGAGGCCATCGCACAGCTCGCTATCGAACACGCCAGCGCGCGCCTCAAGGCGGCGAAAAAAGTTGTCCGCAAGAAAATCACGCAAGGCCCCGCCCTGCCAGGCAAGTTGGCCGATTGCGCATCGAGCGACCCGGATCGCACCGAGCTGTTTCTGGTCGAAGGTGACTCGGCCGGCGGTTCCGCGAAGCAGGCGCGCGACAAGGATTACCAGGCGATTCTGCCGCTGCGTGGAAAAATATTGAATACGTGGGAAGTCGAATCGGCATCGGTGCTGGCATCGGAGGAAGTCCACAACCTCGCGGTCGCGATCGGCTGCGATCCCGGCCGGGACGACATTTCGGGTTTGCGCTACGGCAAGATCATCATCCTGGCCGACGCCGACTCCGACGGATTACATATTGCGACACTACTCTCCGCGTTGTTCCTGAAGCACTTCCCCTCGCTGGTGCGCGATGGTCACGTGTGCGTCGCGATGCCGCCACTCTTTCGCGTCGATGTCGGCAAACAAGTGTTCTACTGCCTCGACGAAGGCGAACGCGACGCGTTGCTCAAACGCATCGAACGCGAAAAAATCCGCGGCGCAGTAGCGGTCACGCGCTTCAAGGGCCTCGGCGAAATGAACCCGGGGCAATTGCGCGAATCGACTATCCACCCGGATACACGGCGACTGGTGCAATTGACCATCGACGATGGCGAAGCAACATCGAAATTGATGGACATGCTGCTGGCCAAGAAACGCGCCAGCGACCGCCGCCAGTGGCTGGAAGAAAAAGGCGACCTGGCAACGCTGGAGGTTTGACTTTGGATTCGGGACTCGGGATTCGGGACTCGGGACTCGGGACTCGGGACTCGGGACTCGGGACTCGGGACTCGGGACTCGGGACTCTGGACTCGGGCTG
>JBOHYW010000211.1:0-6268 GCA_050738155.1 Rhodanobacteraceae bacterium
TCCGGTCCAGCGCCATGAACCGCATCGCTTCCAGCGTCTCACGCGTCAAAGTACGGCCGTCGATCTTCATGCCAGCTTGGACAGCAGTCGATGCCATTTGTTCCCTAATCTACTGACTTATGAGTAACAATTCGTCCAAGCGGACGGCGCTCCCGCGCCGCCGCTTAACTCAGGCGTTGGGCCTCAAATGCATCTCTTCGTCATCCACGGGCTAGAATGTGGCCTTTCAACACCACACTTGAGCTAGCGAATGGACCGATCCGACCGAATCGAACGCCTTTTGGCTGCAATCCCCGAGCTGTCGGACAACAGACTTCAACTTGTCGACCGAGTAGTGAGCGTTTTCGCTCTTCCGCGGAGCTACTGGCGGTCATCGGCATCTGGAATCATCTCTGCGCGTACGTTGGAAGACTTTGGCGATGTACTTCGCCTTCACCATTGCTTCTCCCGAGAGCCATTCTCTAAGGACAAGTTCGAGTACGCCCTTGAGAATGTGCTGCGGCTGAGCGGCATTGATGTCGCGCTGGCTCCGCGAGGACAGAGAGGCTACGACATTCGAATAGATGCGGAGAACTTTTCGCTAAAAACAGAGGCGTCTAAGGCTATCCGGGCGAAAACGATTCACATCTCGAAGTTTATGGAGCTTGGTGGAGGCCAATGGGGCGACAACCCGAGCGATCTCGTTGGGTTGCGTACGCAGTTTCTATCTGCCCTGAATAGCATCCAGCGTATTCTTATCCTTCGCGCTCTAAAAAAGGGAAGTCCAGAGTATCTTTACGAACTCGTTGAAATACCGAAAAATCTCCTTGAAAGAGCGGCGACCGGTCGGCTTGAAATGATGGGCAACAGCACGCAGTTTCCTAAACCTGGCTACTGCTACGTTGAGGAAAATGGCGAAGCGCAGTACAGCCTGTACTTTGATGGGGGCGGCGAGCGCAAGCTGCAGATCAAGGGAATACGTAAAGACCTTTGCCTTGTGCATGCCACTTGGCAGTTCGACCCGCCTACAAACACTCCGTAAATAGCTGTTGTGACGCGCCGAGCAATCTCTGTTTTGCTATGTCCACGTAGTCAGGCTTCACTTCGATTCCGACGCAACGGCGACCTGTCTCTATCGCAACAATGCCGACCGTACCGCTGCCGAGAAATGGGTCGAGTATAAGGCCGCCTTTTGGCGAGCCAGCAAGGATACATGGCCGCACAAGGGCACGAGGAAACGCAGCGAAATGTGCCTCCTTGCACGGCTCCGTATTTACTTGCCACACCGTCCGCTTGTTCTTGGCCCCCTTGCCGTCGGAGGTCGGTTCTTTGATGGCCTGTTGATCGAAGTAGTAGCTCTCACTCTTCGAGAACATGAAAAGGTACTCATGTGAAACCGTCACCCTATCCTTTACAGACTCAGGCTGACAGTTGGGCTTGTACCAGATGATGTCGGAGCGCAGATACCAGCCATCGCGCTGCATGGCCATCGCGAGCATCCAAGCAACGCCAATTAGATCTTTTGGCTTCAACCCAGCGGGGGTATCCGGTCGGTAGGACATAGCGCGCCCTTGGTTCTTGGCGTCCTTATCCCGCCATCCGCGCCCGCCAGACGTATAGGTGTTCGCAATGTTGAGCCAAAACGTTCCATCCGACCTGAGTACTCGCCGCACATCTCTAAAGCATGAGACGAGGTTCGAAACGTACTCGTCTATTGTTTCCTCAGCCCCTATCTGCCCGCTGTATCCGTAGTCGCGCATTCCCCAGTACGGGGGCGACGTCACACAGCAATGAACGGTCTCATCGGGCAGTAACGCTAACTTCTCACGAACATCCCCGCTGACAATTTGAACCGGCTCGCTTGCAGAGCAGCGTAGCGGCCACACCGAAGAACCGTTGACGTATGGTGCGTTCATCGTTTCCTCTTGGAAGCTCCTGCGTTATGGGGCGATACAGCGTACTGCGCCGGCTCTTCTCGCACCGTCGCGGCCAGAACGTCTATGATGAACGCATGCAAGGTCTTGTCTGCATCAATTGCTTTATATTTCAAAGCTTTATGCAAATCACCTTCCATCTCCAACGGAAATGTCTTGCAGCGCTTTCCTTCGGTCTTGGTCATAGTTGCGAAAGTTACCTTGCTAACTTAGGTAAGTCAAGAGCGCCCAACAAGTCATTCCAGCCGACCGGATAGTTCCTACGGTTTAGTGGACACCCTGAACTAACCTTTCATGAGTGTCCCATGCCCAAACCAGGACCCCGAACCATCTCGCGCTACAGCGAGCAGTTCAAGGCCACCGCCGTCCGCCTCAGCGCAGCTACCCGGCGTGCGCGTGCAAGATGTTGCTGCCTTTCTTACCTTCATCCCTTCATGTTGTCTCGTTGGCGCAAACTGGCGCGCGAGGGTTTGATCATGACCAAGGGTGTAGCGGTTGATCCGGCGATAGCTTCCGAACTCAAAGCGCTGCGGAAGGTGAAGAAGGCGTACGAGCAACTGAAGATCGAGCACGACCTTTTAAAAAAAGCGATCGCGTTCACTTCCGCTCGAAAAGCGAACGCTTTGCCTTCATCGAGCCGCAACAAGCGCACTACCCGGTGAGGCGCCTGTGCTGCCTGTTTGGCGTCAGCCCCAGTGGCTACTACGCGTGGCGCGATCGACCGGCCAACGAGCATGCGCAGGAGGACGCGCGCCTGATCGAGCGCGTGCGTCAGGTGCACCGGGCCAGTCGGGAGACCTACGGCAGCCCGCGGGTGCATGCCGAGCTGCGTCATCAGGGTGAGCGCGTCGGTCGGCGGCGGATCGAACGTCTGATGCGTGAACATGCGGTGCAGGCCTGCTCGGCCAATTGTGCAAGCGAAAGTGACACTGTAGTATCACTTTATGCGCACCGAATTGGTTACTACCCTCAAGCGTCAGGCCACCGAACTTCTCTCGGACATCGAGCGTGACAAGGAGCCGATCCTCATCACTCAACATGGTCTTCCCAGCGCATACCTGCTGGACGTCGAGACCTACGAACTCATGGAGCAGCGCATGGCTGTCCTTGAGGGTATTGCCCGTGGGGAACAGGCCGTCGCCGAGGGTCGCATTGCTTCGCATGCACAGGCCAAGAAACGTCTTGACCGATGGCTGAAATAATTTGGTCAGAGCCGGCTCTGGGGGACTTGGATGCCATCGCGGATTACATCGCAGTGGAAAATCCAGTGGCCGCATCTGCGCTGGTCAAGCGCATCTTCGAACACATCACGCAACTTGAGCATCATCCAGAAAGCGGCAGTAGGCCACGGGAGCTCGGGCGTTCGCGCTACCGTCAGATCGTGGAGCCGCCGTGTCGCATCTTTTACCGGTACGACGGGCACAGAGTCTTCATTCTTCATGTCATGCGGTCGGAGCGTCTGCTGCGTCCAAAGCGCCTTGCCTCGCGTAGCAGGCGGGCAAAGGTCTAATATCTCGGTCAAGCGGACGCAACCCCGCTACGCGGGTTGCACCGCTTACCTCGGGCGTCAGGTGTCACAAAAATGCTTCGATGTCCGCACTGTCACCAGCAAGCCATGTCGCAATTGACCAAGTCATTGCTCGGTCCAGCACGCTCAACGCGCTGCATACATTGCGGCAAGTATGTGTCGGTTTCTTGGCTAGCGATGCTGGCGCTCGCCCCACTTTTGCTCGGCGTCTTGGCTGCGCCGTGTACCGGTCATGTCTGGCTGGCTGCTCTCGATGTCGCAGTTGGCTTTGTTCTCCTGTGTTGCATTCATCTGTTTCTCGTCCCGCTGGTGCAACGTGGCACGTAGCATCAAGTTTGAAGTGCACAGTTGATCCGAGCGGACCGGCAAAAAGCACCGGCCGCTCAATTCAGGCGTAGCCACCACAAGGAAGGATCATGGCAGTTTCAACGAAAGCACCAATAGGGCAGCGCCTCGTAGCAGCTTTTATTGCGTTGTTTTGCCTATTGGTCGCAGTCTGGCTTTTGCGCAGCACTACGTGGGCAACTTGGTACATAGCGGGTTCGGCCGTTGTGGTGCTATGCGGTGCCTGCGTATTTGGGCACGTGGCGTTCCGCGGCAAGCTTCCCGGCCGGTTCCTGGCTGGTGGCAACGCGTTCATGGGTGGTGGTCGCAACGCACGCATTGCTGGTGCGTATCCGTCAGCGCCAGTGTGGCAGCGCGTCCTTTGTGCGGTATTCGCCATAGGCGGCAGCATCGCAGTTGGGGCCGAGTTGGTGGCGGGCGGGCTTCACGCGTCGTATCACGGTGTGGTGTCACTTGCCTTGGCACTCGGTGGCGTCTACCTGTTCGGCCATGTGGCGTGGCGCGGTCGTTTGCCGAGGCCGTATGTAGGCGGCGGCAACACTGCGTTGCACTTCTACAACCATCGCATCCACAACCGTCGCAGTGGTGTATGAGCAACGATCTCGTTTGCACTATAACTACATTGTAGTTATCAAGAAGCAGATCACCATCCGCCTGGATGAGGGAGCCATCGATTACTTCAAGTCAATTTCCGGGGATGTTGGTATCCCGTACCAAAGTCTTATCAATCTTTATCTGCGCGACTGTGCCGCATCACATCCTTTCTTTATCTGCGCGACTGTACCGCATCACATCGCGAACTCAACCTCAATTGGAGCCAGGCGCCAACAACTCCGCAAGAGACTTCCCCGTCGATACCGGCAAGATAATCGCCTCACCTTGAGTTTTCGGACCGTGCTGGTGGCCGGGTTGTACGGCGTTGCATCAGGATGCTGCGGCATCCGACGATTGTCAGGCCGCATTTCCGTAAACGGTCTTGTTGCGCCGGCGCTGCTGACTTGGACCAGGGTATGAACCGTGCCCGGCGCCCCTCTCGATCATCGGTGCCGTCGGTGTGCCAAGGATCAACCGTCCCACCCGCACATGTATCCGCGCTGATGCCCGCTCGCGCCTGAACACCCATATCACGCGCCATTCGTTACCATCGAAGGTTTCCGGGTTGGAGCATCGGAGCCGAGTTGGCGCACAATCACCGCCCCCAAGCATGGATTCGCCGGCTGCGGATATTGCGCGCGGCTCGCCGTGCCGCGCGCGCGCAAGCGCAAACCCTGCCGCGCGAGGTCGCTGCGGTGGTGGCGACGCCGACCCCTGCGACCGTGCTGGCCCGCCAGCATGATCAGCTTACGCAGGCCTCGCCATTCGACCTGTCGCGTGCGCTCGACGCCAGCGACCGCATCCTGGAACGCGCCTGGCGCGTCGCGCGGCGTGCCGTCAGCGACAACCGCCGGCTGGAGCCGGCCGCGGAATGGCTGATCGACAACGTCTACCTGATCCGCAATGAAATCCGCGAGGTGCGCGACGCACTGCCGACGCAGGTCTGGCAGCAGTTGCCGCGCAGCCGTGCCGGCGACGGCACGGTGGTACCGCGCATGCTGCGCGTGGTGCGCGCCTGCATCGCGCAACTCGATGGCAGCGTCGAACCCGAAGCGATCGAACGCTATCTCGACGAATACCAGCAACGGGCGCCGCTCGACCTGGCCGAGTTGTGGGCGTTGGCGCCGCTGTTGCGCATCGCGCTGATCGAGGGCCTGGCCGCAGGCGCGGCGGCCATCACCCGTCGCCTCGAGGCATATTCGAATGCCGAATTCTGGGCGGAATACCTGATCGGCGTGGCGGCCCAGGCACGCGACGACATGCTGATCGGCGTCGCCGACATGGCGCGCGCCAACCCGTTCGACTCGCCCGCGTTCGCGGCCGAGCTGTACCGCCTGCTGGAAGGCAAGCACCCTTCGCTGAAACTTGCGTTGACGTTCGCCGAGCAGCAGTTGGAAAAGCGCGGCACCAGCGTGGCGCGGGTGATCGACGAAGAAAGCCGCACCCAGGCGGCCGACCAGGTTTCGATTGCCAACCGCATCAATGGTCTGCGCCGGATCACCGAATACAACTGGTCGGAACTGATCGAGCGCGTCAGTGCAGTCGACCGCACCCTCAGCCGGGATCCGGCCGGCGCCTATGCGTACATGGACTTCACCACCCGCGAGCGCTATCGCCACACGGTCGAGTCGCTGGCGCAACGCAGCGGCAGGAACGAAACCGAAGTCGCACGCCGGGTGCTGGAACTTGCGCAAGGCGAGCGTGCCGCCGACGCCGATCCGCGCGTGCGCCACGTCGGCAATTATCTGATCGGGCAAGGCCGCACCGCGCTCGAACGCGAACTGGGCGCGCGCCCGCCGGCCGAACACCGACTCGCAGCCAGGCTCCGGCGCTGGCCTTCGATGACTTACCTGGGTTCGATCCTCGCGTTCACCGCCGCGGTCACCGC
>JBOHYW010000212.1:0-6205 GCA_050738155.1 Rhodanobacteraceae bacterium
GCGCTGGGCAGTGCGGGCGTCGCGTTTTCGGTTGCGGTGTCCGCCGACGGCGCATTGTCTGTCACCGTCGGCGAGCAAACGCTGCACCTGACCCGCTACCAAACCGATGCCATCCGTTCCGCGTTGTGCGCGGACCGTTGACAGGACCGTTGCCATGCTGACCCCCTCCGCTGTCACGAACGCCAAGCCGAAAGATAAGCTCTACAAGCTCGCCGACGGGCGCGGCATGTACCTGCTGGTGAAGCCGGAAGGCGGCAGGTTGTGGCGCTTCGACTACCGCCGCCCTGCCACGCACAAGCGCAACACGCTGTCCCTTGGCACCTACCCCGACGTGTCGCTGAAAAAGGCGCGCGAGCGCCGCGACGAAGCGCACAGGCTGCTGGCCGATGGCATCGACCCCGGCGACAAGCGCAAGGCCGAAGCCGCCGCCGCTGCCGATACGTTCGAAGCCGTGGCGCGTGAATGGTTCGCCAAGTTTTCAACACGCTGGGCAGCGTCGCACGCCGACAAGGTGCTGCGCCGACTCGAGCGCGACGTGTTCCCGTGGATTGGCGGCAAGCCGATTGCCAAGCTGGACGCGCCGACGGTCCTGGCGACGCTGCGCCGCATCGAATCGCGCGGGGCCGTGGAAACTGCGCACCGTGCGTTGCAGAACTGCGGGCAGGTGTTCCGCTACGCCGTGGCAACCGGACGCGCCAATGGCGACGTAACGCGCGACCTTCGCGGATCGCTGACCCCGACGACGGGCGGACACTTCGCAAGCATCACCGACCCGGACCGCATCGGCGAACTGCTGCGCGGAATCGACGGGTTCACCGGCATGTATCAGGTCGCGGCGGCATTGAAGTTCGCGCCGCTGGTATTCGTGCGACCCGGCGAACTGCGGCACGCGGAGTGGGCAGAATTCGACCTTGACGCCGCCGAGTGGAACATTCCCGCCAGCAAGATGAAGATGCGCGAGCCGCACCTCGTCCCGCTGTCAACGCAAGCGGTCGCGATCCTGCGCGACTTGCAACCGCTGACCGGCGCGGGCCGCTATGTGTTCCCCGGCGCGCGCGACCGCAAGAAACCGCTCAGCAACATGGCGATGAACGCCGCGTTCAAGCGCATGGGTTATGACGGCCAGACCTTCACCGCGCACGGGTTCCGCGCGATGGCGCGCACCATCCTTGACGAACGGTTGGGGTTCCGGCCCGACTACATCGAACACCAGCTTGCGCACGCCGTGAGGGATGCGAACGGGCGCGCGTACAACCGCACGTCATTCCTGCCCGAGCGCCGCAAGATGATGCAGGCATGGGCGGACTATCTGGACACGCTGCGCGCTGGCACCCGAAAGGTTGTGCCGATCAAGCGCAAGGCATGAAGCCTGAACCGGCGACTTCCCCGCAACATCCCGCGAGGTAGCTTTTAGGCTACAATGGAGATCATCGAAGTACGCCAGTATCAAACCGCCGACGGGCGCACCCCGTTTGCCGAATGGCTAGCGGACTTGCGCGACCTGCGGGCCAAGCGCGCCATCGTGGCACGCACCACCCGGATGCAGGCGGGCAACCGGGGCGACTGGAAGGCGCTTGGCGCTGGCGTGTTCGAACTTCGCATCGACATCGGGCCGGGCTACCGCGTGTATTGCGGGCAGGATGGCGCAACGCTGGTGCTGCTGTTGTGCGCGGGCGACAAGCGCACGCAAACGAAAGACATAGATCATGCACGCGAGTACTGGAAAGACTACCAAGCACGCCGCTAGCGTTCCGTTCCGCGCGGCTGATTACCTGCAAGCCGACGACTTGCCCGGCTACCTGGCCGAAGTGATGGCCGATGGCGACACGCGCGCGCTGCCGCTGGCGCTGCGCGACGCCGCCGACGTGCTGGGCATGGCGGAACTTGCCCGGCGCACCGGCCTGAATCGCGAAACGCTGTACCGCACGCTATCGGAAAACGGCAACCCGCGACTGGACACGCTGCATGCGATCCTCGCCGCCTTCGGAATGCGACTGACCATCGCCAAGCGCGCGCCGGCAAAGCGTACATCGCGCAATCCACGTACCGGCAAGGCGAAGGCTTTAAAGACGAAGCGGGCAAAGCAGGTTGTGCGTAAGCGCGCCTGACCCAAACCGCCACGGCTAGGCCGATCACCGAACGCGGGGCCACCTTTCACCCGCTGCCGTGGCGACTTCACGAAAGGGCGCAACGAAAGGTGCGCCGATGCCGACATCAAAGGCGCAGCTACCGTGGGTGCGATACTGGGATGAGGCCGCCACCTGTCCCCAGCCGCCGGGCGGCCCTTTTCAAGTAGATGACGCGTGCATCGTCGCGCTGCAAATTTTCGGCGCGCACTCCCCGCCGGATCTATTTGGCGGCAACCCGTTAGCGTGCGACCCAGATAGGCACGCCGACGCGCAAGTTATCCGAGAGTGGCTCGCATCAAAATCGCGCGACCCGAGCGACCTGCAAGTCATATTCTGGTTCGCGTACTTTGCGCGGAACGAATGGGCACGACGGCCGAAGCGCACGCGCACGCAACATCGCGCGCTTTATCGACATATCCGGGAACTGTCCACGGAACTGCGCGCTGCGATGGACGCAACGGGTAGCGCGTATCTTGGCGGACACGGCCATGGCTTTGTGAACACCAGCTTGCGCGCACTACTAACCGACGATGAGACCGACGCCTTCATTTCGTCGTGCAACATCGCGCGCGGCGTGACGACAACGGCACGAAGCCCAAGCGCCCGCGAACGCCTTGTGTGGGAGCACATGTTTGGTGCCCTACCAACAATGCAGGAACTACTAGTGCGAATGACCACGGCCGCGCTGCGGCTGGAGGTGCAGGGGCCAATCCACGCGCAGCCAAAAAAGCGCGGCGCAGAACGCGGATACTTTGTGCGCCGTATCGCGCAACTATTTCAGCGGCGATACGGCGAACAGCCCCACGAAGTGATCGCCGCACTGGCAACGATCGCTTTGGGCGGAGCGACCGACCGCGAGCTGGTCGCCAAGCTACTGGCGTAGCGGAACGTTGTCAGCAGTTTTCAGCTTAGAACGTTCCAGCTCGAATCGACGCCACAATGCGCATTCACCGGTGCGTGCCATGTAGTTATTTTGTAGTCCCGTTGCGACTTGCAACGCACGCGGACTACAACCGATGGAAACCGAATACCCCGCAACACCGGCGCCACGTCCGGACAGTGATGCGGAAGGCTTCCAACATACCCCCGACAAGCTGGTAGCATCCTCTGGCCACACGGATAAACGGAGTGTGGCAATGCCTTCCCGCGAATCGTTCGAAGCGCCAGCCGCGAAGCTCGCCGCTGGCAACCTGCTGTCCGATGTTGAACTGGCCGCGCTGCTGGGCGCGAGCGTCCAGACGGTCCGCAATTGGCGCTGGCGCGGCGAGGGTCCGCGCTTCGTGAAGCTGGGCGGCAGGATGGTGCGCTACCGGCCCGACGACGTGCAGGCGTTCATTGAAGGCAAAGCCGCATGAACGCGCCTATGACTCGCGGCGCTGCTATCGCCGCTTACTGCAAACAGTGCATCCATGATTCCGCCGCCTTCGGCACCTGGCGCGAACAGGTGGCCGCTTGCACCGCGACCGCCTGCCCGTTGTGGCGATTCCGGCCGTTGCAGGACGGGCCATCATGCCCGGATTGGATTAAGAGCCGCGACCCCGCCGACCTGCCGGACGGCTGGGCCAAGATTCCGCAAGCCGATGCGGTCCGCGTGATGCGTCAATGCATCGCCGACAAGACCGCCGGCCGGGCCGTACAGCGCGGCGGCGCGACTCGCACGCACGGGGCAATGGAACTGCACCGCCCCACCCCGCGCGCGCCTGAAACACGGGCAGCGCCGTGAACGCCGTTTTATCGGGCGGGGCTGATAAATCCCGCAACCGGCGCACGAAGGCGGACACCGCGCAATCGGAACGGCAGATACGCGACGAACTCGAGGCCGATCACCCACAGTCAGTGCGGCACGTTTTCTACCGCATGACCGACCCGCGCCTGCCTGTCCCGATTGAGAAAAGCGAACACGGCTACAAGCAAGTCCAGCATCGTACGACCGTGATGCGACGCGCGGGCCTGCTGCCCTACGGGTGGATCACCGACGCCACCCGGCGCGGGTACTTCACCGACACGTACCGCACGGGCGGGGGCTTTGTCTATGCGATGGCCGGGCTGTACCGCGGCACGCTCTGGGAGCAAGCCGACCACCACGTTGAAGTCTGGTGCGAATCCCGCAGCATCGCGGGCACCATCCAAGGCACCTGCCGCGAGCTGGCCGTGAGTCTGTACCCGGCAGGCGGGTTCACCAGTCTCACCCTCGCCTACGAATCGGCACACTTCATCAACGGCGAAGCCAACGGGCGACCCGTCGAAATCATCTACATCGGCGACTACGACCCGGCAGGCGTGCTGATCGACCAAAGCATTGAACGCGAACTGCGGCAACACCTTGACCTGGGCATCACGCTGAACTTCCACCGCATCGCCATCACGCGCGAGCAGGTGGAACGACTGGACTTGCCGACGAAGCCGCGCAAGCCGGGTGAACGTCGCGTGCGCGAACTCACCTATACCGTCGAAGCGGAAGCAATGCCCGCGCACATCATGCGCGACCTGCTACGCGACACCGTGGAAGCGTTCCTGCCGTCCGGCGCACTGGAACGGGTGAAGGGCGCGGAGGAATCCGAACGCGACGGCTTGAAACGGCTGGGCCTGCTGCTGGACAACTACCCCGACGTGAACGACTTGTGCGATGCCGTGGAGGGCCAGCCGTGACCGACGATGCCGACCGGCTACTTGACACACTGGCACCGGGCGAACCCGTGACGTTCCAGACCTTCGGCGAAGGCACCGCCACGGGCGCGCGCGGGTTGATCCGCACCCTGCACGGCACGTTGGCGGAACACCGCGAAACGCTCGCCGCCTTGAACTCTCGCGGCGCGGGCATTTTCTGGACCGTCAACGCCACCGACGGCAAGGGCCGCAAGGCATCGAACGTGCGGCGCGTCCGGGCCTTGTTTGTGGACTTGGACGGCGCGCCAGTGGAACCCGTGCAGTCGGCACCGCTGCCGCCGCATGCCATCGTGGAATCGTCGCCGGGCCGCTGGCACGCCTACTGGCGCATTTCGGATTGCGGGCTGGGCGACTTCACGCCGATGCAAAAAGCACTGGCCACACGGTTCAACGCCGACCCCAAGGTTTTCGACCTGCCGCGCGTGCTGCGCCTGCCCGGTTTCCTGCACCACAAGAGCGAGCCGTTCCTTTCGCATATCGTGACGCGTCGCGAAATAGCACCCTACACGCTGGCGGAGTTTCGGGCTGCGTTCGGGTTCGGCGACGTGATGCCCGCACCGCGCGCGCTGCCGCGACCTTCGTCGATACGGCGCAAGCTGCCGGACGTGATCCCCGAGGGCGAGCGCAACGCGACGCTGCTAAGTCTCGCCGGAAACCTGGTGCGCAAGGGCTACGATGCCGAAGGCGTGAATGACCGGCTGCAACGGATCAATGCCGAACGCTGCACGCCGCCGCTGGGCGCGGATGAAGTGGACGCCATCGCCGCCCAAGCCACCGGGTACGGTTCCGATGGGTTTGCCATGATGCCGCACCGGCTGCTGGATTCGCCAGAGTGGAAGGCGCTGCCACTGCGCGCGCACGAAATCATCCTGCTGGCGTTCCGGCGCTACGGGCCGGACACGGCGCAAACCGGATTCGCGTTGACGTGGGCCGACTTCGCGGGCCGCCCGGGTTTCGGCAACACGCACACGTTCTACGCCGCGCGCGCGCAAGCCGTGGCGTCCGGCATTCTGCGGCTGGTAAGCGAATCGCACAACACGCAAACCGGCTGCACGCCTGGCCTTTTCGCCATCCGCCCCGACTTCGCCAGTGTCAAATTTGCAACCTTGCGCCAGTGTCAAAAACAGGCACCCTTACATATACGAACAGCTCTAGGCAAAAAAGAGGCAGGTGGGGCAATCGGCGCGAACGAAACGCAGCGAGGCACGGAACGATGAATGCGAAACTCCCCGACGGCGTGGCGGCAGCACTCGCGTATGCCGAACGCACAGCAGGCTGGAACAACCGGCGCGGCGACGTGCTGCGGTTCACGCTGCCCAACGTGTACGGGCACGAACCCTGCCTGCTGTACGTTGTGCCTGCCCGACGCTAGGCGTACCGGGCATGGGAACGGCAGGCTGCCGCACGAC
>JBOHYW010000213.1:0-6201 GCA_050738155.1 Rhodanobacteraceae bacterium
AAGCCGGTGTATCCGCAGGCGAGGCGCGACACGCCGGCGGCTTCTTCCAGATGGATGCGCAACTGCTCGGGCCGCGATTCCACGATTTCGGAAATCACGCCCTGCTCGATGATCGAGTAGCTGCGTGCGCCCAAGCCGGTGCCGAGGAACAGGTCGGTGATGTCACGCCGGCGACAGCGCACGCCGTTCAAGTAGTAATCCGATTGCGAATCGCGGCCGACGCTGCGCTTGACGGAAATCTCGTTGAAGCCGGCGTACTCGCCGCCGAGCGTGCCGTCGGAGTTGTCGAAGATCAGTTCGACCGTGGCCTGCCCGACCGGCTTGCGCCCGGATGATCCCGAAAAGATCACGTCGGTGATGGCTTCGCCGCGCAGCCGGCTGGCCGCGCTTTCGCCCATCACCCAGCGGATCGCATCGATGATGTTGGATTTGCCGCAGCCGTTGGGACCGCAGATGCCGGTGAGATTGGTGGGAAGGTGCAGCACGGTCGGATCGACAAACGACTTGAATCCGGCCAACTTGATGGAGGACAGGCGCATGGGTCAGTTATTGGAAGTCACGGCAACGATGGGGTCGACGGCAGTTGCGCCGGGCGAATGCGCCACTGTGCCAAGGACTGGCGGGGAGTGCAATAAAAACTTGACTATAGTCTTGGGATCAAGCAATTACACCGTTATCTTCAAGTTCTTTCTGGTCATGGTGCGCCGCAGCACGACGGCAACAGCATGTTGCCCGCGAAGAACACCAAAGACGCGAAAAAACAATGCGTTTGATCCTTTTTGCGAACTTCGGGCTCTTCGCAGACCATTGCTCTTCCTGCCATGCTGCTCAAGCGTGGCAATCCGCAATGCAAATGGTCTGCTTCGATCTGTGCTCATTCGCGGGCATGGTCTTTTTCTTTCGGCGTGAAGGACTCGATCGCCAACGCATGAATACCATGGCCCATGAGATCACCCACGGCGTCATACACCAACCGGTGCTGCTGCACGCGCGTCTTGCCGGCAAACGCCTGGCTGACGATGCGTACGCGGAAATGACCGCTGCCCTCGCCCGCGTGGCCGATGTGCAGGTGGCCTTCATCGATCACTTCGAGTTTGGTCGGCGTAAAAGCTTCGTCGAGCCGCGCGCGGATGTCGTCGATCGGCGCTGCGCTCATGGCAGAGTCTGGCGGAACGGCCGTACCGTCACTTCCTTGTACACGCCCGCTTTGCGGTAAGGGTCGGCATCCGCCCAGGTTTTGGCGGTTTCCAGATCATCGAACTCAGCGATGATCAGGCTGCCGGAAAAACCTGCGGGGCCGGGGTCTTCCGCGTCAATCGCCGGAAATGGCCCAGCCAGCAACAGGCGACCTTCTTCCAGCAGCTTCTGCAAACGCGCCACATGCGCCGGCCGCGCCGACTTGCGCTTCTCCAGCGAATTCTCGATGTCGATTCCGGTGATTGCATACCACATGATGAAACTCCCTCAGCCGCGAAATCAGCCCTCCCCTTCAAGGGGAGGGTTGGTTGGGGATGGGTTTCCATTTCCGCCGAAAACCATACCATCCCCATCCCGACCTTCCCCTTGAAGGGGAAGGAGAAAAACTCGTGACGCCGAGCGTCCGTGCGGCCACCGCCCCTCTACTCATCATGTTTATCATGTTTCCGGTCGCATGTAGGGAAACAATAGAACATCCCGGATCGACGCCGAATCGGTCAGCAGCATCACCAGCCGATCGATGCCCACACCCAGCCCACCGGTCGGCGGCAGGCCCACTTCCAAAGCACGGATGTAATCGGCGTCGAAGTGCATGGCTTCGTCGTCACCCGCGTTCATCGCCTCGACCTGTGCACGGAAACGCGTAGCCTGATCCTCGGGATCGTTCAATTCGGAAAAGCCATTCGCCAGTTCCTTGCCACCCACGAACAGCTCGAAGCGGTCGGTGATTTCAGGGTCGGCGTCGTTGGCACGCGCCAGCGGCGAAACCTCGGTCGGGTATTGGGTAATGAAAGTGGGCTGCACCAGCGTGTGCTCGACGGTCTTCTCGAAGATCTCCAGCAGCAACTTGCCCCAGCCGTAGCCGTCCTTCACAGGAACATTCAGCCGCGTGCAATGCGCGCGCAGCGCCGCCACGTCGCGCAATTCGTGCTCGCCAATTCCCGGGTTGTGCTCGCGCACTGCATCGGCCAGCGACCAACGCCGGAAACTTTTTCCGACATCAATGTCCCGACCTTCCCACTTGAGGCTGGTCGTGCCGATCACGGCCTTTGCAGCCTCGCGTATCATGGCTTCGGTCAAGTCCATGATCTCGTTGTAACTGGCGTAAGCCTGATACAACTCCAGCATCGTGAACTCGGGGTTGTGTCGGGTCGACACACCTTCGTTGCGGAAGTTGCGGTTGATCTCATACACGCGCTCGAAGCCGCCAACCACGAGGCGCTTCAGATACAACTCTGGCGCCACGCGCAGGTACAGGTCGATATCCAACGCGTTGTGATGCGTCACGAACGGCCGCGCGGTGGCGCCGCCGGGGATCACGTGCATCATCGGCGTTTCCACTTCCATGAAGCGCCGCGGTTCGGCTTCCAGCCACTGGCGGATGAAACCGATGATGCGCGAACGCTTCTGGAAGGTGTCGCGCGCTTCCGGCGTCACCACCAGATCGACGTAACGCTGCCGATAGCGCTGCTCGACATCGGCCAGTCCGTGCCACTTGTCGGGCAGCGGGCGCAGCGATTTGGTCAACAACCGCAATGCCGTCACCTTGACAGACAGCTCGCCGGTCTTGGTACGCATCAACGTGCCTTCGGCCCCCACGATGTCGCCGACGTCCCATCCTTTGAACGCGTCGTAGGTTTCCCCCAGCGCGTCGCGCTGCAGGAACAACTGGATCGAACCGGTGCGATCCTGCACGCGCGCGAAACTGGCCTTGCCCATCACTCGTTTGCCGAGCAACCGCCCTGCCACGCTCACGCAGCGCGCTTGCCCCGCCAGCGCCTCGACTTCGATGCCTTCGGTCTCACGCTGCAGGTCACCGGCAAAAGATTCCGGTCGAAAATCGTTTGGAAAGGCGATGCCCTGCTCGCGCAGCGCACGCAGTTTCTCGCGCCGCTCGGCAATGAGGCGGTTTTCTTCCTGGGCGGGTTGCGCTTCGAGGTTATCGTTCACGGTTTTCGGACTGCTCAAGGGATCAGGGACGAGTAGCGAGGGCGCACTTTAGCTAAGTTTTGGCGAGCTTGTTGTCCAAAGATTTGCGCAAGCCCCTCAGGATACGCCCAACCTCGTCGCAACAAGCGAGAACCGGGGTGGCCTCATCGTTGTTCAACATGCCAAGACCCAAACACAATTCGATCTGGGTTTCGATCTCGGCCAAGGACCCGCGTGAAATGGCAATGAAGCGCGCGAAATCGCGAGTAGCCCCTCGTGCATGGCCCTCCGCGATATTGGAAGGCACCGAAACGGCACTTCGTCGAAGCTGCTGCACCAATCCAAAGCGGTCGTTGGGCGGAAGCTTGACGGCAAGAGCGTAGACCTGCTGCGCCAGCCGCATGGCTTCACTCCACGCTTTCAGACAACGATACGACTTGATCGGAGCGCCCTCTCTACGCATCCCTCGCTCCTCGCGCTCGTCACGCATCGGCGCGCTTGGCGCCGGCTTCCAGCCCCATCTTCAGGCTGGCCTCGATGAATTCGTCGAGGTCACCATCCAGCACGCGCTGGGTATCGGTACGCTCGATGCCGGTACGCAGATCCTTGATCCGCGATTGGTCGAGTACGTAGTTGCGGATCTGGCTGCCCCAGCCGACGTCGGATTTGGTGGCTTCCACCGCGGCCTTCTCGGCGTTGCGCCTCTGAATCTCGGCTTCGTAAAGTTTGGCACGCAGCATCTTCATCGCGCGATCGCGGTTGGCGTGCTGCGAACGCTCGGTTTGGCACGCGACCACGATGCCGGACGGCATATGCGTGATGCGCACCGCCGATTCGGTCTTGTTGACGTGCTGGCCGCCGGCGCCGGACGAGCGGTACACGTCGGTCTTGAGGTCGGCTGGATTGACCTCGATGTCGATGTTGTCGTCGACTTCGGGCGAGACGAACACCGACGCAAAACTGGTATGCCGGCGGTTGTCGGAATCGAACGGGGATTTGCGCACCAGACGGTGCACGCCGATTTCGGTCTTCAGCCAGCCGTAGGCGTAGTCACCGGCCACCCGGAAGGTCGCCGACTTGATCCCCGCGACTTCGCCGTCGCTGGCTTCCAGCAGCTCGGTCTGCCAGCCGCGATCCTCGGTCCAGCGCAGGTACATGCGCAGCAGCATTTCCGCCCAGTCCTGCGCTTCGGTGCCACCGGCGCCAGCCTGTACGTCCACGAACGCATTGGCGGCGTCCATTTCGCCGGCAAACATGCGCTGGAACTCAAGCTTGCCAATGTGCGTTTCCTGAGCATCCATGTCGTGCGCGATCGCCTGTACGGAGGCATCGTCGCCTTCGGCCGCGGAAAGCTCCAGCAACTCATCGGCATCATCGAGCGCGCGCGCGATGCCATCCAGACCTTCCACGAATTCGGCCAGCCGTGCACGCTCGCGTCCCAGGTCCTGCGCGCGCTGCGGATCGTCCCAGACGTTCGGGTTTTCCAGTTCGCGGCTTACTTCTTCCAGACGCTCGCGCTTGGCCGGGTAGTCAAAGATACCCCCTGAGCGATTCGACGCGTTCGCGCAGGTCCGCGATACGGGCGCGGATCGGGTTGGATTCGATCATGGTGGGCGTGGACTGCGAAAAGACCGCAAATGGTAGCAAAGCCCCACGGTTCCCGCATGGGTCAATGCCGCTTGCTGACAGCTGTCACTGGCGCGCGGCACGGGAGCGGCGTAATGTTTCCGCTATCGAACGAGGAGTCACCGCCATGGCTACCGATCCCGCCAACCATTCGCCGCCTCACCATGAATGGCGCATTTTCCCCGCCGTCGCGATCATCGCGGTTGGGGTGTTGTTCCTTCTGAACAATCTCGGTTACCGCTTCGATTTCTTCTTCCATGGCAACTGGTGGGCACTGTTTGTCCTGTTCGCCGCGGCAGCACCACTGACGCGCGCCTACGAGGCATACCGCGCGCGTGGCCGCATCGACGCCGAGGTGGGCTACTACCTGTTGGCCGCGTCGGCGGTGGTGCTGGTCGCCGTGATGTTCCTTGCAGGACTTGACTGGGGCACGTGGTGGCCGCTGTTCGTGATTCTGGGCGGCTTGTTCACGCTGGTGCCGCATCGCCGTCGTCGCCGCGACCGTTATTACCGGTACGACGACCGCAGCGACGACGCGTCCATCAAGCACTGAATCGGTTCACCCACTCCAGGTATTTGTCCATGAAGTTGGTGAGGAACTTGCCAACGCTTTCGTCCGTCACGCTGCCGTCGTCGCCGAACAGGCCTTCGCTGAAACGCACGAAGGCTTCCGGCTGCTGCAACAGCGGAATGTCCAGGAATACGCAGATGTTGCGCAGGTGCTGCTGCGCCAGCGCCGTTGCCATGGCGCCTGCCGAAGTACCGATCACCGCGCCGGGTTTGCCCGGGAACGCGCTGTAACCGTATGGCCGCGAGGCGATGTCGATGGCGTTCTTGAGCACGCCCGGAATCGAACGGTTGTATTCCGGCGTGACGAACAGAACTCCGTCGCATGCGTTGATTGCATCCTTCAACCGCTTGCAGACCGGCGGATAGTCACCGTCGAAATCCTGGTTGTACAACGGCAGGTCGTCGATGCGTATATGGCGAAATTCCGCGCGGTCGCCAGCGATCTTTTCCAGCGCGTGCGCCAGTTGCTTGTTGAATGAACCCTTGCGCAGGCTGCCGACCAATACGGCGATCACGGGGTGCTGTTTGCTCATTGTCGACTCCTTTTCCAGAACCTTGTCTCAGCGAAAAAGACATTCCATTGTCTGCGCGGCTGCGCCCGCCCCGCGGCCAATCATCGCAACCCCCATGTGTTCAAGTCTACGCCGGCGAAAGCGCCCGCTCAGATTTTTTGCAGTCGTTCCGCCGCCGCCTGCAGCGTGGCGTCGTTCTTGGCGAAACAGAACCGCACCAGCTTCGCGTCCGGCGTGGTCTCGTAGAACGCCGAAACCGGGATCGCGGCGACGCCGGCCTCGCGCACCATCCATTCGCAGAAGTTGAGGTCGTCGGTGTCGCGGATCGCCGAATAATCGGCCAACTGGAAATAGCCGCCGTGCACTT
>JBOHYW010000214.1:0-6197 GCA_050738155.1 Rhodanobacteraceae bacterium
GCCCAACCTACCAGCCATGGATGGCCTTGCAACCCGTGATGATGCAAGCTCAACAACCTGTCTACGCGAGCGGCTGTTGTGAAAAGCCAGGCCATGGATGGCCATTCTGGTCTTCAAGATCTACGCAAACGAAACCAGTATCAAGGCCAGCCGAAGCAGCGATCAGGGACGATCGCACAAATCAAGCCGCCGCCATCTGTTTCGGAATCGAATGATTGGTCCGTGCGATGCGGTTGTTGGCATCGACGTAGATCAGGTCCGGCTGATACTTCTCGGCTTCGGCCTCGCTCAGGCTGAAGAACGCCGCGATGATCACCAGGTCGCCGGGCTGCGCGCGGTGTGCCGCGCTGCCGTTCACCGAAATGATGCCCGAGCCTTCTTCGGCGCGCAGCGCATAGGTGACGAAGCGTTCACCGTTGTTGACGTTCCACGCATGGATCTGCTCGTACTCGCGGATACCGGCGGCATCCAGCAAGTTGCCGTCGATCGCGATCGAACCCTCGTAGTGCAGTTCCGCGTGCGTCACCGTCGCACGATGGATCTTGGCCTTGAGCATGTTCAGTTGCATGGAAACCTCCCGTTTCCAGATTGGCGAGCGTCGCCATTATACCGCCTGAACCGGTCTTGTTGCGCTGCACAAGGACGGTTGGCCACGATCGGAGTGGCTTTTGTGAAGAGTCAGGGCGAGGGCGGGCGTTTACGCGATGCCGGTGGCATCGCGTGCCCGTCCAAGCGACCGGCCAAGGATGGCCGGGCCGGCGCCCAGCGCCATGGATGGCTGCTTGCTGAAGCGTTTGTGATCACCGCCCATGCGGCAGCGATCAGGGACGATCGCACGAAATATTGTCGATCAGTCGCGTAGTACCAAGCCTGGCCGCGGCCAGCGCCATCACGCCGCCATGTTCGTCTTGCGACGGGATGGCGAGATCATTGGCACGGCGAATGACCGCATAGTCGGGCACGAATCCCGCACGCTGCAGATGGTCCGCCGCCGCGGCTTCGACCGCCTCGCGCGCCCCGCCGGCTGCGAACGAATCCCGCATCCACTCGAGCGTGGCGTGCAACTGCGGCGCGCGCACGCGCGCATCGGCATCGAGGTATCGATTGCGCGAGGACATCGCCAACCCATCGGCCTCGCGCACGATCGGTGCGGCCACGATTTCCACCGGCAATGCCAGTTCCGCGACCAGCCGCCGCACCACCAGCAGTTGTTGCCAATCCTTGGCGCCGAACACCGCCACATCGGGCGCCGCCGTCAACAGCAGTTTGGCGACCACCGTGGCGACGCCATCGAAATGCCCGGGTCGATGTGCGCCTTCCAGTGTGTCGCCGACTTCTGGAACGTGGATCGACAGCGCGCTCCCGGGGCCAAACGGATACATCGTCTCGACGGTCGGTGCGAACAACAGATCACATTTGCGTTCGGCCAATCCGGCGCTGTCTTCGGCCAGCGTGCGCGGATAGCGGATGTAGTCTTCGTTCGGAGCGAACTGGGTGGGGTTGACGAACACGCTGGCCACGACGCGATCGGCGTGTCGCCGCGCCAATTCGATCAGGGAAAAATGCCCGGCGTGCAGGTTGCCCATGGTCGGCACCAGGCCGATGCGGAGGCCATCGTTCTTCCATGCCTGCACGCTGGCGCGCAGGGATTGGGCGTCGGTAATGGTACGCATTTCAAGGAGCCTTAGCCGGCTATCTGCTCGGGGCCGGGAAAACGTCCGGCACGCACGTCCTCGGTGTAGCCGGCGATCGCCTCGCGGAGCGAGCCGCGTCCGGCCAGGAAATCCTTGCTGAACTTGGGACGGCGGCCCGGCGTGATGCCCAGCATGTCGTAGCACACCAGCACCTGCCCGTCGCAATCCGCGCCGGCTCCGATGCCGATGGTGGGGATCGGCAATTCCTTGGTGATCGTCGCTGCCAGTGTGGCCGGCACCGATTCCAGCACCAGCAACTCCGCGCCCGCGTGCACCACCGCGCGCGCCTCGGCGCGCAACCGCGCGGCGGCATCCTCGGTCTTGCCCTGCATCCGGTAGCCGCCCAGCTTGTGCACCGACTGCGGCGTCAAGCCCAGATGCGCGCACACCGGTACTTCGTGCGCCGTGAGCGCGGTGATCACTTCGCAGACCCAATCGCTGCCGCCTTCCAGCTTCACCATCGCGGCGCCACCTTCAGCCATCAGCCGCGCCGCTGCGCTCAGGGCAGTTGTCGGATCACGAAATTGCATGAACGGCATGTCGGCGACCAGCATCGTTGCGACGAGGCCGCGCGCCACCAGCCGCGTGTGATAGACCATGTCATCGAGGGTGACCGGCAACGTGCTGGCATTGCCTTGCACCACCATGCCCAGCGAATCGCCGACCAATGCGACGTCCACGCCGGCAGCTTCCATGTGCGCGGCGAAACTGGCGTCGTAGCAGGTCAACATCGCAATCTTCTCGCCACGCGCCTTCATCGCGCGCAGGCCCGGCACGGTAACGGCTTTGCGTTTGGGTGCGTCGGCCGGTTGGACGTACATTCGCGCGCTCCTCGAAACGGTGGATTATCGCCGCTTGCCAGCTTGCGGCCAAGTGTTCATATGCGAAGTCGAATACGCCGGTTCAAGGTGCAGGCCGGCTCAAGGCCAAAGGCCGGAGCAGGCATCGCACTCAACTACTCCGCAGGTCACGCACCCGAAACCCCATTGCAAACAACACCGCCACGTACGCCGCACCACCGGCCGCCACCAGCACCACCAGCTTCCAGACGCGCGTGATGATCGCTTCATGCGTCCATTGCGGCCACGGCCAGAACCACAGGCCGATGCCGATCACGACCGTCAGCGCCACACAAGCCGACACGATCCTCAACCAATGCCGGCCCCAGCCCGGCTGGCGCTGATACACGCCGGCACGCTTGAGATAGCGCCACAACAGCGCGAACTGCAGGAAATTGGAAATCGAGCTCGCGATCGCCATGCCGAGGTGCAAGCCCGGCACCCGCGCAATGCCTTCCAACCATGGCAATTGTTTCAGCCCCGCCGGCGCCCATAATTCGAACAGCAGCGCGATCAACGCAAAATTGGCAACCATGTTGACGATGAGCGCGATCACGCCGGCACGCACCGGCGTCCTGGTGTCCTGCCGCGAATAGAACGCCGGCAGCAAGGTGCGCGTCAGCGCGATCGCCGGCATGCCGCAACCAAGGCCCACGATGGCGATTGCGGTCATGTGGCTGTCGAAGGCGTTGAAATGCCCGTTCTGGAAACAGGCCGCAACCACCGGCTCTGCCAACAGCAGCAGACCGCACATCGCCGGCATGGTGATCAACAACGTGGTACGCAAACCCCAGTCCAGCGCGCGCGAGAAACCTTCCCGATCGGCGGTGACGTAATGTCGCGACAATGCCGGAAGGATCACGGTGCCCAATGCGACCCCGAACACGCCAAGCGACAGTTCCAGGAACCGGGTCGCCATATTCATCCAGGTCTGCGAGCCCGTGAACAGCAGCGAGAGCACTGCGGTATCCAGCAACAGGTTGATCTGCGCCACCGACGAGCCGAACAGGGTCGGCAGCATCAGGTGCATGATTTTTTTCACCCGTGGGTGATTCCAGCCCCAGCGCGGCAGCGCCAGAAGGTTCAGGCGCCTGATTGAGGGCAGCAGGAACAGCAGTTGCAGGATCCCGGCTGCCAGCACCGCCCAGCCAAGTGCCTCGATGGGCACCCCGATATGCCGCGACAGCCACCATGCACCCGCAATCAAACACAGGTTCAGGATCACCGGCGTCAGCGCCGGCAGCGCGAATTTATGGAAGCTGTTGAGCACGCCGCCGCACAAGGCGGTCAATGACACGAACAGGAGGTACGGGATGGTCAGGCGCAGCAGGTGGACAGTCAGGTCAAATTTGTGAGGTTGGTCCAGCGAGCCAGGTGCGAATCCGGTCGCCACCTGCGGCGCGAAGATCAGCCCCAGTGCCACGAGCACCAGCAACACGCCGCCCAGCGTGCCGGCGACGCGGGCGGTCAGGTCGCGCAGTTCCGCATGGCTGCCGGTTTCCTTGACTTCGGTGAACACCGGCACGAACGCGGTCGAAAACGAGCCTTCCGCGAACAACCGGCGCATGAAATTGGGCACGCGGAACGCAACCCAGAACGCGTCGGTGGCCGCGCTCACCCCGAACACATGGGCGATCGAGATGTCGCGCACCAAGCCCAGCACGCGCGAAATCATGGTCATGCTGCTGAACGAGAACACCCCGCGCAGCAGGCTGGGCTGGCGGGTCATGCGGCAACTCCCGAGTCCCGGTTCTTGCGAGTCCCGAGAGGATTGACTGAAACACCCGATTCAACGATACTTGCTGGCTTCATTTCCCCCGATTGTTCCGGAGTCACCCCGTGGCCAACATCCAGTCCGCCAAGAAGCGCGCCCGTCAATCCGAAGCCGCCCGCATGCGCAACGCCAGCCAGCGTTCGATGCTGCGCTCGTCGATCCGCAAGGTGCTGAAGGCCATCGAGGCCAAGGACAAGGCCGGTGCCGAAGCTGCGTACAAAGCCGCTGAGCCGGTGCTCGACCGCTACGCCAGCCGTGGACTGATCCACAAGAACAAGGCCGCACGTCACAAAGGCCGTCTGACCGCGCACATCAAGGCGATCGCCTGAGTCGCATCTGCTCGTGGTTTTGAAAAAGCCGGCGCCAGCCGGCTTTTTGTTTACAGTAGCGCGAAGCCACTGGCGTCCAGCGCGGATTGCTTTACCTCCTCCCCCAGGAAGGGGGTCACGCGCCGCAGGCGCGCGGGGGAATGTAGCCGCAGGCCGCAAAGCCATCCCCCTCAATCCCCCTTCGTTCCGAAGGGGGAAGCAAAACTCACCCCCTTCCGAAGGAAGGGGGTCGCGCCGCAGGCGCGGGGGAATGTACGACCAGCCACGGCGGTGGTGGCTAGCCATCCACGTTACCGCTTTCCGCAGCTGCGACGCGCCGCTCGTCGAAAAATCGCTGCGCCGCTTGGCACACTTCGCGCGTACCGACGCGTTCGGCCGCCGAAATTGCAAACCACGGCGCCTGCCAATCCAGCCGCGCCATGATTTCGCGAGCGTTCGCGTCACGTTCTTCCGGCGCCCACAGGTCGATCTTGTTCAGCAGCAACCAGCGCGGGCGCTGCAGCAGTTCCGGATCGTGGCGCCGCAGTTCGCCCTCGATGATCCGCACCTGCTCGACCGGATCGGTGCCATCCAGCGGCGCCACGTCGACCAGGTGCAACAGCAGGCTGGTGCGTGAGACGTGCTTGAGGAACTGGATGCCCAGCCCCGCGCCTTCCGCCGCACCTTCGATCAGCCCCGGAATGTCGGCGATCACGAAACCCTGCGAGGGACCCACGCTGACCACGCCCAGGTGCGGCTGCAAAGTCGTGAAGGGGTAATCCGCGACACGCGGTGTGGCTGCGGAAACCGCACGGATGAAGGTGCTCTTGCCGGCATTCGGAAACCCGAGCAGGCCGACATCGGCCAACACCTTCAGTTCCAGTTTCAGTTCGCGTTCCTCGCCCGGTGTGCCGGGGGTGAAACGGCGCGGCGCGCGGTTGGTGGAACTCTTGAAGTGGATGTTGCCCAGGCCACCCTTGCCGCCCTTTGCAACCAGAAGCTTCTGGCCGTGCGCGGTGAGGTCGCCGATCAATTCGTCGGTATCGATGTTGATCACCGAGGTACCGACCGGCACGCGAATCGCGGTGTCCTCGCCGCCGCGCCCGTACATGTCGCTGCCCATGCCGTTCTGGCCGCGCTGCGCCTTGAACTGGCGCTGGTGGCGAAAATCGATCAGGGTGTTGAGACCTTCGTCGGCAACCAGCCATACGCTGCCGCCGGCGCCGCCGTCACCGCCGTTGGGGCCACCGAACGGTATGAACTTCTCGCGCCGGAAACTGGCGCAACCGTCCCCGCCGTTGCCTGCATGCACCTTGATGATGGCTTCGTCTACGAACTTCACGGGACTCGGGACTCGGGACTGGGGACTCGAAAAGCATCGCGCTCAGGGCGTTGGCTTCGGTTTATTGGACTGCAAGGGTCCACCAACGGTGCAACAGACTAGCGGACTCGCACCCCCGAGTCCCGAGTCCCGAGTCCCGACAGCAAAAAACGAGAAGCCCCGCATTACGCGGGGCTTCGTCGAGTTGGAAAACTCGTTTCGGTCAGCTCCCGACCACGTTCACCGTGCGGCGGCTCTTGG
>JBOHYW010000215.1:0-6182 GCA_050738155.1 Rhodanobacteraceae bacterium
ATCTACTGACTTATGAGTAACGCCGAATTGAATGCCTTTTCCTGATCGCTTGGAATAACTATGTTGTCGCCCGTGTGATCGTCAATCGGGTATACCCGCTGTAGGCCCAAATGCACCGCCAAGCGAGCCCCGATCTGGTAAGCCTCATTGTTGGACTTCGTGCGCTTGTTCAATTGTGTGACCAACGCATCGTCCAATCCGTTGCCCGCGTGCCGCTCCGCTTCAGGGAGCTGTAGCCATTGCACTAAGGCGGAGGCGGGCTCGTTGCACGCGAGGAATATTGCTGCGAGGTGGCGTCGCTGGACTGCGGTGGGTCGTTGCGGCCAATCGGCGAGCGTCTTGTGCATAGCTGCGACGGCAGTCGGTATGTCCAGTCTGGTTGCCGCTTTCGCGGCTGTGGTATTGGTGCAGTAGGATGAAATATCTTTCGGGGAATAAATGGTCGGGTACTGCTCCATCAGGCCACAGCCTTGACCTGAAATGAACTCGATGGCAATGATGTTTGGCTTGAATGCGGCCAGGCGCGTCAGTACCGGCTGCAGCGAAATGGCATTGAAACCCTTGGGCGCATTGGACAAGTGCGCGGTACCGAGCACCAGAACTTGCGTCGATGGTCCAGAGATGCCCTGATCGAGCGCGGACAGGCTGACTTGGGCCGATGTGACCATCGACCATGCCAGCCCTGCCAAGAGAAGGAGGCACATAAATCGAAGTTTCATCGAACGGCTCCTCACACCGGAAGGTGAACGCAGTTACAGCTTCGCCAATGTGATGCTCCCGCCATCACTGCGCAGCGTCCATATACCGGTGCCCTTGTTGATATCGCACGACAGGTGGTGAGAACTTTTGCTGACACTGCTCATGTCAGGTAGATCGACATGAATGTGGCCGCCGTCGGACGTGGCATTCAAGTGTGTCGACAAGTTGCTGGCGCGGAACATGATGTCGCCGCCATCGCTGTTGACGTCAACCGACGCCAACGCGGTCAGATCGCCGGATGCGCTGAAATCCCCACCGTCCGTTAGCGCGCGTAGTGACTGCAGCGATGCCAAGTCGCCCGCCATTGCCACGTCTCCACCATCCGACATCAGCGCCAGCTTCCCCGACACCGTATCGAGCCTTGCATCACCGCCATCCGTTTTGATCGTGATATCGCCACTCAGGCGGTTGCCCGTGACGTCTCCGCCACTGGTAAGCATTTGGGCATTGGACGACTTCATGCTCGCCAGACGAATGTCGCCGCCGTGGCTTACCGCGTTGAGTGTCCCACTTTGGTTCTCGACCTGTATGTCGCCGCCTCGCGTTGCCATGCTCAGATCGTTGACGAGACCGTCGGCCTCCAGCAGCCCGGCCTGATTCTCGAAGCTGGCTGTCACATGCGCAGGCAGGTGAATAATGACATCCACGTACAGTGGGACACCGTTACGATGGCTGGACTGAACCACGCGCACGCGCTTGCCTTGGTAGGAGAAGGTGGGCTTTCCTTGGAAGCAGAAGTACTTGCCCAGGATGCAAAGGTCATCGTAGTCGTTTTGAGCCTGTGAGCCCGGTGGGCTGAAGATGTACGTGTCGTAACGGTCCACGGGGTAGTACACGTGTACTTGGATCTGTTTTCCAACCGTTGCCACACTCAGCTTCACGCTTTTCGCCAAGGCTTCCGCATGGTCGCCGCCCGCAATGACCGTCGCATCCACCTGTAGCGGCCCGCTGCCTTGGACCACGCGCATGTGCCCGACCAAGTTCTGGACTACGACGTCGTCCCCGTTTGGCACATCCACACTCTGTTGCAATGTGCGAGTAACTGACCGGCCTTCGTCAGCCGTTGCAGCAAGACTGAGGAGCACCATGCCCAGCGCTACCGATGCAAATAGAAATCGAGTTGGTCTGTTCACGTTTTCAAATACCTTTCATGCGCCCAACCTGTTTGGCTTCTAAGCGTCCCTGGCCGATGCACTGTGCAGATTCATGGGACGCCGTGGCACTTCGTTCAGGCAATCTTGCGCGAGACCGCGAAAAACAGAAGGTTGCCGATCCCCACGACACCCGCGAGCACCGCGACCACGCCCGGAGTGACGTCGTGCCAACCGAACCACTGGATCAATGCGAAGCCGACGCCCACAGACAGGAGTACGATGCCCCAACGCAGCGAAGAGTGGCGCCGACGCTGCTCCTCGTCACGCATGATCGACTTGACCAAATCGTCTGAACCGCCGGCGTCGATGATGCGGCTCCGCACCCGAGCATCGACCACGATCTTGATGGCGTAGGTGATGCAGATGAAAAGCACGATTGGGATCAGAATGTCGAAATCCATGAGACGCCCCTTGGCGGGTGGCCGTGGATGACGGCCGTTCAAGGACTAGAGATACGAGCAAGCTCACCGCGGTTGCACCGGCGAATTTGCAACCGAAAGCTCGTTCAGCGTATCCCTAGATGCATGGATGACGCCCGCGAGGCCGAGCGCGAGCTGGTCGATGCCGTGCTGGCCAATCGGCCGGGCGCATTTGAGCGCCTTGTGCGCGAGTACCGAGGTCTGTGCTGGCATATCATCCAGCGCATGGTGCGCAACCCCGAAGACGTGCGCGAGCTGTGTCAAGATACGTTTTTGCGCGTGTACCAATGCCTCCGGCAGTACCGTGGCGAGTGTGCGCTGAAGTCGTGGATTGGTCGTATTGCCTGGACCATCGCGGCGCGCCACCTTCAGCGCAAACACATCCCCCTGGTGGACGACGCTGATGACGATGAGCCGCTACTGGACAACGTCGCAGATCGGTTTGACCTCGAAGCCGCTTACGCCAGCGACGAAACCATGCGCCACTTGCAGGAAGCGATTGAGTCCCTACCACCATTGCAACGCACGCTTCTCACCCTTTATTACCTCGAAGAGATGCCCATCTCGGATATTGCCAGCGTCACCGGCATGGCCAATGGCACCATCAAAAGCCACTTGTTTCGCTCGCGCCTGCGTCTGCGCGGTGCGCTGGAAGCGCGAGCAGGAGTCGCAACGTGAAGCAAAAAACTGACGATGTACCTCGCTTTGACAATCCGGCACGCGAACGTGAGTGGCAAGTACAAGAGAACGCCAAGCGGCGTGAGCGCTTACACTTGAACCCCGCCGGTGATGATCCAAAAACGCAGAACTATCGTCTGCTGGCAAGTGCGCTACGGGTCGCGCCACCAGACGGGTTGCCAAAGGATTTCGCGCGACAGATGGCCGCTATAGTGGCGGCACCCGGGCAGGGGCGGGTAACGTCGGCGTCACTTGAAACGATCCTGATGGCGACACTGGCAGTCGTGCTATTGCTGTCAGCAGTGACCGCGACTGTCATCTACGGTGCAACATGGTGGCCTGCTTTCGCGGCGCTAGCGCCCACGTCTGCGACAGCGCAATGGTTGTTGGCGCTGGTTGCGTGCCTCGGCCTGAGTTGGCTGGCAGGCGCAGGTTCGCGGTTGTTGACCGGTCCGCGTAGCCAGCGATGAGGCGTCTTATCGCGAAGTGCGGCAACGGTCCAGCACCGTTGTCAGAGGCAGACCTATGGTGCGCTATTGACGGGCGATTCAACCAACCGCAGCGCACGCGGGCTACAAGCTTGCGAGTGCGTTCAACGTCCGCTATCCGGCGACTTGATTCAGCAACCAGGTGACCGGTTGTGGCCGTAACCGGCCCTTCGATGGTACGAGGCCAACGTGGCTATGCGATAGCGGCCTCGAGGGCTTCCGCGGCTTCGGGCATGCGCAGCTTGCCGGTGACAAGGCGGGGAGTAGGGCGTCGCGGGCTTGCGAGAGTCAGCGCATTTGCAGAGAGTTGGTCATCGCGGGCGGAACCTCGCCTCACCAAGTCCGCCGCAGCGGATGCGCTTCGGTATTGAAGGTCACCGCGTCGAAGTCGATCGCCTTGGGATTGAACAGCAGGTAGTAGTACTTGAAGGTTTCGGCCAACACGAAACTTTCCATGTCATCTGTCTTCTGCTTGCTGACGACGCTCTTCAGTGCCGCATAACCTGTGTCGGTGCGGCAATACTTCACGAAGTCGTCGAACATCGTGCGGCCCATCGCGAGGTATTTCGGATCACGGGTGTAGTGGTACAGGTAGTACGTCGACTCGACGATTTCCGGGCGCAGTGCATAACCGTCGTAGGCGATCTTCATCGTTCGGTAATCCATGACCTCGGGCTCGATGCCGTGCAGGTTCCACATCGCGAACGATGAAGTCTGCAGGCGCGCGGCGCGTTTGATGTCGCCCGACAGTGCCAGCAGACCGGGGAAGAATGCATCCAGCGCGCCGTAATTGGTGGCGGTGCGCTTGCCGGTATTCATGTCGGCGTGGCCGTACCAGAGCTGTCCGTGCACGTCGTCGGCGAGGTACTTGTTGATGGCGGGAATGCTGGCCTTCCACATGTGCAAACAATCCTTGTCGCGGAATAGCCGCCAGCATTTCCACAGGTATTCGTCATACGAATCGATGCCGCCCGAGATGCTGGAGTCGGTATCGGTCCACTTGCCGGTGACGATGTTGATGCCGGCGCCGACCAGCCCGATCTTCGAACGCCGATCAAAGGTCGCGACCAGCGCGCGTTTGGCCTTGGCGTAGAACACCGGATTGCCGGTGAGTTTGCTCAGGGATCCGAATTCCAGGATCAGGGTGCCGGTTTCGGCGGAGTTGGAAACCGTGCCGCGGACCTTGCCGGTCTTGAGGTTCACGTAGCGATACGGCAGGCCGGTGGGCGAATCGAACGCCGGCAGCAGCCGCGTGCCGAGATCATCGGCGAGTTCCAGCAGTCGTTTGTCGCCGGTCAGTTCGTAACCCGACAGCAGTCCGCCGAGCAGGCGGATGTTGATTTCGAACACCTTGACGTAGATGTCCTTGTCGAAATCGAGCTTGCTGTCGATCAGCGCGCGGTCCTCGTCGGCCTGCTTTTTCAGGCCCATGATAACCAGCGTGTCGAGTGCATCGACCGGCGTCATCAGCAACGATTGGCCGTACCAGTCGTACGGCTTCTTGCTCAACGGGCGCAGTTCATCATGTCCCCACGCGTATTGCTTGTAGCCATTCCACGCGTGCAGGAATTCGGCCTTGACGCGGGCGGCCATCGCCGCGGAATCGACCGGACGCTGGCTCGCCGGCGCTGCGTGCGTGACAGTCACCGGCGCAGCGACAAACGCCGCCAGCAGCAACAGGGCGCGAATCGGCGGGAGGGTTTTCACGGATGTGACTTGTTCGTTGCGGCATGCGCGGGCGGCGGAAACGAAGGCGGCGCATCAGCGGGATCGCTGCCCCAGTGCGTGTCCGGTTTGGCGCCGAGCGTGAAGTTCAAATTGCCGCCATGTTGGGCAAAGGAAGCAGGCAACCAGGGTTTGTTCCACGGCTTGCCGTTCACGGTCAATGCGTGCACGTAGGGTGCCCCCGCATTCGCGCCGGGTGCGTCGATCACGACGTCGCCACCGGGTCGATGGATCACGACGTGCGAAAACAGCGGGCTGCCCAGCAGCAGTTCGGCACGGCCGGGGATCTCCGGATACAGCCCAAGCGCCGCCCACACGTACCACGAAGACATTTCGCCCAGGTCGTCGTTGCCGGGTATGCCATCCGGCGCGTTCTTCCACAGGGTATTGACGACGATGCGCACGGCCTTCTGGGTTTTCCACGGCTGCCCGGCGTAGTCGTACAGCCACGGCGTTCCGATCGAAGGCTCGTTGTCGAGTTCGGCGTGCAAGGGGCCGGCTTTGGTCAACGCCCATTGACCATCCGGTGTGTGGAAGAAGGCATCCAGTCGCGCGGTGGCGGTGGCACGTCCGCCCAATGTGGCAAACAAGCCGTGCACGTCGAACGGCACCATCCACAGGTATTGCGCGGCGCTGCCTTCGACGAAACCGTCGTGGGTGGATGGCGTGAATTTCGGCCAGGTACCATCGGCGTTGCGGTTCTGGATGTAGCCGCCGTGTGGCGTCGCGGCGGGGTTGAACAGGTTGCGCCAGTAGCCGGCACGGGTCAGGAACAGCGCGTGGCCGTCATGATCGCCGACCTCCCGTGCCAGTTGCGACAGCGCGAAATCGGCGGTGGCGTCTTCCAGCGTTTCCGCCGCGCCGCCCCAGGCATGGGATTTCGTCGCGATGTAGTGCAGCTTCAGCCACTGGTCCAGCGATGGGCGTTCGCCCACACATTCGACGTTGCAGCCGGCATT
>JBOHYW010000216.1:0-6149 GCA_050738155.1 Rhodanobacteraceae bacterium
CTCCTCGCCACATCGTGCCCGCGCTTCGCTGGTGGCAGGCGTCGTCGCAGGCGGACAAGTGACAATCATGCATGCTTCCGATTCCGGACCTCACTACTCAGTTGACTGTCCGTTTCCGGTTTTGGGGAACGGCCGCTTACCGGATTGTGCTATGACCGCAATGGGTCGAGGGTCTGTGAAAACTCGTACGTCGGACGTGTGCCCCGCAACCGGCGCTCGCGCTTCTCTTTCGGCCCGCGTCAAAAGTTGCGTTCACCATCAGTCCTGACCGCCATCTCACGGCCCCCCACGACGGCGGCCGATCGCCCTTGGCCGTGCCCCACTGCCGGTCCGGCCGAGTAGCCATCTGGTAGTCGAGATCGGTCGTCGCCGAACCCGCATCCGAGCCCAACAGGACGTCGACGGGCAACCAGTCCTTCGTCCATGGCTTGCCGTCGACGGTGAGCGCGCGGATGTAACCATCGGCAGGCGCGCCCCGCGCCCTGATCACAACCCTGTGCTCGTTGGCGAGCGTCAGGGTCACGTATGGAAACACGGGTGCCCCCGTCACAAGTACCGGGGCGCCTGGTGTTTCGGGGTACAGGCCAAGATCGGCCCATACCAGCCACGAACTCATCGCGCCGAGGTCGTCGTTGCCCGGTTCACCACCGGGCGTCGCGGCGTACCCCTGTTGCAGGATCCGACGGACCACCGCTTGGGTTTTCCAGGGCGCGCCAGCGTAGTCATACACCCACGGCGTACCGAGGGACATCTCGTTGCCGGCCCAGTAGTACGCTTCGTTGGGTCCCACGTTCAAATGCGTGAACAGCAGATCCAGTCGCGCCACCGCCTTGGCATCTCCGCCCATGGCATGGATCAGCCCGGCAAAATCCTGTGGCACCATCCAGGTGTACTGGATGGCGTTACCCTCCTCGAACCCGGTCTGGCCGTAAACACCCTCGTGAATATCGAACGCGGGCCCCGCCTGAAATTGGCCGTCGAGTAATCGCGACTGCATATAGCCCTTGTAGCCGCGAAACGCGGCGCGCGGGTCAAACACCTTCGACCAGTCGCCGGAGCGCTGCAGGAATTTCTGATAGGTGGGGGCATCCCCCAGTGCCTTGGCGAGCGCCGCGATGGAGAAGTCGGCGGTGGCATATTCCAACGTCTCCGACGTCTCCTGCGGCACGTAACCCAAATGCTCATATAGGTGAAGATTGGGTCTCTCTATGTACTTCCCGGACCACAAAGATGAATCAGGCGTTTTCCGCATTTTTGTAGCGCCATTGACCATAGCTACAAGAGCGGCATGAGTATCGAAGTTGCGCGCGCCAAACGCGTATGCTTCGGCAATGATCGGGTCGGCGGCATCCCCGTTCATGACCCCGGTGTAGTCGTTGTCGTAGCCCCATTTCGGCAGCCAACCACCTTGCGCCTGATCGTTGAGGAGTGAGCTGACCATGTCGCCCACCCGATTGGGCACGAGCAGCGCCAGCAGCGGCACTTCCGAGCGATAGATGTCCCAGCCGGAAAAGTTTGCGTATTGAACCGCTTGCCCTTTAGGAAGCGTGTGGACCTTGTCATCGAAGCCGATGTATTGCCCGTTATCGTCAGAGAACAGGTTCGGGTGAAGTAGCGCGTGATACAGGCCGGTATAGAACTGGACGCGTTGGTCGTGTGTGCCGCCGCGCGCATCGATGCGAGACAGGAGCTGGTTCCAGGCGTCGTGTGCGCGCGCAGCGACAGCGTTGAAGTCCCAGCCGTGCTCTTCGGCCTCAAGATTGGCCAACGCATCGTCGATGCTCACGTACGAAATGGCGACCTTGGCGTCTACGGTCCGCGCCCGGCGCGTATCGAACGTCACCCAGGCGCCGGTCTGACTCCCCGTGACCGCGCGTATGCCGGGGTTGGGCGTGCCCGCACCCCAGGTGCCGTAGCGCTGGAACGGGCGATTGAACTTGACGACGAAGTACAGGGTTTCCGTCGACGCGGTGCGGCAAAAGTGGCCCGAGGTTTCGCTGCCCGCCACCTCATCATTGCCGACGATCCGCACGTTGGACGTTTCGCTCGTCGTCTGGCCATCCGACACCTTGAACAAAAAGTTGGCATCGGGCGTGGCCGGGAAAGTGAATCGACCGATGCCGGTCCTGTCCGCCGCCGCCAGTTTGACGTCGACTTCCTGAGCGCCGCCAGGATCCAGCACGACCTGATATTCGCCCGGCGTGGCGTGTTCTTGCGCATGGCTGAACGTCGCCGCGGCGCCATCCGGGGGGCTGCCCACAGCACCCGTCGTCGGCAGGATGGGCACCTCGCCGCCCGCCGGGCAGCCAGGCCCCGACACGTGGGTCAGGCTGAAGCCACCGATGTGGGTGTCCGCGTAAAAGTAGCCGCCGCCATCGGTCCGATTCGGCACGGTGTAGGGGCTCCAACTGAGCATCCCGAACGGCATCACCGCACCGGGAAATGTGTCGATGTCGCCCGTAACCTTGCCCCCGTTGCCGGTGCCGATAAAAGGATCAACCAGCGCAGCGAAGTCCGTAGCAGCCGACGCTGGCGTTGCGCATGCGCCGATCAAGATCGATGCGCACGCAACGGCGGCAACCAACGCAGAGCGGTTCACGTCGAAACGTCGGCCGGTCATGCGCGCCGCCCTCAGATAGCCAATGTTGAAATGATTTTCTGCCTGCTTGGTAGCGCCGTCAATTTGCGACGCATCAATAAGAACTACCAACCGACTACATACAAATATGGCCTGTATTCAATATTATACGATGGTATCGGTTACTTGATGAGACACTTCTATGGTGCAATGCACCATTGCAAACGTTCTTCGCATTACCCGGCGTTCGTGGCTTCCAGCACTGCTGCGTAGATCCGTTTGATATTCATATGAGAGCGCTTACATAGTATCCTCACCAAGCACATCCTCGCGCAGGCTGCAGCAAAACCGCACAGCGACCCAAGAGATCTCCAGGTGACCCGCGTCCAAACAACTGGCCTCTCGCGTGCTGACTGCGCCGGATACCACCACCGTCCTGATCCATACGGAGGGCAGCGCCACGCGGTATCGACGGGGCGGCGTTCGGCGCGCCGTTGCATCAAACGTCCTGGTTCGAGCCAGCGTAAAGGCGGTACGTGGCGTACGAGTCAGCGGGGCACGCAGCGCGGTTTGGCGGAGAATGGCAGCCTCGTGGCTTGCATGTGTCCTACCGCGAAAGGCCAGGACGCGCGGTCGTGCGCGGGAACGGAAGCAACCCAGGGAGCGACCCTTGACAACGCCCACGCTTCAGGACGTAGCTACCCAGGCTGGGGTATCGCCAGCGACCGTGTCCCGGGTCGTCAACGGCGGGACCTCAGTACGAAGCGAGACCCGTACGCGGGTCATGCACGCCATCCAGCTGTTGGACTACCGGCCCAACCTGTTCGCGCGTGGTCTTGGTGGTGCACGGTCGTACGCCGTGGGACTCGTTTACGACAACCCGAACGCGTACATCATCGTCGACGCGCTGCAGGGTGCGCTCACCGCCTGTGACGAGCTCGGTTTCGGGCTGCAAGTGCATCCGTTCAACTCCCGTGCGCCGAAGCTCGCAGACCGGCTACGCGATTTCGCGCATCGGTTGGGCCTTGCGGGCTTGGTGTTGACGCAGCCGGTATCGGAACGCGCAACCACACTGCAGGGCCTGGCGGAGTACGGCATCCCATTCGTACGAATCGTGTCGGCGGCCGAAGATCCGGGTGGCAGCGCACCCTGCGTCTACATTGATGATCGCGACGCGGCCTACGCAATCACGGCGCACCTCATCCAGCTGGGTCACCGACGGATCGGCTTCCTCAAAGGTGGCAAGCACCACCGCGCGAGCGGTGAGCGGTTCAACGGCTACAAACGGGCACTCAAGGACTACGGCGTCGAGCTGCACAACGAGTTGGTGGTTGAAGGCGATTATGTCTTTGACGATGGGTTCCGCGGCGCGCGCCGCTTGATGGGGCTACCCCAGCCACCCACCGCCATCTTCGGTTCGAACGACGAAATTGCCGCGGGTGCGCTCGCGGCAGCACGGTCGGATGGCCTGCAGATTCCCTACGACGTTTCCATTGCAGGGTTCGAGGACAGCCCGTTTTCGCGCCACTCGTGGCCGCCACTGACCACCGCACGCCAGAGGGCCAAGTTGATCGTCGAACATGCCACCCGACTGCTCGTGGCGCACATTCGCGGCGACAACGTTCAGAACCTGGGCTTCAAACCGGAACTGGTGGTACGCGGCTCGACGGCACCGCCACGACCCAGACCATGAGCGCACGGATCGGCTGCACGCAGGCAACGACCAACCGGCAGCGTCGGCGGCGTTCGGGGTCGTGGGTGCGTCAAAGGGGCCTTGCCGGGACCGAAGATCAAGAATTCGCGACACAAGCTTCGACGATGGGTGTCAAGCATCGCAAGCCGAGAGCGCCGTCGGCAATACACCCATACCAACCTGTTCCGAAGGCCACCGGCGACCAAGGCAAATGCCGAACTGCTACTGCCATCCCGGCGGAGCCGCGAGAACGCCTACCCGGGTTTGGCACGATCGCACGCGTCCGATTGCGCAGGCCGCGCCGGCGCCGCTGCACCGCGTCTTTGCCCGGTTCCGTGCGATGAACGGAAGCGACCACGGATGAACTCTGCCGGCGCAAATGTACAGCGCCGCGTCGCCGGCCATCGCACCGCGATGGTGGTGATGACCACCATCTTCTTCATGTGGGGCTTCATCACCGTCCTGAACGACGTGCTGATCCCGCACCTGAAGGCGTTGTTCACGCTCGACTACACGCGCGTGATGCTGGTGCAGTTCACCTTCTTCGGCGCGTATTTCCTGATGTCGCTGCCCGCGGGCAAGGTACTGGCGCGCTTCGGTTACCGCTTCAGCATCGTCGCGGGCCTGATCGTCACCGGCATCGGCGCCCTGCTGTTCCTGCCGGCGGCGCGGGTACCGTCGTACCCGCTGTTCCTGTTCGCGTTCTTCGTGCTGGCAAGCGGCATCACCCTGCTGCAGGTCGCGGCCAACCCGTACGTGACCCTGCTGGGGCCCGCGCGCCTGGCCTCGAGCCGGCTGAACCTCGCGCAGGCGCTGAACTCGCTCGGCACCATGCTGGCGCCGGCCTTCGGCGGCCTCCTGATCCTCTCGACCGCGGTGCTGGGCGCGACGGCACTCGCGCGGCGCTCGCCCGCCGCGCAGACGGCCTACCGCCTGCAGCAGGCGCACAGCGTCGAGGGCCCGTACATCGGCATCGCGATCGTGCTGTGCGTGCTGGCGGTCGTGGTGTGGCTTGCACGCCTGCCGAGCGTATCGGCGCACACCGCGGTCGACGCTGCGCAGCCCCGCTTCGCCGACGCGCTGCGGCTGCCCCGGGTGTGGTTCGCGATGCTGGCGATCTTCGTGTACGTCGGTGCCGAGGTGTCGATCGGGAGCTTCATGATCAACTACCTGTCGCTGCCCGAAATCGGCAACATGCCCGAGGCGCGCGCGGCGTTCTTCGTGTCGCTGTACTGGGGCGGCGCAATGGTCGGGCGCTTCATCGGTTCGGCGGTCCTGACCCGCATCCCGACGCGCCGCCTGCTGGCGTTCAACGCCAGCATCGCGGCGCTGCTGGTGATCGCGACGATGCTGACCCATGGCCACGTCGCGGTCGCGGCGGTGGTCGCGGTCGGCCTGTTCAATTCGGTGATGTTCCCGAGCATCTTCGCGCTCGGCATCGAGGACTGCGGACCGCTGACCGGCAAGGTGTCGAGCCTTCTGATCATGGCAATCGTGGGCGGCGCGATCGTGCCGCTGGCACAGGGCGCCCTGGCCGACCACATCGGCGTGCACCACGCGTACGTCCTGCCGCTCGCCTGTTACCTCTACATCATCTTCTACGGCGCGCGGGGCTCGCGCATCGCATGATCGAGGTGTGCTGCTACGGCGAGGCGCTGATCGACTTCCACGGCACGGCGACCGGCGCAGCACCGGCCTTCACCGCGCATCCGGGTGGTGCGCCCGCCAACGTCGCGGTCGCCGTCGCGCGTCTCGGCGGTCACGCGGCATTCGTCGGCATGTTCGGCCGGGACATGTTCGGCGACCTGCTGCTCGAGGGACTTGCCGCGGCCGGCGTCGATACGCGCCACGCCCGCCGCACCGGTGCGGCCAACACGG
>JBOHYW010000217.1:0-6105 GCA_050738155.1 Rhodanobacteraceae bacterium
TGATGAGGCCGGTGGCGGTGTCGGGGTCGGGATCGGGATCGTACAGGCTCGCGGGCGTCCACGTGCTGCCAGCGAGCGCGGCCAAGCCGCCCGCTCCGATTTCCTCGTGGGTCCATTCGGCGCCGGCACTGAGGTTGTGCCGGATGGCTCCGGGGGTGAAATTGGCCGTGAAGTTCGTCTGGTTGGTGATGATGCGGTTGGTCTGGTCCAGGAAGTTCGGGTTGCTGCGGGCGATCGTCCAGGTCGACGGGTACAGGGGATTGGGCGTCATCAGGTTGGCGGCGCTGCCCATGAACGAGGTCAGCAGGTAATCCTGGGACGTGCGGCCCCAGCGCAAGGTGTCGTGGAGTGCCAGGTTGTCGGAAAAATCGTGGTCCACGATCAGCGTGGCCATGTCGGCCTTGACGTGCTGGAAGTCGGCGTCGGTGCCGTAGAAGTTCGACGGATTCACCGGCGGCGCATCACTCAGGAACGGTCGTGTCGGGTCGGGAGTGCCATAGCCGGAAAGGCCGATGGTCGGCACGCCACCGTCGGGCACGTTGTTCTGGGTCACGTGGAGGAAGTCGAGGTAGATGCGGGTCGGGGTGCCCAAGCCGAACGCCACGGACGGCGCCACGCCCCAGCGGTTGTTCTCGACGTCGTCGCGTCCCGGGACGCCACTGTTCTGGCCCATCACGTTCAGGCGGAAAGCGGCGCGTTGCCCGATCACCGCGTTCCAGTCGGCCGTGGTGCGTTTCTAATCGGCACTGCCGTAGGCCACCGACGCGGTTGCACCGTTGTCCAGCATGGGCTGCTTGCTGACCATGTTGATCGCGCCGGTCGGCGTGGTGCGACCGTACACGGTGCCGTCCGGGCCCTTGATCACTTCAACCTGGTCGGTATCGAATACGTCCCGCGAGATTGCCCCCAGGTCGCGTACGCCATCGACAAAAATGCTCCCGGCGGCGTCGAAGCCACGCATGTAGATGGCGTCACCCGTGGACGTGCTGCCGTTCTCGCCGACGAAGAAGGTGCCGACGCCGGGGCTGTTCTGCAGCGCCTCGGTGAGCGTGGTGGCGCCCTGTTGCTGGATGATCGCCATGCTGATCACGTCGATGGTCTGCGGCGTGTCCAGCAGCGGCTCGGTGAATTTGGGCGACTGCATCTGGTCGATTTTGTACGGATCTTTTTGGGCCGTGACGGTGATGGCGGGCAGTTGCGTGGGGGTTCCCGACGCATCGACCGCCGGTATTGGCGCGGCCGCGGTGGCGAGCGGTGGCAAGCCGAGGGCGATGCCCGTCATGAACGTGGAAAGGGCGAGCGGGCCCCGGCTGGAACGGCCGGAGCCGTGCTTGCGATGCGTGATCCCCGACATGCAGTAGTTGTCCTCGTGTGCGTGACGTCGCGCCGGTCAGCCCCACGCGGCTATTCCAATCGGCTGCGCGTAACAGCGTCCGGAATTGCTGGCTTGCCCGGCGGACAGGCGACCTCGCGAATACTACTGTAAATGCGAATGATTCGTAATAATCACATCGAACGAACCGGGGCGCACACGAGCGACTGGGCGCGGGAATGACGCATTCGACCGCCGCCAGCGCGCCTGCAAAAACGCCGCACAGGTGTGCGGCGTTTTTGGGCAATCGATGCGCGGCCGGGCATCCGTGCCCGGCCGCGCCGGAGGACCTACCAGATCTTCACGGAATGCTCGCGGTGCATCTTCGAGCCCGTCTTGCACTGGAACGCCTCGGCGAACTGCGGCATGTTGCTGGCCGATGCGAAGGCGCGGATCTTGGCGGGCGCGTGCGGATCCACGTTCAGCAGCAGCTCCGCGCTCTTCTCGCGGCTGGTGCCTTCCCACACGCGTGCCGAACTCAGGAAGAAGCGCTGGTCCTGGGTCATGCCGTCGATCTTGGCGTCGGTTTCCTTGGGGTCGGCCTTGAGCGCGGTCTGCAGCGCGGTGTAGGAAATGTTGAGGCCGCCGAGATCGGCGGTGTCCTCCCGGATCGTCATCTTGCCGTTGACGTGCAGGTCGGGTTTTCCGGGAATCGGCGCGTATTGGTCGTATTGCTTCTCCAGTTCGTCGGTGAGCTGGTTGAATTTTTCCCGGTCCTGTTTGGTCCACCAGTTGACGTGATCGCCGTAGCCGTTGAATTCACTGCCGAACTTGTCGAAGCCGTGGGTCGTTTCGTGGCCGATCACATAGCCGATGCCGCCGTAGTTGACCGCGTCATCGCCGTGCGCGTAGAAGAACGGCGGTTGCAGGATCGCGGCCGGGAAGTTGATGGTGTTGTCGGAGTCGCTGTAGTACGCATTGACGGTCTGCGGGGTCATGCCCCATTGTTTGCGGTTGGTTGCTTTGCCGATCTTGTTGATGTCCCAGTGGTAGTTGTACTTGGCCGCAGCCTGAAGGTTCGCGAAGAACTGACCGGGCTGGATCGCGAGGCCCGACCAGTCGCGCCACTCGCCCTTGTCGGGATAACCGATCTTGGGCAGGTACAGCGCCAACTTCGCGAGTGCCTTCTGCTTGGTCGCCTCGCTCATCCAGGTCAGGTGCTCGACGTGCTCCTTGAATGCCGCGCGGATGTTGGCGACGAGCTGCTCGGCGCGGGCCTTGGCTTCCGGCGGGAAGTACCGGGCGACGTACAGTTCACCAAGGCCCATGCCCATTGCGCGGTTGACCATGCCCACCACGCGCTTCCAGCGTGGCTTCTGCTCGGGTTGGCCGGCCAGGGTCTTGTCGTAGAACTCGTAGTGGTTGTCCTGGAACGGTTCGCTCAGCGCCGGCGACGCGTCGCTGATGGTGTGGAACTTCAGGTACGCCTGCCATTGCGCAACCGGCGCCGATACGAGCAGTTTGTCGAATTCGGCCATGAACTTCGGCTGCGACAGCGAGAAGCCCTTGTCGATGTCGACGCCCTGGGCCTTGAAGAATGTCTGCCAGTCGAAGTGCGGCGTGATCTTGTTGGCCTCGGCAACCGTGATGAAGTCGTACTCGTTGTCGGGATTCAGCAGCTCGGTGGGCGACAGCGAAGCCTTTGCAAGTTCGGTCTCGAACGCCAGCACCTGGTCGGCCTGTTGCCTGGCGGCGGCTTCCGTGGCGCCGGCCAGTTGCAGGCTCTTGGCGATGTAGCTGACGTACTCGGCGCGAATCTGCTTGTAGTTCGGATCCTGGCTCAGGTAGTACTTGCGGGTTGGCAGGCCCAGACCGTCCTGGTTTACATACCCGATCTGCAGTTTCGCGTTCTTGAAATCGGCGCCCGAGCCGAAGTCGAAGACATAGCCGTTGCCGTCCTCGAAGCTCTGGTCGAGAAATTTCACGATATCGGCGGTGTTCTTCAGCGCATCGATCTTCGCGAGCTGCGGCTTGATGGGGTCATAGCCAAGCTTGTCGATGGCGGTGGTGTCCATGCCCGCGGCGTACAGGTTGCCGAGCTTCCGTTCGAGCGCGCTGCCCTTGCCGTGCTGCGCATCCCACGCAGCGTCGAGCAGGATCTGCTTCTGCTGCAGCATCGCGCGGTCGTTGAGCATGCCGAACGCGCCCCAGCGCGACTGGTCGGACGGAATCGGGTTGGCGGCGTTCCACTTGGCGTTGACGTACTGGTCGAAGTCGTTGCACGGGCTGTACTGGTCGTCCAGCGTGAACGCGAGTGACTGCTCGGGCGGGATCCCAACGCTGGCCGGACCCGCGGGTGCGGCGGCAGACGAGGCCGACGCCACCGCCGCCGTCGATGCGGACGCGGCCGGCGCCGACGCGCTTTCGTTGTTGGCGTTGTGGCTGCAGCCCGCGAGGGCCAGCACCGCGCCGATGGCGAGCGCGATCGGGGTCATCGAAAACTTGCGCATGAAGGAATCCTTTGGCGTCGAAATATCAGGTCGCCGCCGCGCCCGTGATGCGCGGCGAGAACCGCCGATTGTGCCATCAATCGACGGCTGTGTGCGCGGCCAGGTCATTGGTCATGGTGTCGCGCGGGCGGGTTTGCGGCGGCGCGAGGTGGATGCCGCAGTGGGCGCCGTGCGAATCCGTTGGATGGGCGGTCCCGCGCAGGATCAACCCGCTTGCAGCAGCGGCGAACGCGCAAGTTCCGTGTAGCGTGCAGCGGGTTGCGCGAGGGTACTTTGCATCAGCGCGATGGCGTCGAAGGTTACCGCCTGTGGCGGAGTGGGCAGGATCGCGAAGGCGCAGCCGGGACGCAGGCGTGCCAGCGTGATATGGGCGCGGAAGCGCCGCGGCTCGGGCTCGAAACCGGCCGTGCGCGCGTGCCGTTCGCATTCAGCGGCAAGGTCGACGATCGCTGGTTCGGATTCAAGTTCCAGCACCAGCAGGCGCGGGCGTGCGCGGTTGGGCCAGACGCCGAATCGTCGCGCCGCGATCGCGGGAAGCGGGGTCGCCAGTGCCGGCAGGGTGCACTTGAAATACTCGATTTGCGCCGAGTCGGAGTTTCCGAGGAAGCGCAGCGTCAGATGCAGCGCGGCGGGTTCGACCCAACGCACCCTTCGCGCGGCGCCGACGATGGTGCGCTCCAGTGACGCGCGGCATTGCTGCAACGCGCGTCGGCTCGCCGCGTCGGGAACCAGCGCGACGAAACAGCGCAGGCCGGAAGTGGCGTCGGGTTCATTTCGCATCCGAAACCATCGACGGCTGGCGTACGTCCGCCGAACGGGAACCCGGGCCCGTTCGCGTGGTGGCTTCCACGTCCGGCAACCGCTCGGGACCCACGGCACCGCCGGACACGATGAACGCCATCGCCTGGTCCATGCTCCAGTCGGTCGCGATCAGGCGTTCGGTCGGCACCAGTTCGAGATAGCCCCCGGTCGGATTGGGCGTGGTCGGGACGTACACCGCCGCCACTTCGCGGCCAGCGTCGTCGATGAAGGTGCGGGTCACGAACCCGACCGCCTTCAGCGCGGAAGAGGGGAAGTCGATCAGCACCACGCGCTGGGTGCCGCCGGGTTTGTTGCGCATCAGCGTCATCAGTTTCTTGACGCCGCCGTAGATCGTGTGCACCAGCGGAATGCGCTCGATCAGCCGGTCGATGGTGCCGAGGATGCGCCGCCCCAGCACGCGCGTCGAAAACCAGCCGAGCAGGTACAGCGCGACCAGGGTGAGGATGAACGCCAGGCCCGACACTACCCAGTCGCGATTCAATGCCGCGGCCGCGCGCGGCGAACCGATGCCGATCAGTTCGATGATGCCGCTCACCAGTGGCGCGCCGACCCCCGCCAGCAGCGTGAACACGAACTTGAACACCACCCAGGTGATCCACACCGGGATGAAGGCCAGAAGTCCGGTAATCAGGTAGCGTTTGACGTGGAGGGAAGGTGCAGGCACGAAGACATCCCCAGGCGTCCGCGCATTGTAGGCGAGGAGTGCGGCGCCATGCCGGCGTGTGATTTTTTCCGCGCGGCCGCGAATCATGTTGCAGGCAGGCGGGAATCGAGATGCGCGGCAAACCGGACCAGCAACGTCTCGAGCAACTGCTGCGCGAGCACCAGCGCATCGTGTGCAAGGTTGCCGCTGCCTATGCGCGCGCAGTCCGCACAACCTCGACGGGCTGACGCAAAAGCCGGCGCGACTCGCATCGCGCCGGCTCGCTGATTCCGTAGGGCGGACATCGTCCGCGGGTACGTCCGTGGCGGGCAATGCCCCCCCTACGTTTTCGGGTTGCCCTGATTGTCCGTCGCGTCGATGAATTTCACGACGTTGTCGTGCATCTGGTGCAGGGACCGGACGTTGACGTACACCATGTGCCCGGAGGGGTAGAACGCGTAGGTGATGTTCTTGTCGAGCCGACGCGGGATCGGCAGGTGTTCTTCCTCGTAGATCGCGGTGTAGAACGGCGTCGCGAGGTCGTAGAAGCCACCGTTCAGCATGACCTTCAGATCCGGGTTGTACTTCATCGCCTGCGCGAGATCGGTCATCACGTTCAGGGTGCCTTGCGTCCCGTGGCCGCCCGCCGGGTGGTGCTTGAAGCTCCAGTGGAAGTCCTTGATGCCGTAGATTTCGGCGCGGAACCTCATGTCCTGGCCGAACTTCAGGGTGTCGCGTGCGTATTCGTTGAAAGCCGATACGTAGGCCGAGCTGATTGCGGCCGATTGCGGGTCATATTCGGCATCGCGCGCCATCGG
>JBOHYW010000218.1:0-6073 GCA_050738155.1 Rhodanobacteraceae bacterium
GAGCAGTTGCGCGCTGCGCTCGTGCAGGCGTCCGAATTGTGGCCAGTCACCGGCTTGCGCGGCTGCCAGCATGGCGCGGGTCAGGTCGAGCGTTTCGGCCAGGGGCGAGTTCATCGCGTGGCGCTCGCGGATGGGCGCGGATCATGCGGCGTCGACGGAAGCTCCGTTGCATCATCGCTGATGGGGCGCAGCAGTTCCGACATGTCGTCCAGCGCGTAATCGTCATCCAGGATGGCGGCCAATTCCTTCTGCGCCGCGTCCAGTTGCGGCAACAGCCGTGGCGCCTCGGAATCGGCGTACAAGCCGGGCTTGAACAACCGCGCGCGGCGCTGGTGCAGGCGTTCGAACCGCGACCGGTTGCCGTCCTGTGCCGCCGCCAGCATGTCCCGGGTCAGGTCGAGCGCTTCGCTCAAGGGTGAACTCATGGATGCGCACCGCTACCGGGTTGCCGGCGTGGATCGTGCAGATCGGCCGGAATCGCATCCCAGGCCTGCTTGATCGGGCGCAACAATTCGGCGACTTCGTCCAAGGCGCGCGCATCGTTGTGTGCGTTGGCGTGCAGCAGGCGATGGGCCATGTATTCGTAGAGGCCGTCGAGGCGTTCCGCCAGTTCGCCGCCGTGTTCGCGATCGAGGCTCACGCGCAGGCCGCTCAAGATTTCGATGCTGCGCGAGATGCACTCGCCCTTGGCCGCGATTTCTCCGCGCTGCATATGCCCCTGCGCGCTGGCGATGCGGTTGAGCGCGCCGTCGAACAGCATCGCCGTGAGTTGGTGCGGGTTGGCCGACTCGACGCCGCCGTGCGCGCGCACGCGGCTGTATTGATTGATGGCTTGGCTCGGGTAGGCGGCCATGGGAAGTTCCTTCGGTCTGCGGTTGGGTGTGCGGTCACGAGCTGCTGGGTTTGTACATGTTGGACAGCATGCTTAGTTGCGAAGTCAGGAAGGTGCTGGTCTGGTTCATCTGCGACATGGTCACATCCAGCGCGGTGAATTGCGCGAGATAGCGCTTCTGGATGTCCTGCTGGCGCGTGTTCAATTGCGCCTGCTTCTGGTCGAGCCGCTCGCTCTGGGTGTTCAGGCTGGTGTTGCGGATATCCAGCAAGCCGCCGGGGCCGAGATAGCCCGTGAGCAGCGTGTTCAATTTGCCGGCGTAGCCCGAACTGCCGTCGAACAGCGCGGATACTTGCGCCGGTTGCGAATTCATGGCGTCAGCGAGTTTGTTCGAATCCAGTTGCAGGGTGCCATCGGACTGCAGGCTGATACCGATGTCGCCCAGCGTTTGCAGGCCGGAAGCATTGCTGCCGGCTGCGCCCGACAACGTCATCGCAAGCTGCGAACGGATGCTCATCAGCGTCGAATCGCCGAGCAGCGGTCCGGCGGTTTGGCTGCTGGAGTCGTAGCTGGCCAGTTGTCCGGCGCCCTTGACGAAGTTGTTGTAGGCGGTGACGAAGCCCTGGACCAGCTTCTGCATGCCGTCGACGTCGCGGCCGACGGTCAGGCTTTCGGTCTGGCCGGGTTCGGCGCTGGCGATGTTCAGGGTGATGCCGTCGATGGCGCCGTCCATGACGTTGGTGGACGAGCTCGAGGTGAAACCGTCGATGTTGACCTTGGCATCGGCCGCGGCGGTTTGCTGGGTCAGGCTGCCGGTACCGGCCGTCGCATCCCAGGTCAGCGCATCGAGGCCGCCGTCGCCGCCACTGGCACTGATGCTGAAGGCATTGGCGACGCCGGTTTTGTTGGAGGTCAACACCAGGTGATCGCCATCCGTCGCATGCACGATGGTGGCGCTGACGCCGGGATTGCCGCTGGCGCCATTGATGGCGTCGCGGATGCCGGCGAGGGTGTTGTTGGTCGAATCGATGTTGATGTCGATCGACTGGCTACCGACCGACAGGGTGAGGGTGCCGGTACCCACCGCGGCGCTGCTGGCAAATGCGCCGGAAGACACCTTTTGGGCCGCCGCGGTCTGCAGCACTTCGATCTGGTAAGTGCCGGCCGTCGCATTGGCGCCGGCCGTGGCGGTGAACACGTCGGTGTTGCTGGAGGTTGTGGTGTATTGGGTGAACGCGCTGCCGTCGGCCAGCGAAGACAGGCTGCTTTGCAGCGACGCCAGCAGTGATTTCAGGGAACCCAGCGCCGAGGTTTGCGTGGTGATGTTGGTACGCTGGTTGTCGATCTGGTTCTGCGCCGGTGCGATCTCGGCATTCACCAGCTTGCTGACGATGGTGTTGACATCCAGTCCGGAACCGAGCCCCGGTGCGCTGATGAGTCCGCTGTCGGACGAGCCCACGAGATTGCTGGAACCCGTGTCGCTCGTGCCCGACGTGCTGGATGATCCGCCGCCGAGTGCATTCAAGAGGCTGGACAGGCTGTCGGAACTGGTCGAGCTGATGCTGGTCATGGCGATTGGGCCCACTTCAGGAAGGTGACGGAAAACCGACGCTTATGGGGTATTGGTAGCAAGTTGCATACCACCGTCGCCAACAGCATCGGTCCGCGGTGTGGCGCCGGCTTCCGTGACCGGGGAAACCACCGGCGGCCATATTGCGCCGCCGGCGGAATCCGTTTGCCGCTTGTTGCTTACTGCAGGAGCTTCAGGACCAACTGGGGCGCGGCGTTGGCTTGCGCCAACATCGAGATGCCGGCCTGCTGCAGGATCTGCGCCTTGCTCATCGCGGCTGTCTCAGACGCGAAGTCGGCGTCCTCGATGCGGCTGCGTGAACTCGACAGGTTCTGCGAGACCGCCTGGGCGTCCGAGATTGCCGAGTTGAAGCGGTTCTGCATGGCACCCAACTGACTGTCGATGGAACTGACCGAGGCCAGCGCCGAGTCGATGCGGTTGATGGTGTCGTTGGCGGCAGCCACGGTCTTGACGTTCACCTCGTCGTTGCTGGAATCGGCCTTGGCCAAGCTTCCAGAGGCCGTGGTCGTCCCGGATGCGATACCGGCAATACCGCTGCCCGCGATCGTGATGCCATCGACGCCACCCGCGGTCGAGCCGTTGTCATCGGCGGTGCCATTGGTCTGGATCACCAGTTTGCCGCTGTCGTCGAGGTAGGACGAAACACCCTGGATGCCGGCGGCGTTGATGCCGTCCGCCAGTGCCTGGGCGCTGTCGAACGTGCCGGTGACGGCCGTGCCGTTGATCGTGAGGTCGCCGGCTGCGAGGGTGACCGACGCACCAGAGGTTGCCGTAACCGCGGCGTTGACGCCGGTCGACGTGCCGGATGCACCCGCGGCTTCATTCGCGAGGCCCAGCGTGCTGGCATCGGCTCCGCCGAATGTCACGCCACTGGCGAGGGCGGTGATCTTGATTTCATTACCCGACGTCGCAGCGATAGCGCCCGTAGCGCCGGCTGCCGTGGCAGCAGTATTGATCGCAGCGACCAAACCGCTGGCGCTCGAGAAGTGGCCAGACACGTTCACTGCGCTGCCGCCACCGATTGTGACGGTCAGGTCACCAGCGGCAACTCCCAGCCCGCCGAAGGAGCCGCTGACGTTGTCGCTGACCGTGGCGACCTTGCCGATCTGGCTGGCTTCGGTGCCCTGGCTCAGGTTGATGGAAATCGTCTCGCCGACGTTGGCGCCGACCTGGAACGCGGCGGTGCCGAAGCTGCCGTCAAGAATCCGGCGGCCGTTGAAGGTGGTCTGCTGCGAGACACGGGTGATTTCAGCCAGGCGCTGCTGCACTTCCGAGTCCAGTGCATCACGGTCGCTCTGGGAGTTGGTGGCGTTGGCTGCCTGCACCGCCAACTGGCGGATCGTCTGCAGGTTGTCGGTGACCTGCTGCAGCGCCGCCGAGGCGGTCTGCGCCAGCGACACGGCGTCGTTGGCGTTGCGGGCAGCGGTGTCGAGGCCGTTGATCTGGGTGGTCATGCGGGTCGAAATCGCATAACCCGCGGCGTCGTCGGCCGAGCTGTTGATGCGCAGGCCCGAGGACAGGCGTTCCATGGCGGTGGCCAGCGAACTCTGAGACTTGTTCAGATTGTTCTGCGCGGTCAGCGACATGATGTTGGTGTTGATGACTTGAGTCATGGCTAGGTTCTCCTGACGGTATGAAGTGCCGGACAGCCGGCTTGGGTTGTACCGGCGGTGCATCCGAAGAACCGGTTGCATGCCGCCTCGCAGGCTGTTTCGGCACAGGATTGGGGAACTTGAGCATGCGGCCGGTATGCCTAGCCGCTTCGCAATGGCCGTGGCGTGATGCGGGTCACGTGTACAACAGTTGCGTAGGCCGACTCATCGACGTAAGCCGGCGCGTTGGTGCAGGCCGGCTCAAGCCCGGAGGGCGGAGCCGGCATGTGGCTTCCACCGGTGCGGTTGCTGCGCTCATCGCCGGTAGACGTCGGGCATCCTGCCCTATGGCCCTTCGGGCCCGGCTATGCCGTTCGCGCCGCTCCTGCGGCGCAGTCGTCGCTGCGCTCCTTGAACCGGCCTATCTACTACAACGTTGTTGCGTAGGCCGGCTCAAGGCCGCAGGCCGGAGCCGGCGCTGGGTTCCGATCATCAATGCAATGCTGCGCGCGTCGCCGGTAGACGTCGGGCATCCTGCCCTATGGCCCTTCGGGCCCGGCTATGCCGTTCGCGCCGCTCCTGCGGCGCAGTCGTCGCTGCGCTCCTTGAACCGGCCTACCACCGGCGGGTAGGAGCGAGCGTGCTCGCGACCGGTCGCGGAGGGCTTTCGGGCTGGCATCGATCTTGCTGCAACTACCTGATTGCACCTTGCGTCGCCGAAAAATTGGCGGCGGTGCGCCTTGCTGCGGGGACGAACAAAATCATGCGGGATGACACAACCACGACGGTGATGGATCGTCCGGCCACGGCGCCGGAGGATTCGCCGGCATCCACTGCACGGGAACCTGCGATTTCCGATACGCATGCGCAGCAACCCGATTCCGATCGCTGTGAACGGGCAGCGAAAGCGCCGTTGTTTTCGATTGTCCTGATGACCTACAACCGTCCGGAGTTCCTGAAGGGTGCGTTACAGAGCCTGAAGGACCAGACCATGCAGGATTTCGAGGTGGTGCTGGTAAACGATTGCGGCGCACCGGTCGAGGACATCCTCGCCCAGTTCGACCTCAACATCACTTATATCCGGCGCGGGCAAAACGGTGGGCCATCGGCGGCGACAAATACGGCACTGAGCCTGTGCCGGGGCCGTTTCATTGGATACCTTGGCGATGACGACATCGTGTTGCCCGAGCATCTTGCGATACACGCGCGGACCCACGCCGAGCACCCCGGCAGTGTGGTTTACACCGATGCTCGTTGTCTCACCATTACCGGACACGGCGTGCCGTCGATCGTGACGGACTGGCCATCGGAAGCGGGCTTTTCCAAGGAAAAGCTTTTTGTCCGCAATTTCATCATGGCCAACAATTGGACGCACCCGCGCACGATGCTTGCCGAAATCGGCCGGTATGACGAAACGTTGCCGGCGCTGGTGGACTGGGACGTGCTGCTGCGCCTCGCCAGCCGATTCCCGTTCGTTCATGTATCCGAACGCACCGCCGAGGTGCGCTTCCACGGGGGGGCGACAGGGCGCCTGACCGCGCGGCGTGCCAAGGACTATCCAAGGCTCTATCGCCAGCTTTACGCGCGCTACGGCGACTTCGACAGCGAGGCGGTGCGCGAAGGACGCCGGCTCTTGCTCAAGCAACTCGATGCGGGGGTTGCCGAACAGCCGGTGGAGGACTACCAGAGCCTTTCCGCCAAGCTGCGGCTCGACGAGTCATCCGATGCATTCAAGCAACGCGTCGCGACACTGGCGGCGGCGACATCGGCCAGCGTGGTCGTCATCGACAGCGAAGGCGATGCGCAGGCCGTGGAAAAGACCTTGCGCAGCGTGCGCGAGCAATGCTTGGCGCCAGTGCATACCGTCGTTTCCAGTCAACTCGCCGGGGCCGACGACAGCAGCGCAGCCCTGGATGCCGCGATCGGGGGCACCGGTGCTGAGTGGGCGGTTTGCATCCCCGCCGGTGACATGTTGCATCGCTATGCACTGCTGCTGCTCGCCGAACGCTTCGTCAACCACGCGGACATGGCGTGCTGCTACGTCGATGAGGACAACAC
>JBOHYW010000219.1:0-6041 GCA_050738155.1 Rhodanobacteraceae bacterium
CGTCTTCCTTCAGGTATTTCTCGACCTGCTGGTCGATCGCGGTGTTCATGAACATCGCGAGGATCATCGGCGCGGGGCCATTGATGGTCATCGACACGCTGGTCTTGGGGTTGCACAGGTCGAAGCCGGAATACAGCTTCTTCATGTCGACCAGCGTGGCGATGGACACGCCGGAGTTGCCGATCTTGCCGTAGATGTCCGGGCGCGGCGCCGGGTCTTCGCCGTACAGCGTGACCGAATCGAACGCGGTGGAAAGCCGCGATGCGGGTTGCCCGCGCGAGACGTAATGGAAGCGGCGGTTGGTGCGCTCGGGCGTGCCCTCGCCCGCGAACATGCGGGTCGGGTCTTCGCCGGAGCGGCGGTACGGGTACACGCCGCCGGTGTAGGGATACGCGCCCGGCAGGTTTTCCAGCATCAGGTATTTGAGCTGCTCGCCCCACTCGTTCGTCGTGGGCGGCGCGATCTTCGGCACTTTCTGGTGCGACAGGGTTTCGCGGTAGTTCTGGACCTTGATGGCCTTGCCGCGGACGGTGTATTCGTTGAATTCGTTCTGCACGGCTTCGCGGGAGGCGGGCCAGGCGCGCAGGAGGTTGATGGCTTCGGCGCTGAGTTCCTTCACTGCTTCGTTGTAGCGTTGGCGGAGGAGCATGAGTGTGCCGTCGGCGGACGCTTCGACTTCGCTCGCCTGCGGCGGGCTACGCTCAGCTCGAACGGTGCTTTTTTCCCTCTCCCCTCGGGAGAGGGTGTCGCGCAGCGACGGGTGAGGGTTCGGGGCTTGCGCGGTATTGGAGTGAGCGGCTGACTTCGCTTCGCCCGTACCCTCACCCTCGGTCCCTCTCCCGGAGGGAGAGGGATGCAAAGCAGCCTCGGCCTGCGCCGGGGCGACGGCATTTTGCAACTGTGCCGCGTCGTACAGGTCGAGCGGCTTGGGCAACGCAGGATCGCCGAGTTCCTTCAAAGATTCGAAGTAATGCTGCGCCTTCGACGCGGCTTCGGCCATGCGCTTGGCATCGGCGTTGATGCCCCTGCCCTGCTCGGCGATTTCGGCGAGGTAGCGCACCCGCTTGCCGGGGATCAGCACGGTGGCGCGTGGCTCCTTGAGCGAGGTGTCGATCTGCGGGTCGAAGTCGCAGTGCAATCGCGCCTGACCAGTCTGCGAGGACGACTCCTCCCCCTTCAAGGGGGAGGCTGGGTGGGGGATGGGTTTGCTGTGGGCGACGTTCGAATCAACCCCATCCCCACCCTGCCCTCCCCTTGAAGGGGAGGGTTCAAGAGCCTGCGCTTCCTTTGAGGAGGCGGTTTTTTGATCGAGTCCCGAGTCCCGAGTCCCGAGTCCCGGAATTTTCTCCCGCAACAGCCGGCACAGGTTGACGAACATCCAGGTGATGCCGGGGTCGTTGAACTGGCTGGCGATCGTCGGATACACCGGCACGTCTTCGTCTGGCGTCTGGAACGCGGTGTGGTTGCGCTTCCACTGCTTGCGCACGTCGCGCAGCGCGTCTTCGGCGCCACGGCGGTCGTACTTGTTGAGCACGACGAGTTGCGCGAAATCCAGCATGTCGATTTTCTCGAGCTGGCTGGCCGCGCCGTAGTCGCTGGTCATCACGTACACCGGGAAATCGACGAGATCGACGATTTCGGTATCGGCCTGGCCGATGCCGGCGGTCTCGACGATCACGAGGTCGAACGGCAACGATTTCAGGAACGCGATGCAGTCGTGCAGCACCGCGCTGGTTGCGACGTGCGCGCGGCGGGTGGCCATCGAGCGCATGAACACGCGGTGCGAGCGCAGCGCGTTCATGCGGATGCGATCGCCCAGCAGCGCGCCACCGCCCTTGCGGCGAGTCGGGTCGACCGCCAGCACCGCGACGCGCATTTCGGGAAACGAATGCAGGAAGCGCAGCAGCAGTTCGTCGACGACCGAGGACTTGCCGGCCCCGCCGGTGCCGGTGATTCCGACGACTGGGGTCGTCGGAATCCGGGACTCGGGACCCGGGACTCGGGACCCGGAAGAGCGGCGAGTCCATTGCTTCCGCAGTAATTTCAGTTCGTTTTCGGAGAATATGCCGTCTTCAATGGCGGACAGCATCCTCCCGATGCTGATCTCGTCATCGATATCCGCACCCGCGATGGCTGCGAGTCCCGAGTCCCGAGAAACTCGCCGCTCCTGCGGCTCGCCCTTCGGGCCATCGGCTGCGCCGATGTTCGCTCCGGCATCCTGCCTCCGCAGTCCGAGTCCCGGCTTTTGAGCCGAGTCCCGAGCCCCGAGCCCCGAGTCCCGCGCGTGCGCAGCACGCGCAACCACATCCTCGATCATATGCACCAGCCCCATGTGCATGCCGTCGTTGGGGTGGTAGATGCGCTCGACGCCGTAGTCCTGCAGTTCCTTGATTTCTTCGGGTGTGATGGTGCCGCCGCCGCCGCCGAACACGCGGATGTGGGGCGCGCCGCGTTCGTGCAGCATGTCGACCATGTACTTGAAGTACTCGACATGGCCACCCTGGTAGCTGGACAGCGCGATGCCGTCGGCGTCTTCCTGCAGCGCGGCGCGTACGACGTCTTCGACGCTGCGGTTGTGGCCGAGGTGGATCACTTCGGCGCCCTGCGACTGGATGATGCGCCGCATGATGTTGATTGCGGCGTCGTGGCCGTCGAACAGGCTGGCGGCGGTGACGAAGCGCAGCGGCGTCGCGTCGGGCTTGGCTTCGCTGGACGAAAGATCGATGGCAGTCTGGTTCATTGCTTCATTCTAACGCGTGCTGAATGTCAAACCCGCCGTTATCTGAATGAACGACCGGCGAAACTGACACCTTTGGCCGGGTCGTGCGTTAGTCTCGTATCGAGGCCGAATTTCGGCCGATCACGACGGAGGTGTTTCGTGCACACACGCAACCTTGCATTGCTTGCCGCACTCGCGATGGCCATGGGTGCCACCGCAGGTTTCGCGCCGACGGCATCCGCGCAGGTCAGTATCGGCATCAGCGTCGGTACGCCGCCACCACCCCCACGTTATGAAGTAGTGCCGGCACCACGCATGGGTTATGTCTGGGCACCGGGTTACTGGAACTGGAGCGGCCGTCGCTATGTCTGGGCGGTTGGATCTTGGCACCGTGCACGCCCGGGTTACGTCTATTACCAGCCACGTTGGGTACACCACGGAGACCGCTGGCAGATGCGGCGCGCCCACTGGGACCGTGGCCCGCACCACCGCGGCCACCACGACAACGGCCGGCACAATGGCCGGGACAAGCACCACGGCGGTAACCACCATCATGACAACGACCACCAGCATTGATTGGTCGTCGCGAAACACGGCCCGGCGCGCAAACGCCGGGCTTTTTCATGCGCGTACGGGACCTTCGGGGTAGTGAAGCAGGGCCGGGCTGCCCGTGAACACCTGGCCAAGTGGTGTGCAAGTTGGTGTTGGGCGCAACGAAGCTCAACAATGAAGCGGGCGGCGCTCGAACGCTCTTGTAGGTTGGTGCTGAGCGCAGCGAAGCCCAACAATGAAGCGGGCGGCGCCGGAACGCTCTTGTAGGTTGGCGCTGAGCGCAGCGAAGCCCAACGACATTCGACCGCTGTTGGGCTTCTCCCGGAACAAGTCCGGGATCAGCCCAACCTACCGGACTGGCCCCGGCCGGTACGCACGTGTTCCTGCCGCAGCCATAGCCGAACAGCCGCACAGGAATGTGCTGCATCGCGCGGAAGCGCAGCAGCATGGGCAAGCGCGGCGGTTCGCCCGTTTGTTCCAGCACGCGCGAGATCAGGCGTTGCTGCATCGTCGAGGTCATGGATCAATAGCACGCTCGTACTATTTCCACGCGAGCCCGGCAGCCGAGCTTCGACAAGCATTCGATGGCATTGCGCTAAGCTGTTGGGGCCGTCCGCTGCAAAGTAAGGAGGCACCATGCGAAACCTTGCCATCGTCGTTTGCCTCGCGCTGTTGCTCGGCGCGTGCGCCACCAGCCCCACCGGACGCAGCCAGTTGATGCTGGTTTCGGGTTCGCAAATGAGCCAGCTCGGGTTGGACACGTTCAACCAGATGCGCAAGCAGGGCAAGTTCGCGCAGGCGCCACGCGAGCGCGCCTATGCCACCTGCGTCGCCCGTGCGCTGATCGACGTACTGCCGCCGCCGTGGAATACCGAGAAATGGGATGTCGAGATCATCAATGACGACAGCGCCAACGCTTTCGCCCTGCCCGGTGGTCGCATCGGCGTGAATCGCGGCCTGTTCAAGGTCGCGAAGACCCCGGACCAGCTGGCCGCGGTGCTGGGGCACGAACTTGCGCACGTGGTCGCGCGCCACCCGGCCGAACGCGTCTCCGACAACCTCGCCACCCAAATCGGGGTGAGCGCCGCCAACGCCTACGGCGCTGCCCAGGGTATGAACCCCGGCACCATGGAGGCCCTGCTCGGGATCGGCGCGCAGACCTTGGTGCTGCTGCCGTTCTCGCGGGCGCAGGAAAGCGAAGCCGACGTGCTGGGCCAGCGCTACATGGCCGCGGCCGGCTTCGACCCGAAAGCCGCCGTCACGCTGTGGCAGAACATGCAAAAGGCCAATCCCGGCAACCGCGGACCGAGCTTTCTTTCCACCCATCCCTCGCCCGGCGACCGCATCGCCAAGCTCGCCGCCCGCGCACCCACGCTGGAAGCAACCTTTCGTGCAGCGCGCGCCAACGGCCACGATCCGCACTGCTCGCTGTGAACCCGGCGCCACGGTGACACGAAAACTGAAACACAACCAATGTGTTACGGGAACATGTTGAGGGCCATATGTTGATGGAGCCTGTCTTGCGCCACGCGTCCCGGCTACACTAGGCGGCTGCGCACGTTGGACCGGCCGCTCGCGATCCCGTGCGCGTTCCATCCGTGGCGCCTCGGCGCCTTCCACCACCCATGCCGCGCACGTGGCGACCCCGGGAGCAAGCAGCGATGCTTTTCGAAACCATTTCCACCACTGGCCACGAACAGGTCGTGTTCTGCCACAGCAGGGATGCCGGCCTGAAAGCCATCATCGCGATCCACAACACCGTACTGGGTCCGGCGCTGGGCGGTCTGCGCATGTGGCCGTACAAGACCGAGGAAGAGGCCTTGAACGACGTGCTGCGGTTGTCGCGCGGCATGACCTACAAGAACGCGGTGGCCGGCTTGAATCTCGGCGGCGGCAAGGCCGTGATCATCGGCGACCCGGCCAGGGACAAATCCGAAGCATTGTTCCGCGCACTGGGGCGCTACATCAATTCGTTGAACGGCCGCTACATCACGGCCGAAGACGTCGGCATCGACGTCAACGACATGGAATACGTCTATCGCGAAACCGAATTCGTCACCGGCGTGCATCAGGTGCACGGCGGCTCGGGCGATCCCTCGCCATTCACCGCCTACGGCGCCTTGCAGGGCGTGATGGCGACGCTCAACTACAAGCATGGCAACGAAGACGTCGGCAAATACAGCTTCGCCGTGCAAGGCGCCGGCCACGTCGGCAGCGAGTTCATCAAGCTGCTGCGCGAACAGGGCGCCAAGGTGTTCGTCACCGACATCAACAAGGACGCCGTGCAGCGTTGCGTCGACGAACTCGGCTGCGAAGCGGTCGGTACCGACGACATCTACGACGTCGACTGCGACGTGTACAGCCCGTGCGCGCTCGGCGGCACCGTCAACGACCAGACCATCGACCGCATCAAGGCGCCGATCGTCTGCGGTATCGCCAACAACCAGCTTTCCACCGACCAGATCGGCGACGAGCTGATGAAGCGCGGTGTGGTGTACGCCCCCGACTACGCAGTGAACGCCGGCGGCGTGATGAACGTGTCGCTGGAAATCGATGGCTACAACCGCGAGCGCGCAATGCGCATGATGCGCAGCATCTACTACAACGTCGGCCGCATCTTCCAGATCGCCGACCGCGACGGCATCCCGACCTACAAGGCCGCCGACCGCATGGCCGAAGAACGCATCAACGCCGTCGGCAAGATCAAGCTGCCGACCATCGGCAACGACAAGCCGCGCTTCCAGGGCAGGATGCGGGGACAATAGAGCCG
>JBOHYW010000220.1:0-6017 GCA_050738155.1 Rhodanobacteraceae bacterium
GCCATCGCGCAGCACAAAACACACGTCCATCGGCAGCGCTTCGCCGTCGTCCGGCACTTCTTCCTTGTACTGGCGGTAGATGCGCTTGGGCTCGTAAAACACCACCGGATCGGGATCCCGGATTGCCGCCAGCAGCAACCCGTAGGCACGCGCAGGCGAGGACGGCAGCACCACGCGCAGGCCCGGGACATTGGTGAACAGGTGCTCGTTGGCTTCCGAATGGTGTTCGGGCGCGTGGATGCCACCGCCCCACGGCGCACGGAAAACCGCCGGGCAGCTCAGGCGTCCACGGGTGCGGTTGCGCATGCGTGCGGCGTGGCAGACGATCTGGTCCACCATCGGATAAATGAAACCCTCGAACTGCGCCTCGGCAACCGGCTTCATGCCCTGCGCAGCGAGGCCGACGGCGACCCCGGCGATGGTGGCTTCATCGAGCGGCGTATCGAACACGCGCCATTCGCCGAACTTTTCCTGCAAGCCGACGGTGGCTCGAAACACGCCGCCGTTGACGCCGACGTCCTCGCCCAGCACCACGACCGATTCATCGCGCGCCATCTCGTAGGCGAGCGCCTGGGTGACACCCTCGATCAGCGTGATCGCGGCCATGTCAGTGCTCCCCCTGTTCCAGCGCAATCGCTTCTTCGCGCTGCGCCGCCAGGTCGGCCGGCAATTCCGCAAAGGTGTAGTCGAACATCGCGGCCACCGGCTGCGCATGCGTTTCAAGGTACGCGTCCACCTCCTTGTCCATCCACTCGTCGCACTCGGCCTGGAGTTTTTCTTCCTTTTTCTTGTTCCATGCCTTCTTCGATTCGAGCCACGCGCGCAGCCGCTTGACCGGGTCTTTGGTCCAGGCATCCTCAACCTCATCCTCGCCGCGGTAACGGCGCGCATCGTCGGCGGTGGTGTGGTCGCCCAAGCGATACGTGACGCACTCGACCACGCTGCCGCCCCCACCCTTGCGTGCGCGCTCGACCGCATCGCCCATCGCCTTCTTCACGGCGATGATGTCGTTGCCGTCGACCTGGATGCAGTGCAACCCCGCAGCAATGCCCTTCTGGGCGAGCGTCCTGGCGCCGGACTGGATCCTGCGAGGCACGGAGATCGCCCACTGGTTGTTGACGATCGCGGCCACCAGCGGCAAGTCGCGCGCACCCGCGATGTTGATGGCGCCATAAAAATCGGATTTGGACGATCCGCCGTCGCCGATCGTGCACACCGCGACGCGCTTTTCCTTGCGGATCTTGAACGCCAGCGCAGACCCGGCCGCGTGCAGGCATTGCGTGCCGATTACGATCGTCCACGCGAAATCGTGCCTCGCGGGCTCGTTGGTATGGTCGCAAGCGCGCTCGTCCCCTGCCGCGTAAGCCAGTACTTCCCGGGGAAGAACTCCGCGGTAGAACTGGGCGCCAAACTCGCGATAGCTTGGCGCGAACACGTCCTCGGGCTGCATCGAACTGCCGATGCCGACGTGGCTGGCTTCGTGCCCGAGACACGATGCATACGTGCCAATTTTTCCAACGCGCTGCAACGCAATCGCCCGACTGTCGAACACGCGCGTCGAGACCATCAGCTTGTACAGCTCGACCATTTGATCGAGGTCATTGGCAAACTCGGGAAGATCGTCGCGAAGCTGCCTGCCCTCGGCGTCCAGATACTGCAGATACTCGATCTCGAACTTGGCGGCAACGGACATGACTTTCCCCCGTAATGACCACGAAGACACGTAGTCGCCCAGCACGGCCCAGGTTTCGCGCGTGAAGGTGCAGTGTAGGTAAGCGCACCAGTCGCCACTGTCAATTACGCGACAAAGTGGCGGGGCTATCCCGGCGATCAGGGTTCGTGAAGAGAAACCGCTTCCTGTGGTTTTCTTCTGCCACGAGTCCGGTACATGCTCGGGCGGGCCCGCGGGGCATCAACGACTGGGGCGACTGTCTCGCGACCGGTCGGCCATTCTTGGCCGAACTCAGAGGGTGTCACAGCCTCTCAGTAGTCAGTCTCCGTATCTTGTCCAGGTCGATGATGACGAGACTTGCGTATTCGACGAGCAACGCTCCCTCATCCTGGAGCTGATGCAAAATCTTGTTCACCGATTGCCGTGATGTACCGACTTGCAACGCCAGCTCTGTCTGGGAAAGGTGCACTTTGAGACGGATGCCCGTCTCGCCTGGCTGTCCAAACGATTGCGTTGCCGTGAGGATGCGGCTCGCCACTCGCGCCGGCAAATTATCCAGGTGCGACTCCGCGGTAAACGCGCTCAGCAACCGCATCTGTCGGGTCACCAAGCGCAGCAGCGCATGGTCGAAGGACCGATCTACCTCGCGCAGGCGGTTGAAGGCCTCCACGCTGATCACCTGTACTTTGGTGCCGCTTCCCGCTTCGGCGGTTTGGGGGTACGGCTCTTGATCGATGCACACGCTCACGCCGAAGCAATCGCCGGGTTCAAAAAACTTGTAGATCACCTCACGCCCGTTCGCTCGCGCGACTAACAGGCGTACGGTTCCTGACAGGATGCGGTACATCTGCCGGCCATGTTCGCCTTCGGCGTAGATCAATGTTCGTGCCTTGAAACGACGGTCCCTGGCTTCCCGCATGAAAGCCTCGCGGGCGGCGTCCGACAGCCACTGAAGGAGGTCGAATGGAGCTTGGTGTTCGGTCATTGTCCCCAGAGCCCTCCCAATCATTCGTGCCGGTTGTCCGCTCCTTCGGCGCGGAGTCGGGACGACTGCCGGGACCGGTTGTGTCGCGGACATGGTGGAAATTGCTTCGGCGCGTCTCCAGCGTTTCAATCTTCGTGATGCCCAGGCCGCGAGGTCAAGTTCGACTTCGCGCCGTTCCTCCTGCAATGTTTGCCAGTCATCGACCTTGCGCAGCGTGATTTGCCCGATGGCCAGCCGCGCCCAAAAAACATCCAGAACGTTTCGGCGCAGGACAGCACGCATTGGATCTTGATCCAGCGTCGGAATCCTTCGTTCAAGCGTTCAATCGCGTTGGTGGTGCGCAACGATTTCCACTGTCCGGGCGAATAGCGCAGGAACGTGAACGGCTCGTCGCCGGCCTCCTCGAGGCTGTGGGCCATCGCCTTGCACTTGAGCCGCCATTTGCGCAGGAATGCCTTGCGCCTCGGCGCAGTGGAAGGCCGTGGAGCAGGTCCCGCGGAATGCGCTGCGCGGCCACGAGGAGCGCGCGAAGCTGCTGCGCCGGATGCCGGATGATGCGAAGGAAACGAACCGTCCGGCTTTTGCCGCTCAGCTCGAGGAGATCGTCGAAGTGAAGCGCGATGTAGATGCGATCCGCAGCCTGTGGTCCAGCGCCACGATGCGTTCGTCTCTGAATTCCCTCCCAGAGGACGAAAAAAGCAGCGTGATCGATCGCGCGACCAAAGCGTCTGAAATTACGTTCCCATGGCACTTGCGGGCCAGCACACCAAGGACATGTATATGGCAAGAGTGCTCATCGTCGAAGATCAATACATGATCGCTGCGGAGATTCAATCCGTACTCGAACGCGCGGGATACGAAGTCGTCGGCCGCGCGCCACTCACCAAGTTCGCGATGGAAACCGCCGAGAAGCACCGCCCCGATGTCGTGATCGTGGATATCCAGCTGGCGATGGACCTCGACGGCGTGAAAACCGCGGTAGGGCAAGCAGTCGTAGCAGACATCGGGCCGGGGCCATTGTTCATGGACCCAACCTGACCTTTAGAACTTCACCTGCAACGACGCCTTGGCGGCCTGATCCTGCACCCCGCCGCCCCACAATCCTTCGTAGTCGGCAGCGACGGTGATGTTGGGCGCCGCCTGCCAGCTCAGCCCGAGCCGGCCGAGTCCGGCGTTGTTCGCCAGCGGTACCCCGTACACCGTGAACGCATCGCCGCGCGCGAACCACTGGGTCCGCTCGGGCAGGGTGTCACCGAAGGCGTGCTGCCAGCCCAGATCGGCATGCAACGAGAGTCTTTGCGCAAGCTGCCAGTGGCCGCGCACGCCCAACGTGCTCAAGCTCGTGTCCATGCCCTGACTGGTCATGTGCAACGCCGCCGTACCGCCTACTTCCGTGGCCCGGCCGGTGTGCACCTGCACGTTGGCAATGTTGAGGTACGGTGCAATCTCGCCGACCGCCGTCTGGATCCGCCACGCTCCTTCGACGTAGCCGGTCACGGTGTCGCCGATCGCATTGGAGGACAACCGCTCGCTGAGTCCCGGGAAGTTCACTTCCCGATACGCAGGAATCTGTTCCCACGCATACGCTGCACCGGCGCGGAAGGCGAACGGCCCTTGCGTGAAGCCGCCATACACACCCAACCACTGCGCGGTGGTGCGCGCCCACGCGTTCCGCGCGTCCACGCTCAAGCTGTTGCGGGCCGCGCCTCCGGTGACACCGATGCGCCCGGTCTTGCCGACCGGCAAATCCGCACCAATCAACAGTCCATCACCGTTGTCGCTCAACTTCGCGGCATTGCCGTCGCCGTCGATCGATCCCCAGTGACCCCAGCCATGCGCCCACGCGGTCAGCCTCGTGCCCGGCACCCGATCGGCCTCGGCATCGGCCGCGCCTTCACGCAATCGCCGGTTCATAGCCTCGCGCACGAACCGGCTGTCCTCGACCCGTGCCGCCTGCTGGCTGGCGTGGAATTCGCCCGAGAGTTGGTCAAACGCCGCACGTGCCGTGGCGGTGTCCGGCAACCCCGCGATGGTGTCGTACAACGGATTGGCCACCCCCGTGCTTTCGACACCTTGGCCGGTATCACACTCGTTGACGGTGCCCGCCACGTCGCAGAACGACACGTGGTTGCGCAGTACGCTCAAATAAACGTGGTCGGCGTCGTAGCCCAACGCCAGGTTCAAGAACGGCGTGTTCTGGGTCAGCGTGTCGAACGTGCCGATGACGCCACCGGCTGCATCGACCAGCGTATAGCGCGTGTCGCCGCTGTAATTGCCCGTCGCCTTGACCACGTCCACCGTGCCGCCTTGCAGCGTGGCCTTGCCGGTCACCTTCAGCAGATCACCGCTGCCGTCCGGCGCGATGTCCGCCTCCAACACGCCGTCGGCGCTGTTGGTGTAGTCGCCGTCCACGGTCAAGGTGCCGACGGAGCCGCCCGGCGCCACCGTGCCGGTATTGGTCACGTCACCCTTCACTGTGCCATGACCACTCAGGGTGGCGCCTGATTGCACCTGTACGTCACTGGCCAACTGACCTTCGACGGCCAGGGTGCCGTCCTGGACGGTGGTGCCGTTCCAGGTGTCCGTGCCGCCCAGCACCAGGGTACCCAGGTCGGTCTTGGTCACTTGGCCGGTGCCGTTGATATCGGCATCGACGGCAGCGGTGTAGTCCGCTCCCGCCGCCGTGCCGTCGCCCACCCGCAGCATGCTGTTGGTGGCATCCAGATTGATCGCGCCGCCCTTGACGGTGTAGCCGTCGCTGGCGAACTGCATGTCGGTGACGGCCACGGGACCGGCACCGTCATCCACCGTCACCGTGCCCGGTGCCGATTCGAAGATGGCAAAGCCCGGGGTCGGGCTCATCGGCCCGTTGGTCGTGCCGTCAACATCGGTCCAGTTGCTGCTGGTGGCCGTCCAGGTACCGTCGCCACCGTCGATCTTGCCGTTGCTGGCGTTGCCGGCCGTGTCGCCGTCCCAGAACTGTACCGTGTCGCCCCCGCCCCCGGGGCCCGTGCTGGCAGGTGCTTCCACCAGGTTGACCTGGTCGGCCACCGAGGTTTGCACGGTCATGTCTGCGGCGCTGAAACCGCTCGGCACCGTGCCGATGCTCATGCCGTTGTCGGTCAGCTTGCCGTCGTAGTTGATCAGACGGTAAGTGCCCTTGCCGAACCCGCCGGCGTCGCTGACGTTCAACGTGCCGTCCAGGGTCAGGCCACTGGACAAGTTGAACAGCGCGTCAGCATTGGTGGAAGCCGGGGCTCCGAGGCTGGCATCGACGATCGCACCCGATTGCAGGGTCAGCGAAGCCAAGGTCACCTGGTCACCAGAACGGCCGGCCAAGATGCCGCCGCCCTGCACGGT
>JBOHYW010000221.1:0-5959 GCA_050738155.1 Rhodanobacteraceae bacterium
TATTCCAACCGCTGGGCATGACCCGCTGCCAGATCGGAACCTGGAATCGCGAAAAAGTCGGCAACGTTGCGCGTCCGCACGTTTGGCGCGACGGCCACTACGTTGCGATCCGCGCGCGCGGACCGATCGCGCACGGCACCACCATGGAAGCGGCCGGCGGCGTGAGCTGCAGCCTCACCGACATGCTGATCTGGGCGAACAACTGGCTGGCACCGACGCCGCAGCAACTGGCGTGGTTGACGCCCGCGCAGCGCGAAGCCGAATGGACGCCGCACACCCCGGTGCCGATCTCGAAACGACGCAAGGCATGGGACGGCACCTGGTTTTTCGGCAACGCGCTCGGCTGGCGCGTCTCCAACGCGGACGGTGCAATGACCGTCTGGCATACCGGCGTGCTGGAGGGCATGCGTGCGGCAATCATGCTGGTGCCCGATCGCAAAAGCGGTTTCGTGGTGCTGATCAACAGCAGCGCGGACGATGCCCTGACCGTCATTGACGAGGTATTGACGAAGCAGCTCGTCGCGCCGGGCAAGGTGCAGTCGGTCGCAAAATACGCCGACGAGTTGAAACACTACGAGAACAAGGACCAACTACCGATACCTGATACCTCGTCACGCCAGCCCGCCACCCCGGCGGAAATGAAATCATGGGTTGGCGAGTGGCAGGATCCGTGGTTCGGCAAGGCATTCATTTGCGCGCGCGGCAAGACCGTGCAGTTCGCATCGCAAATGTCGCCGCTGCTCACGGGACAGGTCATGCGCGTAGGCGATCGTTACCTTGTGCAGTGGAAAAACGGCGAAGCCCCCGATGCGTGGCTGGACTTTCCTGCGCACGCCAACGGCCCGCTGCACATGGCGCTGGTTGATCCCAATGCGGACGCCAGCTCCGATTTCCGGGACTTGTCCTTCACGCGCAAGGGAGGCTGTCCATGAGCTCGGCACGCGCACGTCGATTCGCACTTGTCGCGTGCCTGCTTTTGGTGGCGACGACCGGCAACGCCAACGCCGCCGCCCCACTGTCCGCATCGCAGCGCGAGACTGTGGTCAACGCCTTGATGAGCCGTTACGCCGGCGATGCCCCCGGCGCATCGCTGCTGGTGATCGAGGATGGCAAGACCGTCGTCGGCCGCAGCTACGGTTACGCGAGTCTGGAAAAGCACGTCAAGGCAACACCTGCCACCGACTACCGCCTCGCCTCGGTGACCAAACAGTTCACCGCCGCCGGCATTTTGCTGCTGAAGCAGGATGGCAAGCTGCACCTGTCCGACCCGGTTCGCAAATGGCTGCCCGAATTGCCAGCCAGCGACGCCAGCATCACCATCGAAAACCTGCTGCAACACACGAGTGGCCTGATCGACTACGGCCCCCTGGCGCCACCAGGCCGCACCAAACAACTCAGCGACATGGACGTCCTGCATCTGATCGCTTCGCAGCACCAGCTCTATTTCCCGCCCGGACATGCCCAGCGCTACAGCAACGGCGGCTACGTGCTGCTCGGATTGATCATCCAGCGCGCCTCCGGCATGGATTTGGCCGACTTCATGAAAAAGCGCATCTTCGGGCCGCTCGGCATGGATCACACCTTGATGTACGAACACCATCGCGGGCCGCAGGTGCCGAACCGCGCCTACGGTTACAGCAAGATCGACGGCAGGTGGACGGAAACCGACCAGGACCTCACCAGTGCCACGCGTGGCGATGGCGGCGTCTATTCAAACATCGATGACATGGCCAAATGGGATGCGGCCCTGTACAGCGACCGGCTGCTCGATGCCGCCTCGCGCAAACTGATGTTCACCACGACCTGGACCAACGACATCCCCGATGTCAGTTACGGATTCGGTTGGGCCAAAAGTGGCGACACGGTTTGGCATTCCGGCGAAAGCATCGGCTTCCGCAACGTCATCATCCGCTGGCCCCAACAACACCTCACCGTCGTCATCCTCAGCAACCGCAACCACCCCAAGCCGTACCCCGTCGCGCTGACCATCGGCGAGTTGTTCTTGCTGCATTGAGCAACGTGCAACACCAAAGAAAAAGGCCAGCGAGCTGATGCCCACTGGCCTTTCTCTTTTAATGGCGCGCCCGGAGAGATTCGAACTCCCGACCACCAAGTTCGTAGCCTGGTACTCTATCCAGCTGAGCTACGGGCGCATTATGTCTTTCGGCGAGACCGCGCGAAAGAGCGGTGAATTATCCGTTGTTGCCATATCAACGTCAACGGAAAATCTGAAAAGCAATGGCGGAGAGAGAGGGATTCGAACCCTCGATCAGGCTTTTAACCCGATACTCCCTTAGCAGGGGAGCCCCTTCGGCCTCTCGGGCATCTCTCCGTTTTTTGATTGTGCAAAGCCAAAGTGTAACAACAGACGTTCAGGCGGGTTGGCGGCCCGTTCGGGATATGTTCGCATCATCCCTGATGCTCACCGCTCGCTGTGCTCGGGGCCGGCCCATGCACGGCCGACCCGGTGCTTTCGAACATCAAGTTCGCGCAACACAAAATTCCGCGACCATGGATGCCGCACCGAACCCGGTCGGCAAGCATAAACGCGGAATCCAGACAGGTAAAGCAGCGCGGATTGCGTCAACCCTGGTTTTGCGAATTTTGCGAAGCTTCCGGTTCCGCGGGAGCTTCGCCAGCCTGCGCGGCGGCGCTCGCATCGTGTTCCTGCTTGATGCGTTGGTATATCTCTTCACGATGCACTGCCACATCCTTGGGCGCGGTAATGCCGATGCGTACCTGGTTGCCCTTGACGCCCAATACGGTAACCGTCACCTGATCGCCGATCATCAGGGTTTCCCCTACGCGGCGGGTCAAAATCAACATGATTGGAACTCCATGTATTCGAATCCATTGGACCCGAAAACGACGTGCGCGTTCCCCTCCGGATAGCGCAACGTGTTTGTATGACAGGGCGATCGCGAACGTTCGCGGGAAACCGCGCACGCTCAGGTTCCTCCATCCTCATACTAGACCGGTACGGGGGCGATCGATGCGCCGCAAATACTATAGGAGCAAGCGCAACCTGCGCAATGAAATGGGCATGACTTTCGGCAGGGTAGGCGCCTTATTTCAAGGACTGCTCAACCCAGCCGGCCAGCCCTTCCAGCGCCTGATCCAGCGCGGGTGAGTCGATACCGCCGCCTTGCGCCATGTCGGGCCTACCGCCTCCCTTGCCGCCGATCTGTTTGGCAATATGCGCAACCACGTCACCGGCCTTGAGCTTGCCCAACGCGGCCCCGTGCACGCCTCCGACCAGGGCGGCCTTGCCGTCGTGCCCAGCCGCAAGCAACACCACGCAATCGCGCAACTTTTGCTTCAAAGTGTCGACCGCCTCGCGCAGGGCCTTGGCATCCATGCCGTCGACGCGCGCGGCAATCAGTTTGATGCCGGCGACGTCCTGGGCACGCGCGGCAAGGTCGCCAGTCGCGGCACCGGCGGCTTTGGCTTTCAAGGCATCCAGTTCACGCTCGAGTTTCTTCTGGCGGTCGAGCAGATGCCGCAGCTTGTCAGGGACGTCTCCGGTTTGCGTCGACAACAGCCCAGCGACTTCGCCGAGGCGCTGTTCTTCGGCCGCCACGTACGTCACTGCGCCCGCGCCGGTGAATGCCTCGATGCGGCGAACGCCGGCTGCAACACTCGACTCGGACACGATCTTGAACAGACCGATGTCGCCAGTGCGCATGACATGGGTGCCACCGCACAATTCGGTCGAGAAATCACCCATCCGCAACACGCGCACCTCGTCGCCATACTTTTCACCGAACAGCGCCATCGCGCCGGTGGCGATTGCCTCGTCGTAGGCCATGTGGCGGATTTCTGCAGCGTCATTGCTGCGGATCTGCTGGTTCACACGATCTTCGATGTGGTGCAGTTCCGCCGGCGTCACTGGCTGGAAGTGCGAGAAGTCGAAACGCAGGCGGTCGGGGGCAACCAGCGAACCCTTTTGCGTGACGTGTTCGCCCAGCGTTTCGCGCAAGGCCGCATGCAACAGGTGTGTCGCCGAATGGTTGAGCACGGTGGCCTGGCGACGTGCGGCGTCCACTCGCGCGAGCACGTCGTCGCCGACGTGCAGCGGCGCGTTGCCCTTCCACTCGCCGACATGGCCATGGAATTGTCCGCCGAATTTCTGTGTATCGCTGACAATGAAACGCCCGGCCGCGTGTTCCAGTGCGCCGGTATCGCCCACCTGCCCGCCCGACTCGGCGTAGAACGGCGTGCGGTCCAGGATGATCGCGGCCGATTCACCGGGCGCCAATGCGTCCACGGCTTTCCCGTCGCGAAGAATCGCCAACACCTTGCAATCCTTCACCTCCAACGTCTCATAGCCGATGAACTTTGTAGGAGCCAGCCTGCTGGCGACCTCTGCCGACAGCATCGCCTTGCTCTCGAACTTGCTGGCCGCGCGCGCGCGTTCGCGCTGGGCTTCCATCGCGCGCTCGAACCCGGCCATGTCTACCGTGAGTCCGCGCTCGCGCGCGATGTCGGCGGTCAGGTCCACCGGGAAACCGTAGGTATCGTACAGACGAAACACATCGTCGCCAGGTATCACATCCACGTTGGCGGAACTTTCAACACCCGTGTTTCCTGCGCCAGAAAGTTGGACGACCTTCCCGGATTTCGCAGCAACCTCGTCGAACACCTTCATGCCGTGTTCCAGCGTTTCACCGAAACGCTGCTCCTCGGCACGCAAGGCTTCCTCGACAAACGATTGTTTCCTGGTGAGTTCGGGATAGGCTTCGCCCATCTCCGCAACCAGCGGCGCGACCATCTTCCAGAAGAAGTCGCCGCGCACGCCCAGCATCCAGCCGTGCCGCAGAGCGCGACGGATGATCCGGCGCAATACGTAGCCGCGGCCTTCGTTGGAAGGCAGCACGCCATCCACGATCAGGAACGCACACGCGCGGATGTGGTCGGCAATCACGCGCAGCGACTTGTTTTCGTGGTCCGCGCAGTCGGTGAGTTTCTGCGCGGCGGCGATCAGGCGCTGGAACAGGTCGATTTCATAATTGGAATGCACGCCCTGCAACACCGCGGCGAGGCGTTCCAGGCCCATGCCGGTATCCACGCATGGCGCCGGCAACGGCGACAGCGTGCCGTCCTCGGCGCGATCGAACTGCATGAACACCAGATTCCAGATTTCGATGTAGCGATCACCGTCCTCGTCCTTTGAACCCGGCGGGCCACCGGGCACGTCAGCGCCGTGGTCGTAGAAGATTTCGCTGCACGGACCGCACGGACCCGTATCAGCCATCTGCCAGAAGTTGTCGGACGCAAACGGCGAGCCCTGGTTGTCGCCGATCCTGACGATGTGTTCGGCCGGCACGCCGATCACGCCATGCCAGATGTCATAAGCCTCGTCATCGGTGTGGTACACGGTCACCCACAGTTTTCCCGGCGGCAACCCGAACACCTTTGTCAGCAGTTCCCACGCCCACTCGATTGCTTCCTTCTTGAAGTAATCGCCGAACGACCAGTTGCCCAGCATTTCGAAGAAGGTGTGGTGGCGCGCGGTGTAGCCGACCGAATCAAGGTCGTTGTGCTTGCCGCCGGCGCGCAGGCAGCGCTGCACGTCGGTCGCGCGCACGTACGGCAGCTTTTCGCTGCCGAGGAACACGTTCTTGAACTGGACCATCCCCGAGTTGGTGAACAACAGGGTCGGATCATTGGCCGGCACCAGCGGCGCGGACGGCACCACGGTATGGCCACGTTCGCGAAAGAATTCGAGGAATTGCGCGCGAATTTCTGCAGTTTTCATGTAGTTGGAAGCACAAACTCAGGTAGATGGCACGCCGAACGACGCGCCCTGACCGTCTGCTGTTGCTACGCAGATCGTCAATCGTCGGGAGTCTCGACGTCGGAATGAGTGACGATTCTAACCGTGGCGGCAGCAAAACCGCGACGCATCAGGAAAGCGGCACGCTTGCCGCGCTCGGCGTGGTCAACGGGAGGCTTGGTT
>JBOHYW010000222.1:0-5954 GCA_050738155.1 Rhodanobacteraceae bacterium
GTCGGGTCCATTACAGGCTTCCTCTTGCGACTCGGTTCTGCAAACTTGTCTTCAAACTCGGATCTTCAAATGACTCACGTGGCACCGTCGGACAACAACGGGCGCAATTTCTCGTCGATCGCCTCGCGGGCGCGGAAGATGCGCGAACGCACCGTACCGATGGGGCAACCCATGCGCTCGGCGATTTCCTCGTAGGACAGGCCATCGACCTCGCGCAAGGTAATCGCGTCGCGCAATTCCTGCGGCAATTTTTCGACCGTCGCAAATACCGTTTGTTCAATTTCGTGGCGGGCCAGCTCGTGTTCGGGGGTGGCCTCATCGCGCAGGCGGGTGCCGGTGTCGAACTGCACGGCGGTATCGGCGTCGATGTCTTCGGCGGGCGGACGCCGGCCCTGTGCGACCAGATGATTCTTGGCGGTATTCACGGCGATCTTGTACATCCACGTGTAAAACGCGCTATCTCCGCGGAAGGCGCCTATCGCGCGATAGGCGCGGATGAAAGCTTCCTGCGCGACGTCTTCGCATTCGCTCCAGTCGTGCACGTATCTCGACACCAGGCCGATGATCTTGTGCTGATACTTGCGCACCAGCAGGTCAAAGGCCTTGTTGTCACCTTTGCGCACACGCGCGACCAAGGCACGATCGGTTTCCACATCGCCCATCCGGGCGTCACTCCCTGAAGGACCGGACGCAACGTGTGCACCGGTAAGACCGCGCTGAATGCGCGAAAGTTCACCCGCCTTCATCATTCTGCCATCCCGCTATCGATTCTGTCGGCCATCCAGAAGTTTGGGCCGGAAAGCCACCGCATCAAGCGTAGCGCGCACCGCGCGTCTTACCAAACGGCCGATGCTCAACTCTCGTCACCGCGCTCCCGCACGGCACCCGGCTTGACCAACTGGCGAGCGAGTTCCACCGCCGGCAGCGGACGGCAAAACAGGTACCCTTGGGCTGCCTCACAGCCACGTTCGCGCAGGAACTCGAGCTGGCGCCTGGTTTCGACACCCTCGGCGATCGTGCGCAGATGCCGATGCCTGGCGGTGCCGATGATGGAGGCCACCACCAGTTCGTCGTCCGGGTCGCTGCCGATGTTGCGAATGAAACTGTGGTCGATCTTGACGGCGTCGACCGGCAACAGTTCGTGGTCGGGTTCCGCGCGTGCGGCGCCAGCGTCATCGATGACGATGCGGCACCCGGTCCGGCGCAGCACCTGCGCGGTCGCGACGAGTTCCGCCGGCGGATTGTTCAACACCCCCTCCGGCGTTTCCAGATCCAGCATGTCCGGCTCCAGTCCGGAATCGCGGCATACCGCCAGGATCATTGCCACCAGGTTCGGTTGCATCCACTGCAACGCGGAAAAATTCACGGCCAGCCGCAACGGCCGGCCGGTGGTGCGCCGCCATCCGGCCACCTCGGCGCAGGCTTGTCGCAAGACCCATTCGCCGATCGAAATGATCAGGCCGGTTTCCTCGGCCAGCGGAATGAAGAAAGCCGGACTCAGCATGCCCAGCACCGGATGGCGCCAGCGCACCAGCGCTTCGACGGCGACGATGTCGCCAGATGCGATGTCGATTTGCGGCTGGTAATGAACGCTCAGTTCACCGTTGGCCTCGGCCTCGCGCAGGCGCGATTCCATCTCGAGATGCTGCCGGTGCGTATCCTCGGGCGCGGTGCCGAACGTCTTCACGCCGTTGCGACCTTCGCCCTTGGCGCTGTACATCGCCATGTCGGCATGCTTGACCAGGCCATCGGTATCGGTGGCGTCGTCGGGATAAACGCTGACGCCGATCGACACCGTTACGTGCAATTCCGACCCGTTTTCGAGCGTCAACGGCGATTGCATTCCGGCCAGCAGCTTGGCCGCAACGCGTGCGCCACCGGCACGGCTGTTGGCATGGCGAAGAATCAGCGTGAACTCGTCGCCGGCATAACGCGCGACCGTATCCGACGCGCGCACCGCGCGGCGCAACCTTTCCGCCACCGCGACCAACACCTGGTCGCCCACGTTGTGGCCGAGCGAATCGTTGATGCCCTTGAATCGATCGAGATCCACGAACAACACCGCGAACACCTCGCCGGTGCGACGCGCATCGTGCAGCGCCGACTCGAGACGGTCGTTGAACAACAACCGGTTCGGCAAGCCGGTCAGGCCATCCAGCAGCGCACGATCGCGGCTGTGGCCGCGTTCCGCCCGCAGTTCGAGCAGCCCGGCGAAACGTGCGGCGACGATTTCCAGCATCGGTTGCCACACCAGCACCGGCGGTGCGTCCGCGAGTCGTGACGCACACGCCATCACGCCCAGCACGTCGCGATGCGAATTGAACAGCGGCAGCACCGCGCACCGCACGTAGCCGGTAGCGCGCAGATACACCTTCGCCTCGGGGTGTATCGCATCGCCGGCACAAACCACCGCGTCGCCATCGAGCGCCCTTTGCACGAATGCCTGTGCGAGCAGATCGGGCTCGTCCAACACGGACAATCGATCCACGCGCGCGAGTGTCGCCAGTGGTTTGCCGTTGCCGTCGCGCTCGGCGACCATCAGGAAATCCAGCCCGAGCGCGTGCATCGCGCGTTGCAGCAGGCCCGGCAAGCCCGCGGCATCGCGAGCGGGTTGCAGCAAATCGGCAAGAATCCGCAACGTCGCCGCCGTACCGATTTCAGGCACCGGTGGCGGCATCGCGGCGGGCGCGGCCTTGCTCGCCGCGGGCGAAGTACCATCCAGTGCCTCACGAATTCGCATCCCCGCATCGATCACGTCGACCGGTACGCGCAACCAGGTTTTGATGTTGCTGCACCCCTGGAGTCGTTCGCTGGCACGCCGGGCATCGAAACGCGCACCGAACAGGCCGATCACCGGCACATCGGCGAGTTCGTTGCAAAGCACCCGTGAGGCAGTCGGCGCATGTTCGAAATCGAGTATCGCCAATGCCGGATGCACCGATTTCTCGAGCAACGCGCGCGCCTGGATCAGGTTGCGCGCACTCAGGATTTCACCGGCATGCATTCCATCCAGCGCGTCGAACAACACGCGGCGATCCTCGCGCGAAGACGCCACCACCAGCACCAGCCGGGCGCCGTCGACACCCGCGCCCCCGGGCGCGCTGCCACCGGCCGGCAGGTTTTGCACTGCAGTCACGGTACGTGAATCGGTTTTGGTCACGCCACTCCTTGAATTCACCGACTTTCAAAAAAACGTTGCAGGCCTGACGCGGGACGCCTCACACCATGAGCGTTGACCCGAATCCCGCCCGCGTCGATGATGCTTACGAGTCGACGACAGGAACGAGACGTGTTCGACGGTTTGCGATTCAGACATTGGAAGGCGGCGCTCGGTACGGACGGCGTCCTGATCCTGGCGCTCGACCGTGCCGACAGCCGCGTGAATGCGCTGTCGCGGGCGGTGCTGGACGAACTGGACGCGATGCTGGAACGCGTCGCCATCGAGCGTCCCGCCGCGATCGTGATCCATTCGGCCAAGCCTTCGGGGTTCGCGGTCGGCGCGGACCTCAAGGAATTCGCGGGCTACGAGCAAAAGGGCACCGTACGCGAGGAAATCGAAAACGGCCAGCGCGTGTTCGAACGCCTCGCGCGCCTGCCGATGCCCACGGTCGCGGCGATCCATGGCGCATGCATGGGCGGCGGCACCGAACTTGCGCTGGCGTGCCGGATGCGCGTCGCCGCGCGCGCCCCGGAAACGCGGATTGCACTTCCCGAAGTGCAACTCGGCATCCACCCCGGCTGGGGCGGCACCGCGCGACTGCCACGCCTGATCGGCGCGCCCAAAGCGCTCGCGATGATGCTGACCGGACGCGCGGCGTCGGCCGAACGCGCGCGGGCCGAAGGGCTGGTCGACCGGCTGGCGGCGCCCGAAGCGTTGCTGGACGAAGCCCGCAAGCTGGCATTGCATCCGGTGCGGCGACCGTTTGCGCAACGCATGCTGGCATGGGCAACCAACTGCTGGCCCGCACGCCAGGTGCTTGCGCCGATCATGCGCAAGCAGGCCGCAGCCAAGGCATCGCCCAAATACTACCCGTCCCCATTCGCACTGATCGAAGTCTGGCGCAAGGGCAGCGACAACATCCGCCAGCGGCTGAAACTGGAATCCGAGTCGGTGGCGAAGCTCGCCGGAACCGACACCGCTCGCAACCTGATCCGCATTTTCTTCCTGCGCGAACGCATGCGCTCGCTGGCCGGCGACACCCCGCACGGCATCCAGCACGTGCACGTGGTCGGCGCCGGCGTGATGGGCGGCGACATCGCGGCCTGGAGCGCACTACGCGGCTTCGAAGTCACGCTGCAGGATCGCGAGATCAAGTTCGTCGAACCCGCGCTGGCACGTGCATGCAAACTGTTCGAGAAAAAGCTCAAGACGGCAGACCGGATCGAGCCCGCGACGAAGCGTCTGCGTGCCGACGTCGAGGGCGTGGGTGCGGCCTCTGCACAGCTCGCGATCGAGGCGATCTACGAAAATCCGGAAGCCAAGGAGGCGGTCTATCGCACGCTGGAACCGGCGATGGCCGACGATGCGTTGATCGCGACGAATACGTCATCGATTCCACTGGATCAGCTGCGCGGCGCCTTCACCGAACCGCGGCGGTTTCTCGGCCTGCACTTTTTCAACCCGGTCGCGCAGATGCCGTTGGTCGAAGTGGTGCGCCACGACACCCTCGACCCGACGCTGGAAAAGCGCGCCTGGGCGTGGGTGAAGGCCATCGGCAAACTGCCGCTGCCGGTGAAAGGCACGCCGGGATTCCTGGTCAACCGCATCCTGATGCCGTACCTGCTGGAGGCCGTACGCTGCCATACCGAAGGCATCCCCGACGCGGCGATCGACCGCGCCGGCAAACAGTTCGGCATGCCGATGGGACCGATCGAATTGATCGACACGGTGGGACTCGACGTTGCGCTGTCGGTCGGTCGCGAACTCGGGCCGTTCTTGAAGCTCGAATTGCCTGAAGGCATCGCCGACAAGGTCGAGGGCGGCAAGCGTGGCAAGAAAGACGGCCAGGGCTTTTATGTCTGGAAGGAAGGCAAGCCGGAGAAACCGAAAGTCGATCCAGGCTATCGCGCACCTGCCGACCTCGAAGAGCGCCTGATCCTGCCGATGCTCAACGAAGCCGTCGCCTGCTTGCATGATGGCGTGGTCGAAGACGCCGACCTGCTCGATGCCGGCGTGATCTTCGGCACCGGTTTCGCGCCCTTCCGCGGCGGCCCGATCCAGTACATCCGCGCCGCCGGTGCTGGCGTGCTGCGCGAGAAACTGGAAGCCTTGGCGCACACCCACGGTGCGCGTTTCGCGCCGAAACAAGGCTGGTTCAATCCGGCGTTGGCGACGCAAGATCGGTCAGCGCATGACAACGCCGGAGACTGACGGCGCTCGCACGCCGGCTGCCGGAAAACGTAAAGCAATCAATCCATGCTTCCCCGGCGGGCGACGATCGCCTATCCTCGGCGCATGGTCGCCGCACACGCCAGCAAGTGTTTCAACGCGGACATCGTCCGTGACGCAGTGCTGCGCGTACTGCCGGAGACCGAAACGCTTTACGCATTCGGTAGCCGTGCGCGCGGCGATGCGCGTGTTGATTCCGACCTGGATCGGGCGGTCTTGGCAGGACGCCCACTGGAATCCACGCAACGTTTCGAGGCGCAACGTGCGTTGTCGGCGCAGCTCGATTGTGACGTGAACCTGATAGACCTGCTCAATGCCAGCAGTGTGTTGCGTTCCGAGGTGGTGAACGGCGGCATGCCGCTGTATCGGCGCGACCCTCAGCGAACGCTCGACATCGTGGCGAATCGGGTCCCAGGCTGGATCCAGCCATAACACCACGGGCGAGTAACTTTCGCCGATGCCGGCTGCCGCCAGGGTTTTCTCGAGCAGCCGCACCGCGAGATCGACGCGGCGGGCTTCGGCGTACAGACCCGCATTCAATTGCATGATGTACGTGCGCAGATAG
>JBOHYW010000223.1:0-5921 GCA_050738155.1 Rhodanobacteraceae bacterium
GAACATCCCGTCGGTAGTGGCACCGTCAAAGACCAGGCCGCCAGCCGTGGCAATCGGTCCGGCGCTGCTGCCATTGCCGGTGTGCTGCTTGTCCGGCGGAAGACCCTTGGTGATACCTGCAACGTCCGACCAGGCGATTTCTCCGGTGTTGGCGTTGACGGCGATCAACTTGCCCCACGGCGGCTTCTGGCAAGGCCAGTAGCCGACAGTTTTGCCATTCGCGTCTTTCGCAACCGCTGCGAAGCCGGCATAGGGACCCGGACCCACGACGCTGGCGCGGTCGTACTCCTGTGTCGAGCCTTCGGTGCCGCGTCCATAATTCAGGCCGGGCTTTCTTTTCTCGACCCAGCCGATCAAACCGCTATTGTGGATGTGGACGAATACATACGCGTCCGTGGGATCCACGGCCACGCCGCCCCAATTCGAGCCGCCAGTACCTCCGGGGAACTGTATCGAGCTGTGTACCGCAGTGCCTTCCTGGTGAAACCGCCACGCCGTGAACGGGCCGTCGTTGTAGAAGCCGCCGGACTTTTTCACCAGAGCCTGGCAGGCTGCAGCGTGCGCGGGAGTGGTGTCTTGCGCAGTGACGATATCAGAGGGCTTGTAGCTGTTGCGCGCGAGCGGCGCAGGCTTCAACGGGAACGGCTGCGTCGGCGAATACCACTCGCCCGGCACATCTCCCTTGGGCACCGGGCGCTCCTGCAGTCCGAAAATCGACTTGCCGTCCCTGCTGTTGAGGATGAACATCAACGAGGATTTGTTCATCGCAATGACCACGGGAACTTTCTTGCCGTGGCGATCGATAGTGAAGAGCGCAGGGCCCGAGGGCAGATCCTGGTCCCACAATCCGTGGTGGATGGTCTGGAAATACCACTTCTGCTTACCGGTTTTGGCATTGACGGCCACGAGTGAGTTGCTGAAAAGATCGTTGCCGGGGCGGTCGCCACCGTAGTAGTTCGGTGAAGAACCGCCCACGGGCATGTACAAGGTGCCGGTTTTCGGATCGACGGTCATGTACCAGCTCCAGACGTTGGTTCCGGAGCGGCCTTTCCAGCCGTCGTTCAGCCAGGTGTTGTGGCCCACTTCGCCGGGCCGGGGAACGGTGTGAAACACCCAGAGCACCTTGCCGGTCTTGACGTCGAGCGCGCGCGTATCTCCCGGAGGGCCGATAGGAAGTTCGCCCACGGTGGCTCCAAGGTACATGATGTCGCCAAACACGGTGGGCACGCCAACGTAGCCGACATCCAGAGTGACGACGCCGCCGTCACCGAAGCCGGGCACCAGCTTTCCGGTGGCGGCGTCCAGTTCCTCGACTTTTTTGTCGAAGGTGGTGACGATGACGCGCGGCGGATCATGCGCGTCACCGGGCCAATAAGCCACGCCGCGCGTGGAAGGTTCGGCGTTCTTCCCGGCGTAGCTCCAGACTTCCTTGCCCGTGTCCGCGTCCACGGCGACGACCTTCGGGCCGGCCGGCATGTACATCACGCCGTTCACCACGATAGGCGTCACTTCGTCACTTCGAAGAAGCCGTGGGTCGAAGAAGCTGCGCGGCGCCAATTGGTAGGTCCAGGCTTCCTTCAGGTTCATCACGTTGTGGGTGTTGATTTGCGCTAGCGGAGAGAATCCGTCTCCAGCGAGATTGTGCCGGTACATCGGCCAGTCGCCCACGGCGTACTGGGCGCGGCTGGCGGGCGCGAACGAGGCACAAAGCACAACCGCAGCCACAACAGAAAGCCATCGAAATCGCATGTATCTAACTTCCTTGGCGGGCGCGGTGGACCTGGGTCGATTTTAGGGCGCTCCAGTGAAAAGCGAAAGCTCTCGGTAGCTGCCGGGTTCGCAACCGGCAGGACCGATCTGAGGGACGTCTTCGGGCGCCTTGCTTGCGATCGATTCGCTACTCAGAAGGCCAGCAGACCAGCACCCGGTCTCAAGGGCCATAGCTCGAGGCTTCAGTTGGCTCTCTTACCAGCGGAAGGCTCCCCCGCCAACACGAACTCAGGCTCGCGCATGCGCCCAGGGCAGTGGCTTTCCTGCTGCGCTCGATCACAGGATCGGGATAGATTATGCCCGTGTATACACCCAACAACGCAATATCATCGTCACGCTCAACGAACACCGGACCACCGGACATTCCCGGTACGCCTCCGGAATCCAACAGCACCTCTTGCGGCCTGTCGCGCACCGCTGTTGCTCTGACGAATCTCGTCAGTACCACCGGCGTGCGCAGACCCGACCTGTCCCCGCTGGGCCCATACGGAAACCCAACGATATAGATCCTGTCCCCGGGCGTAAGCATCGTGTTCGAGGGCAGCACCGGATTGGAAACCAGATGCAACTCTGACAGTTTTACCTCGGCAGACAGCGGAATCTTTACGGCATCGTGCCACGAGGGAACACGAAGGCCGATCGCGTTCAGGTCGGGGTGCGGCAGGTGCGCGCGATCCTGATACCACAGAGGCTTCTTGGGTCGCTCGGACTCGTCATATAGAGCAACGGTCAACGGCAGCAGTCCATCCACGCCCGGGCCGCCATCGGGCTGCCGCTGATGGTTCTGCACGAACACCTCGAGGAATGCCCGCTTCGGCAGTTCATTCCTTACTCGCAGGTGGTTTCGATCGTATCCGGTGACAACGTGCCAGCACGTATACAGAAATGCGACGCCGTCCTCGATGCGGACGAAGCCCGACGCACTGGCATGCTTCAGCGGCTTTCTATCCTCGTCGAGACAACGAAGCTGCACGCATCGGAACGATAGTTCCGATCGCTGTTGCAACACAGCCGCACCAGGGCTCACGCGGGCGGTGCTGCCGCCGTCAGGCCTTCTCGGCTGCCTTCGCCGCAGTGACCGCGGCGATCACCTCGTCCGCCACATTCTTAGGCACCGGCTCGTAGTGCGAGAATTCCATGGTGTACGAGGCGCGCCCGCTGCTCATCGAGCGTAGCTGGCCGATGTATCCGAACATTTCCGACAGCGGTACGATGGCCACAACTGCGATGTTGGCCCCGCGCTCGAGCTGATCCTGAATCAGGCCACGGCGGCGGTTCAGATCGCCGATGACATCGCCCAGGTAGTCGCCCGGCGTTACAGTCTCGACCTTCATTACCGGCTCGAGCAGCATTGGGGCAGCCTTGCGTACGGCTTCGCGGAAGCACGCCTTGGCCGCGATTTCGAAGGTCAGCGCATTCGAGTCGACATCGTGGTAGCTGCCGTCCGTCAACGTGGCGCGAAAGTCCACGGTCGGAAAATGAGCCAGCACGCCGTCTTCCTTCTGGATCTTGAGCCCCTTTTCCACCGAGGGCACATACTCGCGCGGCACCGAGCCGCCACGTGTCGCGTCGACGAATTCGAAACCCTTGCTACGCTCAAGCGGTTCGAACGTGATCCATACTTCGGCGAACTGCCCGGACCCGCCAGTCTGCTTCTTGTGCACGTACTGCTCGTCGACCCTGCGCGTAATGGTTTCGCGATAGGCCACCTGCGGCTCGCCCATGATGCCTTCAACGCTGAATTCCGTGCGCATGCGATCGAGCGTCACTTCCAGATGCAGCTCGCCCATGCCGCGCAGAATTGTCTGGCCTGTTTCGCGATCCGTCTCCAGATGCAGCGAAGGATCGGCACGAACCATCTTGCCCAGGGCGGCGCCGAATTTCTCCTGGTCGCCCTTGACCTTCGGCCTCACGGACACGCTGATCACGGGGTCCGGGAAGCGCATGCGCTCCAGGATCACCGGATTGGCGGAATCGCACAACGTATCGCCGGTTTCCGTTTCCTGCATGGAGACGAGAGCGATGATGTCGCCGGCGCGCGCCTCTTCGATCGCATTCGCCTCTTTGGCAAACATCTCGACCATGCGGCCGATTCTTTCGCGCTTGCCGCGCGTGGTGTTCTGTATGGCGGCACCCTTGGTGAGAACACCCGAGTACACGCGCACGAACGTCAGAGCACCATACGCGTCGTTGACCACCTTGAACGCCAGGCCGCTGAACGGCTCATCATCGGAGCACTTCCGCTCGCCGGTGACATTGCCGTCTTCGTCCAGCGTCTTGATGGCCGCGACGTCCGTCGGCGCCGGCATGTAGTCGACAACCGCATCCAGCAACTGCTGCACACCCTTGTTCTTGTATGAAGAGCCGCACAGCACGGGATTGAATGCACCGGTGACGGTGCCCTTGCGCAGGCACTTGCGCAGCACGTCCGCCGAAGGCGCGTGACCGTCTTCGAGGTATGTGTGCATAGCGTCGTCGTCCATCTCGAGACACGTGTCGACGAGCTCTGTTCGGTACTTCTCCACATCCGCTAGGATGCTGCGATCCGTCGGCACATGGATGTCGAGCTTGTCGGCGAGATCAGGGGTCACCTCGAGTTCCTGCCACTCGGCGTCTTTGTCGTCCGATTCCCACACCAGCGCCTTCATTTCGACGAGATCGATCATGCCCTTGAAGTTGTCTTCAGAGCCGATCGGGATCTGCACCGGCAGCGGGCGCGCGCCGAGGCGCTTGCGGATCATGTCCACACAGCGGGTGAAGCTGGCGCCGCTGCGGTCCATTTTGTTGACATAGCAAACGCGCGGCACACCGTAGTTGTCCGCGAGACGCCAGTTGGTTTCTGACTGGGGCTCTACGCCGGCGACACCGTCAAACACCACCACGGCGCCGTCCAGCACGCGCAGCGAGCGATTCACCTCGATGGTGAAATCGACGTGTCCCGGGGTATCGATCAGATTGATCTTTTTTTTGCGCCAGAAGCACGAGACGGCGGCGCTCTGAATCGTAATTCCGCGCTTCTGTTCCTGTTCGAGGTAGTCCGTCGTCGTCGACGTCTTCATGTCCTTGGTGTCGTGGATGTCGATGATCGTGTGCTTGCGCCCGGTGTAATACAGAATCCGTTCCGTCGTGGTGGTTTTCCCGGCATCGACATGGGCGATGATGCCGATGTTGCGGATATCAGAAAGAGCTATTGTACGAGCCATGTCAGGTTTCCGTTTCGAGCTTTCGTTCCACACTGTAGAGCTGCCGGGCGGGCTGCTTCCCGGGCTCATGTATCCAACCCAAAATGATCTGCTGAAGAGCAGCGTGCTCCTCGATCCCATGCCCGGTACTGGCAAAGCCGGGGATCGAGGGCAGAAGGGGCCGGGATCTTATAGAGATGGCATCAGAAGTTCAATCGTGGTGTGGCGGCTGAATCGGATGGCGCGATGAGCGGTCAGGAGTCCAATTACTGGTTCCCGGCCAAGCGCTACGGCTGAGGCTGGGGCCTGCCGGTGCGCTGGCAGGGCTGGGTCGTCCTCGTCGTGTGGCTGATCATCGTGCTGGCGGGGGCACACGACCTGCGCGCGCGCGGGCCTGTCGCGCTCACGCTGTTCGTCGCCGCTATGTCCGGGCTGTTGCTGCTCCTGTGCTACCTCAAGGGAGAGCCCCCGCGCTGGCGCAGCGGCGATGGCCCCTGAGCACCGAGACGCGTCTAGCCGGGAGCTCGGCGGCGCCGAACTCCGCCGCCCTGGTGCGTAGCGGCCAGCGCCATCTGTCGGGCTGCTACCGTGAGAGTGCGCGTTTCCGCCGCCGCCGGAACGCGTAAGCGCCCGCAGCCAAAGCCAGCACAGGCACGCCGACCCACAGCCAGACCCAGCGGGTGATGACCCACAGCGTCAGCGGCGCCGACGCGCGCGTGGCGGCATTGCGCGCATATATGCGGTACCGGTAGACGGGACCCCACGCATCCCAATCGTAAAAGTACGGGCGCGCCACGAATGCGACGACTGTCCCGTTGCGCGCGATTTCGTAGTCATCGGCTTTGGAAACTGCTTCGGGCTGCCACATGAGCTTCACTCCCCCATGGCTCGCCGGTACCGCGTGGCCCCCCACCGGTGCCAGCAGTGGCTTTGCGTGCGGGTCGGCCCGTTCGCTGCGCAACTCTGGTC
>JBOHYW010000224.1:0-5900 GCA_050738155.1 Rhodanobacteraceae bacterium
ATGTGCTGGGTGGGGCTCATCAGCCACAGCACCAGCGATTCGGGCATCAGGAAGCCGACGAAGTGGCCGAGGATCACCACGATCACGCCGTAGTGGAACAGATTCGAGCCCAGCCGTAGCTGGCTCATACGCAACGTCTGGGACGAATCGCTCTTCCACGAGTACGGTTCGCGGTCGAACCGGATCAGACTGCCGAGCAGCAGCACTGCAAGGCAGATGTAGGGGTAGATGTCGAACAGGAAGTAGTCGAAAGTCGTGGGCGCAGTCATCGTGATGTCTCCGGGTGCATCCGACGTGTCATGTGGTGCGATGTTTGAGTACGGACGCCGGCTTTGGGTCAGGTGGCGCAAAGGCGGGTTTCTCTTCCCAATCGCGGTCGAGATCTTCGGCTGGCGGCACCGGAGTGTGTGCGTCGAGTCCTTTCTCGCCGCCGATTGCCAACAGTGCCGCCATCACCGCTGCATAGCGGCTGTGCTTTGTCAGGAGGGTGTTGCCGAGCTGGCGCACGATGTGCGCGATTTCGCCAATAATGTCCCGCATTTCCGCGACGTCGCAGCAGCTCACATATTCCAGCAGCAGCGGCAGGTGGTCCGGCAGTTCGTCAGATACCGGTTCCATCCCCGCATCGAGATAACGTTGGCGCAACTCCAGCATCGCCGGGCCGCGCTCGCGACCATCGCCGTGGACGTGTTCGAACAGGTTCAGCGAGGTACGTCGGCCGCGATCGAACAGATCCACGTAGCGCCCCTCGGCTTCGAGTTCATCGCTGCCGGCTATTTCATCCGCCAGCGCGACCAGGTCCGCCCGGTGCCGCGCGTTGACGGCGCGGGTGTCGCGAATCACATCGATGATTTCGGGCAGGGCTGCACGCAGCTCGGCGTCGGGGTAGGCGAGCAGGGCGGAGAGCGCACGTAGCAATAATGTTGGATTGCGTGACATGGGATCAGATGCGTCGGGTGGCGTTCAACCGGCGTCGTCCAGCTTGCGGATCGGAATCATCTTGCGCCGTCCCATCTTGCCGCCGAACAGACCGGCCTTGGCATCGATGCCATCGCAACCATTACCGAAGGTAAAGCCACAGCCGCCGCGGATCTTGTAGGCGTCGTGGGCGTGCTCGCGGTGTGCAGTGGGTATCACGAAGCGGTCTTCGTAATTGGCGATCGCAAGGTAGCGGTGCATGTCGTTCGCGGTAGCCTCGTCGAGCCCGACGCTGGAGAGCAAGGCGGGATCCTGCGGCTCGCCCAACTGTTTGGCACGAAACCACGCGCGCATCGCCATCATTCGTTCCAGCGCGCCCACGATCGGCGGTTCGTTGCCGGCAGTCAGAAGATTCGCGAGATAGCGCACCGGAATGCGCAGCGAGCCGACGTCCGGCAGGCCGTTCATGCTGCTTTCGATGGCACCGGCATTGGCATGCGCGGTGATCGGGGAGAGCGGCGGCACGTACCACACCATCGGCAGTGTGCGGTATTCGGGATGCAACGGAAACGCAATCTTCCATTCCACCGCCATCTTGTACGCCGGCGAATGTTGCGCAGCTTCGATCCACTCCTCGGCGATGCCGTCCTCGATCGCCTTGCGCTGGATCTCCGGGTCGAACGGGTCGAGGAATACGTCGAGTTGTGCCTGATAGAGGTCGTGCGGGTTCTCGGCGGAGGCTGCCGCTTCGATACGGTCGGCGTCGTACAGCAGCACACCGAGATAGCGGATACGGCCGACGCAGGTTTCGGAGCACACGGTAGGCATACCGGCCTCAATGCGCGGATAGCAGAAGGTGCATTTTTCCGCCTTGCCGCTGACCCAGTTGTAGTAGATCTTCTTGTACGGGCAGCCGGATACGCACATGCGCCAGCCACGGCACTTGTCCTGGTCGATCAGGACGATGCCGTCTTCTTCGCGCTTGTAGATCGAGCCGGACGGGCATGAGGCAACGCAGGTCGGATTGAGACAGTGCTCGCACAGCCGCGGCAGGTACATCATGAAGGTGTTTTCGAACTGGCCGTAGATATCCTTCTGCACGGCCTCGAAGTTGTAATCCTTGCTGCGCTTGTCGAATTCACCGCCCAGGATTTCCTCCCAGTTCGGGCCCCATTCGATCTTCTCCATGGTGCGGCCAGAAACCAGCGAGATCGGGCGCGCGACCGGTGCGGTCGGCAGTTCGGGTGCGGTCTGCAGGTTCTCGTAGTCGAAGGTGAACGGCTCGTAATAATCGTCGATCTCGGGCAGGTAGGGATTGGCGAAAATGCGCGCGAGCACGCCCCAGCGTCCGCCCTGTTTCGGCACCAGCCTGCCGCTGGCCTTGCGTTCCCAGCCGCCCTTCCAGCGTTCCTGGTTCTCCCAGTCCTTGGGATAGCCGATGCCGGGCTTGGTCTCGACGTTGTTGAACCACGCGTACTCCATGCCCTTGCGCGAGGTCCACACGTTCTTGCAGGTCACCGAACAGGTGTGGCAGCCGATGCACTTGTCGAGGTTCATCACCATCGCGATTTGTGCGCGAATCTTCATTTGCTCACTCCGGCAGCTGCACGTTGAGTTCGGCTTCACGCGCCGCGCGCTGGACCCGATCCATCCAGTCGATCTTATCCATTTTGCGCACGATCACGAAACCATCGCGGTCGTTGCCGACCGGGCCGTAATAGTTGAAGCCCCACGAAAATTGCGCGGCGCCGCCGATCATCTGGGTCGGTTTGGGCAGGATCCGCGTGACCGAGTTGTGGATGCCGCCGCGCATGCCGGTGATCTCCGATCCCGGCACGTTCACGATCTTTTCCTGTGCGTGGTACATCATGCACATGCCTTCGTTCACGCGCTGACTCACCACGGCGCGCGCAGTCAGCGAGCCGTTGGCGTTGAAACATTCGATCCAGTCGTTGTCCACGATACCGGCCTTCTTTGCGTCGACTTCCGAAATCCATACGATCGGACCGCCACGCGACAGCGTCAGCATGATCAAGTTGTCGGTGTAGGTGCTGTGGATGCCCCACTTCTGGTGCGGGGTGACGAAGTTCAACATGATCTCCGGATGGCCGTTGCCTTTCTTGCCGAGCATGGGGCGCACCGTGCGGGTATCAATCGGCGGGCGGTAGAGCGCAAGGCCCTCGCCAAAGTCACGGATCCACGGATGGTCGAGATAGAAATGCTGGCGGCCGGTCAGCGTGCGCCACGGCACCAGTTCGTGCACGTTGATGTAACTGCCGTTGTAGCTGATTTCGTCGCTTTGGACGCCCGACCAGACGGGTGAGGTAATGACTTTGCGGGGCTGCGCCTGCAGGTCGCGGAAGCGGATCTTCTCCTGCTCGCGCGCTTGTGCGAGGTGCATGAGGCTGCGACCGGTTGATTTCGAAACGGCTTCCCATCCTCGAACCGCGACTTCGCCATTGGTTTCCGGTGCGAGCATCAGGATCGTTTCGGCAGCGTCGATGTCGGACTGGATGCGTGGACGACCCTTGGCGGGCCCGTCGGCCACCGTGTAGTTGAGAGCCGCAAGTGCTTCCACCTCGTCGCGCGCATCCCAGTGGACACCCTTGGCGCCGTCGCCGAGGGTGTCCAGCAACGGACCGAGTGAGGTGTAGCGTGCGTACACCGCGAGGTAGTCGCGCTCGACGAAAGTGATGGCAGGTCCGGTCACGCCGGGCACGAGCTCACATTCGCCCTTCTTCCAGTCGCCCACTTCAAACGGTTGGGCAAGTTCGTTGGGGGTGTCGTGCATGATCGGCGACAGCACCACGTCCTTCTCGGCGGAGCCGAGCTGGCCCTCGGCGAGTTCCGAGAATTTCCGGGCGATCGCCTTGAAGGCCTCCCAGTCGCTCTTGGATTCATACACCGGATCCACCGCGGCCGAGAACGGATGGATGAACGTATGCATGTCGGTGGTGGAAAGGTCATTCTTCTCGTACCACGACGCGGTGGGCAGCACGATATCCGAGTACAGCGCGGTGGTGGACATGCGAAAGTCCAGCGTCACTACAAGGTCGAGCTTGCCCTCGGGAGCGGGATCGCGCCAGGTGACTTCCTCCGGTTTGGCGCCGCCTTCTTCGCCGAGGTCCTTGCCCTGCAACCCATCACGGGTGCCGAGGAAGTGCTTCAGGAAATACTCGTGGCCCTTGCCGGATGAGCCCAGCAGGTTGGAGCGCCACACGAACAGGTTACGCGGGAAATTGGCCGGGTTGTCCGGATCTTCACAGGCCAGTGAAAGCCGGCCGGACTTCAGCGCGTCAACGACATATTGCTTCGGGTCGCTGCCTGATGCGGCAGCCTCACGTGCCACATCCAGTGGATTGCGGTTCAACTGCGGCGCCGACGGCAACCAGCCCATGCGTTGCGCGCGCACGCTGCAATCGACCACGCTGCCGGTTTGACGGCCACGGTCCGCGAGCGGCGAAAGCAGGTCGTCCAGCGCAAGCGTTTCGTAGCGCCACTGATCGGAGTGCAGATAGAAGTAATCGGTGCCGGCCATGTGCCGCGGTGGCCGCACCCAGTCCAGCGCAAACGCGAGCGTGGCCCACCCGGCTTCCGGGCGTATGCATTCCTGACCGGTGTAGTGCGACCAGCCGCCGCCGGATTGGCCGACTGTGCCACACAGCAGCAGCATGTTGATGACGGCGCGGTAGCTGACGTCCTGGTGGAACCAGTGGTTCATACCTGATCCGATGATCACCATCGAGCGGCCGTTCGTCTTCTCCGCGTTGGACGCGAAGCCACGGGCGACTTCGATCATCTGCGCCGCGGGCGTACCGGTGATCGATTCCTGCCATGCCGGCGTGTACGGCACGTTGTCCTCGTAGCTCCTCGCGCAAGCGCCACCGAGGCCGCGATCCAGGCCGTAGTGCGCACACAACAGGTCGAACACGGTGGCGACCATCGTCTCGCCGCCCTTGGTTGCGAGTTTGCGCACGGGCACCTTGCGCAACAGCACGTCGTCCTGTTCATTGTGCGGAAAATGCTCGTTGACTACGCCGCCAAAGTAGGGGAAGGCGACGGTGAGTGCATCGTCGCGGCGTCCGATTTCGGTCAGCTGCAACTCGATCTCGCTGCCGTCGGCGGTCTTCTCCTCCAGATTCCACTTGCCACGGTCCGGACTGTCCTTGTCCGGCCAGCGAAAACCGATCGAACCGCGCGGCGCGACCGGCTGGCCGGCCTGGTCGAAGCCGACGGTTTTCCAGTCGGCATGTTCGGGCGTGCCCAACGCGCCATCGAAGTCGCTGGCGCGCAGGTAGCGGTGAGGGACCCAGCGTTCACCGTCGCGGCGCAGCGTCACCAGCATTGGCAGATCAGTGAAGCGACGGCAATAGTTCTGGAAGTAGCCGACCTGGCGGTCAAGAAAAAACTCGCGCAGGATGACGTGGCCCATCGCCATCGCCATCGCACCGTCGGTGCCCTGCTTGGGGTGCAGCCAGATATCGGAGAGCTTGGACAGCTCGGAAAAATCAGGGCTGATGCCAACGACCTGGGTGCCGTTGTAACGCGCTTCCACGAAAAAGTGCGCGTCGGGTGTGCGTGTCTGGGGCACGTTCGAGCCCCATGCGATCAGGTACCCCGAGTTGTACCAGTCGGCTGATTCCGGCACGTCGGTCTGTTCGCCCCAGACCTGCGGGCTGGCTGCGGGCAGGTCGCAGTACCAGTCGTAGAACGACAGCAGCGTACCACCGATCAGGCTCAAATAGCGCGTGCCCGAGGCATAGGACACCATCGACATCGCCGGGATCGGCGTGAAGCCTGCGACGCGGTCGGGACCGTAGGTCTTGATCGTGTGCATGTTGGCGGCGGCGACGATTTCCAGCGCCTCGTCCCACTTCGCACGCACGAAGCCGCCGAGTCCGCGTGTGGTCTTGTAATCCTTCGTTTCGGGGGCGCTCATCAATGATGCCCAAGCCTCGACCGGCTGCAAGGTCTTGCGCGCC
>JBOHYW010000225.1:0-5757 GCA_050738155.1 Rhodanobacteraceae bacterium
ACATTGAGGATGGTATCGGCAGGCAGCGGATCGGTCGCCAGCCGCCGCGTCAACAACAGCACCGCGCGCGCGGCCGAATCGAAATGGTAACCCGCACCGTCGTGTCGCTCGCGCGGCCCGGCCAGCGAAACCGCGATCGCGGGCAGGCCGAGGAAACGGCCTTCCATCGCCGCCGAAACGGTACCGGAATAAATGACATCGTCGCCGAGGTTGGCGGAGTTGTTGATGCCGGACACGACGATGTCGGGTTCTTCTTCGAGCAAACCGCTCAAGGCGAGGTGCACGCAATCGGTCGGCGTACCCATGACCCGATAACGACCGTCGTCGAGGTGCACCACGCGTACCGGTTGGTCGAGCGTGAGCGAATTGCTGGCACCGGAGCGATCGCGGTCGGGCGCCACCACGGTGACTTCCCCGAGTTCGCACAGATGCTCGGCGAGCACGCGCAGTCCCGGCGCATCCACACCATCGTCATTGCTGAGCAACACCCGCATCGTTGATCCAGACCCCGAAACAAAATCGCGCGCGCCGCGCGCAAGCCATCAGTTTAGCCGATCCACCCGCGCGCCCGCTGCGCATCAGTGGCCAGAAACGGGCGCGGACGACGAGGCCGACGGCGGCGCTGCGGCCGTACTCGCACCCGGCGGCAGGTTCACCACCTGATAGAAAACTTCGCCCGGCTTGATCAGGCCGAGTTGCGATCGCGCGCGCGCCTCGACCGCATCCTTGCCGTGCTTCAGATCCTCGACGTCGGCGTGCAGCGCGTCGTTGCGCTGTTTCAGCTTCGCGTTCTCGGCTTGCTGGCCGGCCACGCGTGCACGAATCGCACGCAGGTCGCGCATGCCGCCGTCGCCGACCCACAGTTTGATCTGCAGGCCGATCAACAGGGCGATCAGGATCAATGCTAGCCAACGCAGCATGACTGGCAGGCACCCCGACAGACGAATGGCTTTGGAAGCAGAACTTTGGACACGGATTTACACGGATAAAGACGGATCAAATCCGGACGAGAGCAAGTCCTTGCGGCAAAATCCGCGTTCATCTGTGGTGGTCCGTGTCAAAACGCTTCTGCACTTTTGTCTCATCGCCAACTCGTCAGCCCGGCAATTCCGCAAGGTTGGGATACGCGTCGCGGCCAGCAAACCTCGCTGCGGACCCGAGTTGCTCTTCGATCCGCAGCAACTGGTTGTACTTGGCGATGCGGTCGGAACGGCACAATGAACCGGTTTTGATTTGGGTGGCGGTGGTCGCAACCGCAAGGTCGGCAATGGTGGTGTCTTCCGTCTCGCCCGAACGATGCGAAATCACCGCGGCGTAGTTGGCCTGTTCCGCCATCGCGATCACTTCCAGCGTTTCGGAAAGCGTACCGATCTGGTTGAGCTTCACCAGGATCCCGTTCGCGATGCCGTTGGTGATGGCCTTGCGGAAGATTCCCGGGTTCGTCACGAAATTGTCATCACCCACCAACTGGATTTGCTTGCCAAGTTTTTCGGTGATCAATTTCCAGCCGGCCTGATCGCCTTCGGCCAAACCGTCTTCGATGCTGATGATCGGGTATTTCGCGCGCCAGTCGGCGTACAACTCGACCATACCGGCGGCATCGAGCTTGCGATTCTCGCCCTTCAAGTCATACACGCCGTTGTCGAAGAATTCGGACGACGCCGGGTCGAGTGCGATCCAGATCTGTTTGCCGGGTCGGTAGCCGGCCGCATTCACCGCCTCCAGGATCACCTCGATCGCTTCCTCGTGCGTGCGCAGCGCCGGCGCGAAACCGCCCTCGTCGCCGACCGCGGTGTTCATGCCGCGCCTCTTCAATTGTGTCTTCAACGCGTGGAAGCATTCGACACCCGCGCGCAATGCGTCGGAAAACCGGTCGAACCCCGCCGGCATCACCATGAATTCCTGCATGTCGAGCGGATTGTCCGCGTGCACGCCGCCGTTGATGACGTTCATCATCGGCACAGGCAGCACCGGCGCGCGCTCGCCGGCCAGATACTTCCACAATGGTTGTTTGCGTGATGTCGCTACTGCGTGCGCCGCGGCCAGCGACACGCCGAGCGTCGCGTTCGCCCCGAGGCGCGCCTTGTTGGGCGTACCGTCCAGCGCGATCAACTTGTCATCGAGACCTTTTTGGTCCGCGGCATCAAAGCCAGCCAAAGCCTTGGCAATTTCGCCGTTGACGTTGGCGACCGCTTTCGTCACGCCCTTGCCGAGGTAGCGCGACTTGTCGCCGTCACGCAGCTCAACCGCCTCGCGCGTGCCGGTGGAAGCGCCGCTCGGCACGATCGCGCGACCCAACGCACCGTCGCTCAATGTGACTTCGGCTTCGAGGGTGGGATTGCCGCGGCTGTCCAGCACTTCGCGGGCGTGGAGGGTTTGGATCGTCGTAGTCATTTTGTTATCTGCAAAAGACGTTTATGAGCATTGCTGTGAAGCCCTCCCCTTCAAGGGGAGGGTTTGAGTGGGGATGGTGTTGCTTGACAGTCCAACAGCAATGACACCATCCCCATCCCGTCCTTCCCCTTGAAGGGGAAGGAGAAAAGCATCGCGTCGGCCCGTCACCAAACAGCGACGCGAGCAAAGCGTTCCTACAAAAGCGATGAGTGCTTCGTCACGGCATCAAGTTCTTTCAGCGTCTCCAGCAACGCCTCCATCTTGCCCAGCGGCCACGCATTCGGGCCATCGGACAACGCCTTGTCAGGGTTGGGGTGCGTTTCCATGAATACGCCCGCGACGCCCACCGCCACGGCGGCGCGCGCCAGCACCGGCACGAATTCGCGCTGGCCACCGGACTTCGTGCCCTGTCCGCCGGGCAACTGCACCGAATGGGTGGCATCGAACACCACCGGGCAATTCGTCTCACGCATCACCGCCAGCGAGCGCATGTCGGACACGAGGTTGTTGTAACCGAAGCTGGCGCCGCGCTCGCACACCATGATCTGGTCGTTGCCGACCGCGCGCGCCTTCTCGACCACGTTCTGCATGTCCCACGGCGACAGGAACTGGCCCTTCTTGATGTTGACCGGCTTGCCGACGCCTGAGACCTTCTGGATGAAGTCGGTCTGCCGGCACAGGAACGCCGGCGTCTGCAGCACGTCCACCACTTCGGCCACTTCGTCGAATGGCGTGTATTCGTGCACGTCGGTGAGCACCGGCACGCCGATCTGCTTCTTCACCTCGGCAAGGATGCGCAGGCCCTCTTCCATCCCGAGCCCGCGAAAGCTGGACGCCGACGTGCGGTTGGCCTTGTCGAAGCTCGACTTGAAGATGAAGGGAATGCCAAGCCCGCCGGTGATTTCCTTCAGGCGACCGGCGGTGTCGAGCTGCAACTGCTCGGACTCGACCACGCACGGCCCGGCGATGAGGAAAAATGGCTGGTCCAAGCCGACTTCGAAACCGCACAAATTCATTCCACAAGCTCCGTAACAGCACCGACGTTCTCCTTCCCCTTCAAGGGGGAGGCTGGGAGAGGGATGGGGTGCTTGCCGAAATGCCGCCCAACCCATCCCCACCCTAACCCGTTGTAGGCTCGAACATCCTGTTCTCGCCAACAACCCGGCCCTCCGCTCCTGCTCCGGACGCTCAGCGGCGCGCGAACCTGCGGTTCGCAGGCGCACCGCTTCTCCCTTGAAGGGGAGGGGGCGAAACGATCGCGCCCGATCATCCCGCCGCCTCCTTCGCAAGCTTTGGCGCATTACGCACAGCCTTGTACTCGCGCGCGGCGCGCACGAAACCGTTGAACAACGGGTGGCCGTCGCGCGGAGTGGAGGTGAATTCGGGGTGGAACTGACAGGCCAGGAACCACGGATGTTTTTGCGACGGCAGTTCCACGATTTCGACGAGGTCGTCCACCGACACTCCGGCGATCACGAGGCCCACCTTCTCCAGGCGTTCGCGGTAGTGGTTGTTGAATTCGTAGCGATGACGGTGGCGTTCACGAATAGTGTCGACGCCGTACAGTTCGCGCGCCAGCGTGCCTGCCTTCAGGTGACACTCCTGCGCACCGAGGCGCATGGTTCCGCCAAGATTGGAGGCCTCGTCGCGACGCTGCACGTCGCCGCCGCCCTGCGTCCACTCGGTGATCAGCGCGATCACCGGGTCGGCGCAGTCGCGATCGTTCTCGGTGGAACCCGCGCCCGCAAGACCCGCGACGTCGCGCGCGAATTCCACCACCGCCGCATGCATGCCGTAACAGATGCCGAAATACGGAATGCCGCGTTCGCGCGCATATTTCACCGTCTGGATCTTGCCCTCGAATCCGCGCTTGCCGAATCCGCCCGGTACCAATACCGCGTCGGCATCACGCAGTACCGCGTCGGCGCCGTGTGTTTCGATGTTCTCCGAATCCACCCACTCCAGGTTCACGCGAGTCGCATTGTGGATACCGCCGTGGCGAAGCGCCTCGCCAAGCGACTTGTAGGCATCCTTGTGTTCGACGTATTTGCCGATGATGTAAACCCGCACTTCGTCCTTGGGATTCTCGACCGCGTCCACCGTGCGCTGCCACTGCGACAGGTCGGTTGGCTTGGCATCGAGGTGCAGGCGCTCGACCACGATATCGTCCAGGCCTTCCTTGTGCAGCCACAGCGGCAGCTTGTAGATGATGTCGGCGTCGGCGGCGCTGATTACCGCGCTTTCCGGCACGTTGGTGAACAGTGCAATCTTGCGGCGTTCGTTCTCCGGCAACGGTTCCTCGCAACGGCACACCAGGATGTCGGGCTGGACGCCGAGCGCGCGCAATTCCTTCACCGAATGCTGGGTCGGCTTGGTCTTGATCTCGCCAGCGGCCTTGATGAACGGCACCAGCGTCAGGTGCATGAACAGCACCTTGTCGGCGCCGCGTTCGATGCGCAATTGGCGCGCGGCTTCCAGGAACGGCTGCGATTCGATGTCGCCCACGGTACCGCCGATCTCGACCAGCGCCACATCGAAACCGCGGGTGGCTTCGTCGATCACATGCTTGATCTGATTGGTGATGTGCGGGATCACCTGTACCGTCGCGCCAAGATAATCACCGCGGCGCTCCTTGCGGATCACCGCTTCGTAGATCTTGCCGGTGGTGATCGAATTCTTGCCGGACAGCCGCGTGCGGACGAAACGTTCGTAGTGACCGAGATCGAGGTCGGTCTCGGCGCCGTCGTCGGTGACGTACACCTCGCCGTGCTGGAACGGGCTCATGGTGCCGGGATCGACGTTGATGTAAGGATCGAGCTTCATCAACGTCACACTGAGGCCGCGGGCCTCGAGGATGGACGCCAGCGACGCCGACGCAATGCCCTTGCCAAGCGAGGACACCACGCCGCCGGTGACGAAAATCAGGGAGGTCATGATCGGACCGTGTGTGGAAAGTGACATTCTAACGGCTTGCCCCACGCTTCGCGAGTGCACGGCGCGCATGTTTGTGCGATCGTCGTCGTGATCGCTGCGTAACGGCAGTCGCAGGGCGGAACCCGCGAAGCGGTTTCCGGCGGATTCGCCGTGGCGGAAGCGGCTGCGCCGATTCCGCCCTATTCTCGGCGCCACGGTTTCGGCGGGTGCATGGCTCACCCGAAGATTTCCCCTTGGCGCATGTTTTTGCGATCATCCCTGATCGCTGCGTAACGAAACGTCGAAATACGTCAGGCAATCCGGCTCCGTGGAGCACCCAGGACGGGCCTCCTGCCCTGACTTTTCGATTTTTTGCGATCATCCCTGATCGCTGCGTAACGAAACGTCGAAATACGTCAGGCAATCCGGCTCCGTGGAGCACCCAGAACG
>JBOHYW010000226.1:0-5708 GCA_050738155.1 Rhodanobacteraceae bacterium
CAGGCGACCAGACCACTCAGCGAGAGCCATTCATGGCGCCCTACGCGTGGTTGGCTTCCGCCTCTTCTTCCAGATCGGCAATCCGGTAGCCGGCGCTGTGGATGGTATGCAACAGCGGGCTCTTGTACGGCTTGTCGACCACGCGGCGCAGGTTGTAAAGGTGCGAGCGCAGGGTGTCGGAATCGGGCAACGTGTCACCCCAGATTTCGCGCTCGATGTCGTGGCGCGAAACCACCCGCGGCGATTCGCGCATCAATATGGTGAGCAGCCGCAGGCCGATCGGGGACACCTGCAGTTCTTCGCCGTCGCGGACGATGCGCAGCGTGGCGGTATCCAGGGTCAGGTCGCCGACCTGGTAAACCTCGTTTGAAACCTGCCGCCGCTCGCGCCGGATCAGCGCGCGGATGCGCGCCTCCAGTTCGCGCGGCTCGAACGGTTTCACGAGGTAATCGTCGGCGCCGGCATCGAGGCCGATCAATTTGTCTTCCAGCGTGTCGCGGGCGGTGAGCATCAACACCGGCGTCGATTTTTTCGCTTCGCCGCGCAACTTGCGGCAAACGTCGAGTCCGTCCATGCCCGGCAACATCAAGTCCAGCACGATGACATCGTAATGATCCGTGACGGCCAGGTGCAGGCCGCTGACACCGTCACCCGCATAATCGACCGAATAGCCGCGCCGTTCCAGGAACTCGCCGACCATCTCGGCGATGCCGCTATTGTCCTCGACCAACAGGATCAGTCCGGTCTGGTTTTCATGCTCGCTTTCGGTCATCGTCGTCTGCCCCGTTTCCATGCGCGCCTGGATTCCGCACGCACAATGCCGCTGCACGGGTGATTACGACGTGAACGCGCCGGGCTTGCAACGATGGCCGACGAATCGGTCGCGCGCGGCTCAATCGTCGTCGCTGCGCGGCACGTTCACCTTGCCCTTGACGCCATGATGGCTGGCGTCACCGCTGCCCAGCGAGTCGACGCTGAAATCGCCGCCGACACCGTCGGCATCAAAATCGCCAGAGCCGACGCTGCCGGCGTGCACGCTGCCGCCCGCATGCTTGATCCCGACGCCACCCGACGAGATCGTCCCGACCGACGCGTTGCCGGTGACGTCGCTGATTCTCACATCGCCCGAGCCCACGCTGTCGACTTTGATGCTGCCGCCAACGCCCGCCAGCCTGGCGTCACCCGACCCGACCGAACCCAGCGACACGTCGCGCTTGACGTTGCGCAGGTGCAGATCGCCTGACCCGACCGAACCGGCATGTGCATCGCCGTGCACGCCATCCACGGTCGCGTCACCGGAACCGACGCTGGAAAGATCGAGGCTGCCGACGTTGCCAGCCACCGCGTCACCCGAACCGACGCTCAGTCCAAACTCCCCAGCAACGTCGTTCACCTTGAGATCACCCGAACCGACGGATGCGTGCAGCGCCGCAAGATTGCTGACATGTGCGTCGCCCGAACCCACCCCGAGCTTGACCACCAACGCTTGCGGCACGCTCACGTCGAGCTTCAGGTAAGCATAGGAATTCCCGAACAGGGAGAAGACGACGCTGTGGGTATCGTCACGCGCAATCACGCTGGCGCTGTCGCCATGTCGCGAGGTTTCGATTTTTATGTCCTTGAGCCAATTCTCGTTCGATGCGCAGGCGGTACCCTTCACCGTCACCTTGGTCAATCCGGGCTGGCCCCGGATCACGAGGTTGTCCGGGCCGATCTGCACCAGCAACGATTTCAGCCCGGCGGCATCGATTTCGGCGTTGCGTGGCGCGCTGTAACGACAAGGTTCGGCAGCGCCGGCCCAGGCCGATACTGTCAGCAAGGAAACGCAAGCGAACATCAGGACAGGTTTGCGCATGGGTGTTCTCCGGTGCAACCGCCAGCGTGGCGGGATGGCATCAGCATAGGTGCGATCAGTACGGGCGATCATGTGCCCAAAGTCGGCGTGACTTGCGGCATGGGGCGTCGAGGGGCGCGGGGCGGCACGAGCTCCGATAATCGTGGGAGCGGCCCCTGGCCGCGACAGAAGACATCACCCACTTGTCGCGCGCATGGCGCGCTCCCACGAGAGCCGGTGTCATGGAGCGACCCTTGGCGCCGCGACGGCGCCGTAGGTTGGGTTGAATCCGCGCTTTCTGCGGATGAAGCCCAACAAGATCCGTCGCGGCACGCGGCAGGATCGAGGTTCCCGCAGCCTCAGGCGGCCTGTTGGGCTTCGCGAGAAGCCGCTCAGCCCAACCTACTTATTCCGATCATTCGCGCTCCCACGAAAGTGGGTGTGTGGGAGCGGCCCCTGGCCGCGACAGAAGACATCGCCCATCTGTCGCGCGCATGGCGCGCTCCCACCAGCCGGTGGCTGGGACCAACCTCAACGTTCTTCGGCTTTGGCCCGACCCCACAATGCGTCCTGCTGTTCGAGCGATTTGCCTGCGAGCGATTCGCCGGCTTCGGCCGCCAGCGTTTCCATGCGTCGGAAGCGGCGTTCGAATTTGGCGTTGGCGTGGCGCAAGGCTCCGGAAAAATCGACCTTGGCGTGACGCGCGAGGTTCACCAGCACGAACAGCACGTCTCCGATTTCATCCAGCAGGCGCTCGTGACCCGTGCCCGCCGCGAATTCGGCGCGCACCTCGGCGATTTCCTCGTCCAGCTTGTCGAGCACCGGTTCCGGACCCGGCCAGTCGAAGCCGACCGTCGCAGCCTTGTCGGTCAATTTCAATGCACGCTGCCATTCGGGCAATCCACGCGCAATGCCGGCCAGCGCGCTGGTGTCGTGCTCACCGCGCGCGGCCCGCTCCTGGCGCTTGATCTCGTCCCATGAAATGGGGTCAGGTTCATTTTTTGACCTGCCGGACGCGTCGTTCGCAGCCCTCCCGGAAAAATGAACCTGACCCCATTTCACATGCGGATGCCGACGCATCAGCTTCTCGCTGATCGCCGCGACCACATCGGCGAAATCGAACAGGCCTTGTTCTTCGGCCATGCGCGCGTGGAACACCACCTGCAGCAGCAGGTCACCCAGCTCGTCCTTGACCGCCGGGTAATCCTTGCGGTCGATCGCATCGACCGTCTCGTAGGCTTCCTCGATGGTGTAAGGCGCGATCGTTTCGAAGGTCTGCGCCACATCCCAAGGACAGCCGTTCACCGGGTCGCGCAGCCGCGCCATGATCGCGAGCAATGCTGCCATGTCACGGGTTGATTCAGGCTTCGGATTGTCGGTCATGTCGGGGAGTTGATGAAGAACTTTTTTGACACGGATTTGCACGGATGAACACGGATCAAGACAAAAGCAAGATCGCTTTCACAGCCTCTCACCTTGGCGCGTCAACACAATGAATCCAAGGCAAGCAAAGACAGGTAAACATCGCTTCTGATCAGCTTTTATCCGTGTTGATCCGTGTCATGGCTCTTTGCTCGTCACGCGGCGTGCAGTTTTGAAAGCCAATCCACCGAGGTATCGCCGATGGCGAGGAATTCGGGATTGAGCAATGATTCCTTGCTGTTGTACCGCAATGCCTCGCCGTGCAGATCCACGATTTTCCCGCCGGCCTGTTCCAGCACGCACTGCGCAGCCGCGGTATCCCATTCCGAGGTCGGACCGAGCCGCAGGTACAGATCGGCGTCGCCACGCGCGACCATGCAGAACTTGATCGACGAGCCCACTGCCAACATTCGGTAATCGCCGAGCCGCGCAAGCATCCCCGCCTGGCGCTCGTTGCCATGCGACCGACTGCCGGCGATCACCGGCACCGCCGCCACCTGGCGCGTCGCGATCGGCTGCGGCAGCGCGCCGGGCGCGGCTTCGAGAAACGCACCCTCGCCCGCAACCCCGTAATACAACTCGCCGGTTACCGGCAGCAGCACCACGCCGAGCACCGTTGCATGATTTTCGATCAGCGCGATGTTGACGGTGAATTCACCGTTGCGCTTGACGAACTCGCGGGTGCCGTCCAGTGGATCGACCAGCCAGTAGCGATCCCAACCGTGCCGAACGTCCCAGCCGATGCTTTTCGATTCTTCCGACAGCACCGGGATGTCCGGCGTCAGCGCGCGCAGGCCGTCCACGATCACGCGATGCGAAGCCATGTCGGCGGCGGTCAGCGGCGAATCGTCGGCCTTGCGCTCGACCGCGAAACTGCCCGCATAGACTTCCAGGATCGCCGCGCCGGCACGGCGCGCGAGCAAGCGGCTTTCGTACGCAAACCGTTCCAGCACACTCACGGAATACGGTCCAGGCCATGTGGATTCATTACTGCGTTCCTTGTTGGTTCGGATGAAATCTTCCCTGAAGGTATTCACGCGCGATGAACAAGGCCGCGATCGAGCGCCCTTCGGACACGTCGTCGCGCGCCAGCAGCAGGTGCAGTTCGGAGAGTTTCCACGGCACCACGTCCAGCGGTTCCGGCTCGTCACCGGGCAGGCGCTGCGGATACAGATCCTGCGCCAGGATCACTTCGGCCTTGTGGGTCATGTAGGCCGGCAGCAGTGACAAGCTGGCCAGCGGCGTCAACTTGCGTGCACCGAAACCCGCCTCTTCCTGCAATTCGCGATCGGCTGCTTGCAGCGCGGTTTCGCCGGGATCGATCCGACCCTTGGGCAGGCCGAGTTCGTAGCGGTCGAGTCCCGCGCCGTATTCGCGCACCAACAGCACGGTGTCGTCGTCATGCATCGCGACGATGAACACCGCACCGCGACCCGACGCGGCGAGCCGTTCGAAGGTGCGATGCGCACCGTTGGAAAACGCGAGGTCGATTTCCTCGACGTGCAGGAAGCGGCTGTCGCGCGCGGCACGTCTCGCGAGGATTTCAGGCGGCTTGGGCATCCGCCGATTCTAGCAACAACACCTGACGACACGCCGCGATGTCACCCAATGGCAACCGGCCATGCGCGATTTGCGGCGTGTTCCATCGCAACGGAACACGCCGCATTCGGCAAAATGGTGCCACCGGGATGCGCCGTGCAGAACGTATCGTGCAAACCGGATACGCACCCCGGTGGGCTTGCTTCAAAGCCGGTCCCCGATCCGCCTGGGCCGAGAGAGGCAGATGCCAGCGCGAAATGGGGACCGGAAACTTGTGACCGCACCCTGCCATTGCAGCGTGGCGGTTTTACCAGGTACGCACCGAGACGATGGCGACCGAGTAGGTTTTCATCGACGGCTTGAAGCGGAACATGCGGCCGGCGTCGAACTTCACGCTGTCGCCCGGGCTGATGTTGGCGGTGCCGGCGGGCCAGAATTTGCGCTTTTCGACCACCGAACCGTCGTCCGACTTGGCTTCGATCAGGATCTGCGCGGCAGCCGGCGCACTGCAATTGTTGACCAACGTGCCGGGCATTTTCATGATCGGGTTGGAGACGTCACCGGTCATCACCTGGAACGAAGCCACCTTGAAATTGGCGGCGGTGCAGTCGGCGTGGGCGAGCATGGGGGCCAGCAACATGGCACTGGCGACGACGCTTGCAGCAATCAGATTTTTCATGGCGGTATCCGCTGTATCGATGGAATGCTCCTTCAGCGAGGAGCTACCCCATGGATCGGCGGCACACGCGAAATCTTTACGGCATTTTTGTGAACAACTGTGTACGCAGCGCACATTTTGAAAGGCGCGGCGGCAACCGGCCTACACCGACCGCCGGTGTAAGGCGGATCAAGGCGCGAAGCGCCGGTTCCGTCGCTGCGCTCCTTGAACCGGCCTACGACCATATCCGTAGGG
>JBOHYW010000227.1:0-5689 GCA_050738155.1 Rhodanobacteraceae bacterium
CTGTGACTCAGGCACCTTTTCGAATACGAACAGTTTGATGGTGCAGCGATCAGGGACGATCGCAGATCAAAGCCGATCGTAGTGGGTCACTGCGTTGAAAAACATCCGGTAGCTGCCGATGGTCTCGCCACGCCAGACCGGGTTGTTGGCGAACAGCAGCACGTGGCCACGGCCATAATGCGCATCGACCACCGCTGCGCGTCCCGCCATCGCACCGCCACCTTCGAGCAAGCCGGCGATCAGCAACTGGTTGGCGTTCGCCCAACGCGCGATCACCACCGGGCGATCCTTCTCGGGAATCACGAATGGGTTGTTGCGGGCCTGCTCCACGTTCAACGGCACGGCCTGCCAAGGCTTCACGTCGGGCAAGGCTGGCGGCTGCTGGAAAGGCCGCCCCTCGGGTACATCGATGTCGTGCGGACCGCCGCGGCCGGTTGGACGATGATAATCCTGCGAAGTTTCGAGGCCACGGTTGCCGATGGTTTGATTGGCCACGTTGAAGGACATGCCGGTCGAACTGTAGAGCGCAAAGGAATCGCGATAACCCGCCGCGATCGGGCTTTGCTTGTTCACCAGGTCCGCGCGCAGCACGCTGCCGACCACGCGCAAGTCGCCCGGCTTGGCAACGGAAACGCCGGGCGCAAGCCCCACGTCGATCGCGAAACGCGCGGTGTCTTCCGAAGTGATCAGCAAGCCGCCTTTGGCCACGAAGTGCTTCAGGTTGGCCACCCCCGATGCGCCGAGGCCGGGACGCATGTCCGGGGTTGAATCGATGTGGCCGAGGTTGGGCGTGAGCTTGGTGGTTTCCCACGGCAGCGGATTGCCGTACATCGGCAGGCCGTCGATGATCAGGCGGGTGGTGTCGCCTTGCCATACCGGCCCAAACAGGATCACGTCGTACTTCGCACGAAGGTCAGGATCGCGCGCGGCGTCCTGCGTGCTTATATAGGTGTACGGCACGTGCAACTTGTCGAGCGCCATCCGCCACCACCCCTCGGTCTGGGTGGAAAGCCATGTGTGCATCAGCGCAATCCGCGGCAACTTGCCATTGGCCTTGACGCCCAGCGAAGCCAACGTGAGCGCCGGCCGGTCGAACTTGCCCTGCACTTCCTGCATCGGCACCTTCAGCACCGCGGTATCCATCACCCGTGCGACGTCCACGCCGAACAGGTCGCCGAACGACCAGCCGGTGTCGTCGTAGGGGTGTTTTTGCGGATCATCCGGCGCCCAGTACTGGCGATCGAGCAAGGTATCGGCGATCCGCGAATACGGCTGGTCCATGCGGATGATCCAGCTTCCCGCGGGGAACGTGCGCTTGACCGACGCGACTTTTGGCGGCACGACTGATTCCGCCGGCTTGGCTTTCGACTTGCCGCTGGCGACGGTTTCGGTGTCATCTGCCACCTTGACCGTGAAGGGCGCGGTCGCGCGGCTGATTTCGACGTGCTGCAAATGCAACACGTGCAGCAGGTGCATCTGCGCACCTTTGTCTTTCTCGTTCGCGGTCAGCACGTACGCGGCAGGTCCGGCGAGCTGCGGCTTCTCGATCGAACGCTTCGACTTCAGCCAAAAATTGTCGAGAAAGTGCTGGCCGTGCTGCGCGAAGTAATACAGCGCGGTCAAAAGTCCCGACTGCTCGTAATTGTTGTTGTCGCGCTGCGACCACAGCACTTTTGGCAGCGGCGGATTCGGCTTGTACCAAGTGCGCGCGTATTGGTCGGGATCGAGGATGCGCTCTTCGGTGTCGGCGCCGCCGTTGCCGAAGGTTTCGTACAGGCGGCTGATGCCGTTGTGCATCGCCGCGATGAACATCAGGTAGCCGGGACTCCAGGTGTCGAAATCGCCGTGGGTGAATACGCCCGGCAGGCCCAGCTTGGTCAACTGTTCGACATTGTTCCAGCCGATCTGCTGCCATTCGCTGGTGAGGATCGGATCGATCCAGGCGTTGTACGGCCCATCCCCAACGGTGTTGTCGTAAAGGAACGGCACCGATTCGTGCAGGTCGTGCAACACCTGCGCGTGCCAATCGACATACGTGTTCAGTACGTTCTTCGTGAGGTCCAGCGTCACGCCCATCGCGTCGCGGTTGTTGTCGTGCGCGACGTAATGGCCCCAGTAGATCAGGCGCGGGTAGTTTTCGCCGAGATGCGCGCGATGCCATTTGTAGAGATCGACCATGCGGTCACGCCCATCGACTTCCACCACTGGCGTGATGAGCGTGATGACGTGGCTGCGGATGTATTTGATGTACGGCGCGTTGTCGACGCTAAGCCGATAGGCCAATTCCATGAGTGCGGTCGGCGCGCCGGTCTCGGTGGAATGGATGGTGCCGGTGATGTAGTAGACCGGCGTGGTCTGCTTGATCAGCGCGGCGGCCTTGGTATCGTCCATGTCGAGCTTGCGTGGATCGGCAAGTTGCGCGAGGCGCGCCTTGTCCGCATCCAGATTCTTCATCAGCGATTCGTCGGCGATCGCCACCGCGATCATTTCGCGGCCTTCCTCGGTCTTGCCAATTGAGAAAACCCGCACGCGCGGCGTGGCCTTGGCCAGCATCCGGAAGTATTTGTATGTCGTTTCCGCGTACGGAAGCATGTCCGGCGCACCGGCGATATTGCCCAGCACGGCTTCCGGCGTCGGCACCGTTTTCGATGCCGGCAGGTAATCGGTGAGCGGCGTGTTGAAATCCGGCTGCGTGGTGTATTTCGCGATCTTCGCCGTATACGCCTGATCGACCGGTTGGTTCGGATCACGCGCGTACGGATTGTTCGCGCCGGCGAATGCCGTCCCGTATGCCAACAACGCTATTCCCGCCAGCCCAAGCCATGTGCGTCGCATGTCCCCACTCCTCGCCTGCCGAAGCTTTGCGCCAAGCGTAGCCAAACTCGGAACAAAGCGGGGGTGTCAAAAGGCATGGATGAATCCAGGCCCGCGATTCGACTCAGCCGTCAACCAACCAAATCACGGCGAACTGCCGGTCGGGGTCGGTCCATACTCCCGCACTGCGCAAGCCAGCGCGTGTCGCCAGTCGCGCAAAACTTTCGACGGTATATTTACACGAATATTCGACCAGCATGGCCTCGTTCTCGGCAAAGGCGAACGTGCGGCCGTCGATGTGCACGTTCTGCGCGCAGGCACTGACGATGTGGGTTTCGATGCGTGCCGCCAGTGGATGCCAACGCGCGCGGTGGTGAAATGCCGCGAGCTCGAAGTCCGCACCCAATTCCCGGTTCATCCGCGTCAGCAGATTCAACGTGAATGCGGCGGTGACGCCGGCCGCATCGTTGTAGGCGGCTTCCAGCGCCGCCTTGTCCTTGACCAGGTCGACGCCGACCAGCACGCCGCCGCTCGACGTGCCTCCACCCTGCCCGGCCTCTTCACGCATCTGCTTGAGTAGCCGCAAGGCATCTTCCGGCGCAAAATTGCCGATCGTGGAACCGGGGAAATACACCACCGTGCGCTTGGGCGCCCGCGTCGCACGCCGCAGCGTCACTGGTTGGGTGAAATCGGCGCAAACCGGCAGCATTTCGATGGCGGGAAATTCGCGTTGCAACACCGACACGCTTTCGGTCAGCGCCGCGTGCGAGATTTCGACCGGCAGGTATGCGGTCGGCGTGACGAGTTGTCGCAACAGCATCCGGGTCTTCAGGCCACTGCCGCTGCCGTATTCGACCAACCTGACATCCGGCCCCAGCGCCGCGGCGATCGCCCCGGCCTGTTCGCGCATGATCTGCAGCTCGACGCGGGTCAGGTAATACTCGGGTTGCTCACAAATGCGTTCGAACAATTCCGAACCGTGCGCGTCATAGAAGTACTTTGACGGCAGCCGCTTCGGCGTCGCCGCCAGCCCGGCCAGTGCATCGGCGAGCATTTCGTTGCCGGGCTGCCGATCGTCGAGATGGACGGCGCACGCTGTCTGCGGGTTCGATTTCATGCATCCCTCGCCAACCGAAGCCCGCTGAACTGCCAGCGTGCCGCCGGGTAAAAGAAGTTGCGATATGTCGCGCGCACGTGACTCGCCGGCGTCGCGCAGGAGCCGCCCCGCAACACCCATTGTCCGCACATGAACTTGCCGTTGTATTCGCCGAGTGCGCCTTGCGCCGCATGGTAACCCGGATAGCCGACATATGGACTCGCCGTCCACTCCCACACATCGCCGAACATCTGCAGCGGGTATTTCGAATCGCCATGCGCATCCGTCGTCGGCGCCGGGTGCAACGCGCCGGAATCGACAAAGTTGCCAGCAACCGGCAACCCGCCTGCCATTGCCTCCCATTCGAATTCGGTCGGCAGCCGTGCGCCGGCCCAACGCGCGAACGCGTCGGCTTCGAAGAAACTGATGTGACACACCGGCGCGTGGGCCTCCAACTCATGCTGTCCGGTCAGGGTGAATTCCGACTGCAAATCGTCTGACCAGTACAACGGACGATGCCAACCGTCACGCCGGATGGTGTCCCAACCTTCAGACAGCCAGAGCGCGGGGGTTTCATAACCGCGATCGTCGATGAACGCGCGGTATTCGGCATTGGTCACGCAACGATTGGCAATCGCGTGCGGATGCAGCAGCGCGCGGTGGCGGGGACCTTCGTTGTCATAGGCAAACCCACCGCCGGCATGGCCGATTTCGATGATGCCCGCGTGGCCTTCGATGAAGTGCATCGCCATCGGCGCCGCTGACGCGCGAGCTTGTTCGCGCTCGCGAAACGCCGGCCGCAACGGGTTAAGCGAGAACAGGTGCTTGATGTCCATCAGCAGCAGTTCCTGGTGCTGCTGCTCGTGGTTGAGGCCGAGTTCCAGCCGCGACAGCAATTCGGAATCGCCACCCCGCCGCTCGACCAATGCCTGCATCGCCGCGTCGACATGCGCGCGGTAGCCGCGGATTTCGTCCAGCGTCGGCCGCGTCAACAACCCGCGTTGCGGGCGCGCGTGCATCGGCCCGACGGCTTGGTAATACGAGTTGAACAGGAAATCCCAACCGTCATGGAAGCGGCGATAGCCGGGATCGAAGTGCGCGAGCAGGAATTGCTCGAAGAACCAGGTGGTATGCGCAAGATGCCACTTCGTCGGGCTGGCATCGGGCATCGACTGCGCCACGGTGTCCTCTGGGCGCAACGTCGCGCACAGCGCCAACGTCGCGTCCCGCACAAGTCGGTATGCCGAACCCGCGTCATCGGGTTCGAGTGTTCTCCGGCACGGCCGGATCTGTGCGGACATGTCCGTCATTCCATCGAGGCGGCGCAGTGCCTTGAGACACTACTCGCCGCAGCCTGAATTGTAACAGTCCACCTGTCTTCCAATCCAACCTAGGTGTCGCCTGCCGGATTTACAGCACGGCAGAATCGTCCTGCAGCATTTCCCTACGCACGATCTTGATCGGCGCAAAACCATGCTGCATGAACTGGTCGTGGAACTGCTCCAGATTGAAGTTCGCACCCTGCTTCTTTTGCATGTCCGTGCGCAGTTTCAGGATTTCCAATTTGCCCAACGTGTAATAGAGATAGGTCGGGTCCGAGGTACCGCGCTTGGTTTCAACCTCGCCGACCGCGCGCGATTGATAACCTTCATCGACGAAGAAGTCGACCGCCTGCGCCATCGTCATCTTGCCAGTGTGCAGCTTGATGCCGACGATGAAGCGCGCGTTGCGCAGCAAGGCATCCTGCAACTGACCGAGTTTCAACAGCAACTGCTGACG
>JBOHYW010000228.1:0-5687 GCA_050738155.1 Rhodanobacteraceae bacterium
CGCAATGACCCACGCTCCTGCCGCCCAACGCTAACTGTACCCCAGAACAGGGGTGGTAACGCGATGCTCCATGCGTTGGCGGTGGCTGTCAATCAGAAACTTCTCGCGAGACATCAGCGCGTTGCAGCTTGCTGCGCCAACATGATCGCGGTACCGCTCCTGCGTTATCAGGCGCATCGAAGGCGGTATGCAATATCACCGACCAAACGGGGCGGTATCCGGGAAAGTCACGGTGCCGGGTTCTGCGTATTCGGCAGGCCTCTGCCGTCGAGTCGGCGAGGCCTCGAGCCATGCACACCGACACATTCAGCTCGCCGGTTTGAAGAAGGCGACAGTTCGCGCTGCAACCAGTTGGACAGCGTGGCGAGACGCGGATCGGCGGATTGCTTCGGCGCGCACAGTACCCAGCTCGCGCGCGTCGGGCGGAATTTCCATGGCGCGATGAGTCGACCAGCTTGGATGTCGTTGGCGACCAGTGGCTGCGGTGCGATGGCGACGCCCAGGCCGGCCATGGCGGCTTCCAGCATGTAGTACAGGTGTTCGAAGGATTGCCCGAAATGCAGGCGCCTGACGGTGATCCGCTGCGCGCGCGCCCATGCGGGCCAGGCTTGCGGGCGTGATGCGGTGTGCAGCAGCGGCTCCTTTTCGAGTGCCGCGGCGCTGGCTTTGCTGAGCGCGGCATGGCGTGGGTGCCGTGGGCTGAATACGGGTGCGATGCGTTCGGGCGTCAACGCGTGTACTTGCCACGCCGTCGGCCACGGCGGTTCAGCCAGCAGCAGTGCGGCGTCCAGACCCGGCATTGCGCGGGCTGGGGCGGTTTCGATCACGGACAGATTGAGTTTCAGATCGGGCAATTCGCGTCCCATGCGTTCCAACCGTGGGATCATCCAGCGCGCCAGCACGCTGCCGGAGCAGCCGAGCACGAATGGTGCGACTTCGGTTCCGTGGCGCAGTTGATTGCAGCCTTCACGCAACTGGTCGAGTGCGGCGGAGGTCACGTCGCGCAAGCGTCGACCGGCAGGCGTGAGTGTCAGCCCGCGTCCTTCGCGGCTGAACAGTGCGGTGCCGAGTTCGGCTTCCAGCGCACGAATCTGGCGGCTCACGGCGCCATGCGTCACGTGCAATGCTTCGGCGGCGTGGCTGACGCTTTCAAGGCGTGCCGCGGCTTCGAAGACACGCAACGCATTCAATGAGGGCAATTCGCGAGTCATGGTATCTGTGAGTTTTCCTGACAAGTCGCGGCAATCTTATCGCTTTTGCGGGTCGTCTCGTTGCGGTAGGGTGACTGCGTGTCGTCGGGGCTCGGCGGCCATTGTTGAAGCGAACGAAGGCACTCCATGATCGATGACTATCACGCCTTTCCCGACACGCATGGCCGCTTCGGTGCATACGGCGGCACCTTTGTTGCGGAAACGCTGATCGCGCCACTGGAAGAACTCACGGCCGCGTACACGCGGCTGCGTGAAGACCCTGCTTTCCAAAAAGAGTTCGCGGACGACTTGAAATATTACGTCGGCCGTCCCTCGCCGATCTACCACGCCAAACGCCTGTCGCAGCAAATCGGCGGTGCGCAGATCCTGTTCAAGCGCGAAGACCTGAATCACACCGGTGCGCACAAGATCAACAACACCATCGGGCAGGCGCTGGTGGCGCGCGCGATGGGCAAGCGCCGCATCATCGCGGAAACCGGCGCCGGCCAGCACGGCGTCGCCGCTGCCACCGTGTGTGCGCGCTTTGGAATGAAGTGCGTGGTGTACATGGGTGCGGTGGATATCGAGCGCCAGAAGATCAACGTCTATCGGATGAAATTGCTGGGTGCCGAGGTAGTGCCGGTCACGTCCGGCTCGCAGACGCTCAAGGACGCATTGAACGAAGCGCTGCGCGACTGGGTGACCAACGTTGCCGATACTTTCTACATCATCGGCACCGTTGCAGGACCACATCCGTACCCGATGATGGTGCGCGATTTCAACGCGGTGGTCGGGCGCGAGGCGCGCGCGCAGATGCTGGAACAATACGGCCGCTTGCCGGACGTGTTGACCGCGTGCGTGGGCGGCGGCTCCAACGCGATCGGCTTGTTCCACGCGTTCCTCAATGATCGCGATGTGCGTCTCGTCGGCGCGGAAGCAGCAGGGGAGGGCATCGCGACCGGGCATCACGCCGCCTCGTTGAGCGCAGGCCGGCCCGGCGTGTTGCACGGCAACCGCACCTACGTGTTGTGCGACGACGACGGCCAGATCACCGAGACGCATTCGATTTCCGCGGGACTCGACTACCCCGGCGTCGGCCCGGAACACGCGTTCCTGAAAGATTCCGGCCGTGCCGAATATGTCGGCGTCAGCGACGACGAAGCACTCGCGGCATTTCATTTGCTGTGCGAAACCGAGGGTATCCTGCCGGCGCTGGAATCCAGTCATGCGGTCGCGCAGGCCGTGAAGCTGGCGCGCGAGTACCCGAAGGACGGGATCGTGCTGTGCAACCTGTCGGGGCGTGGCGACAAGGACGTGCATACTATCGCCAAACGTGAAGGAATTCGCCTGTGACGCTGCGCACCCGTGGGATCGGGATCTGCCTTGTGCTGCTGGGCATCGGCACGGTGGCGGTGGCACGTGCCCAGCCGGCCATGGATCACTGCCCACTGGATTATCCCGCGCAGCGGCAGATGTCGCTGGATGCGATCCTGCGCATCCTCGATGCAAGCGATTACTCGCGAAGTCTCTGCGCCATGGAGCAGGTGCCGCGGTTCGGCGCCAGGGTCATCAAGCCACTGATGGCGATGTTGCACTCGACGCGCGCCAGTACGCGGGCCAATGCTGCGGACGCCCTCGCCGGGCTCGGTCATCTTGCCGACCCGGGGGTTCCCGTGCTCATCGGCATGTTGGACGACACGGGCCTCCTGGTGAACCGGGAGGCACTGGATGCAATCGGACACATCCAGCCCCGATCGCCGGAAGCGACCTCCGCGTTGGTGCAGCGACTCATCCGCTTCTCGCGCCATGGCGGCAATGACGACGTCGGGAGCCTGCTTTTCGCACTGGCGAATATCGGCAAGCTGCCTCCCGGGACCCTGGCGCCGCTCACGGCGATGGCGCGCAACGACTCCCATTTCAATTTCGTCGTACGCGTGATCAGCCACGTGCAGTCGCCGCAAACGATTCCGGTGCTGGTGGAACTGATCGGGCACGATCACTGGCTGTCCAGCCGGCGCTGGAAACCCGTGGCGACCCTGTTGGGTCGTTTCGGTGCGCGCGCATTGCCGGAGTTGTTGCCGGCGCTGTTTCTGGCCGCGCAGGGTGACGACAAGGTCCGGTTCAGGCAATTGTGGTTCGCGACCCGACTGGCGACGCGCGTGGCGTTGACGCCTGGGCTGGCCGGGTTGTACCAGGCGGACCTGGTGGAACTCGACCGGCAACTCGTCGATCCTGATCCTGCCGTGCGTGAGCGCGCGCTCGAGGTGGCCGACCATTTCGTCCCGGCTTTTGCGGCTTTGTCGAAGGCAGGGGGGTGGGGGCGTGGATTGGGGGGTGATTGCCCCACCTACACCGGTGCCTTGGCCGAGTTCGTGCACACGGTAGACGCCGCATCGCGCATTGCGACCGACCCCGGCGTGCAACGGCATGCGAAGCGGGTCGCCGCCGAACTGAAGGCAGCGTATCGGCCGGCGGCGCCATGCGTCGTGGCGTAACCCGGGTGACAGGATCATGAACCGCATTGGTCAAACTTTCACGAAGCTGAAATCGGCATCACGCACCGCGCTGATTCCGTTCATCACGGCGGGTGCCCCGCTTCCGGACGCGACGGTCGCGGTGATGCACGCTCTGGTCAAAGCCGGCGCGGACATCATCGAACTCGGTATGCCGTTCTCCGATCCTATGGCGGATGGCCCGGTCATCCAGCACGCCGATGAACGCGCACTGCGCAACAAGGTCGGCATTGCCGAGATCCTCGACTGGGTTCGCGAATTTCGCATGCGCGACGGCGCGACACCGATCGTGCTGATGGGCTATCTGAACCCCATTGCCATCCACGGCATCGAGCGCTTTGCGCGTGAGGCAGTCGCGGCGGGCGTGGATGGCGTGCTCGTGGTCGATTGCCCGATCGAGGAAGACGCGACGCTGCAACCGCTGCGCGATGCCGGACTCGCCCGCATCCTGCTGACCGCGCCGACCACGTCCGATGCGCGGCTTGCGCGCGCACTGGATGCCGCGGAAGGCTATCTCTATTACGTGTCGTTCGCTGGCATCACCGGCGCGGCCAAATTGTCGGTGGACGCCATCCGCGCACGGGTCGTCGACATGCGCGAGCGCGCACGGGTCCCCGTTGCGGTGGGTTTCGGAATCAAGGACGCCGCAAGTGCTACGGCCGTTGCCGCATTTGCCGACGCGGTAGTGATCGGGTCGGCCCTGGTCGCGCAGCTGGTCGATGCAACGTCGCCCGAGGATGCCGCCACCCGTGCACGCGCGTTCCTGGCTCCGATTCGCACCGCGCTCGATGCCGGCAAGTGATTGATCGGCAAGGCGTTGCATCATGAATGCTCGTGTGCGGTCGCGGCCGCGGTTATCCTAGCGACATCGAAATCAACCACAGGGGCCGACCGTGTCCTGGTTGCAGAAACTGACGACGCCCAAAATCCGCACGGAAGGCGTGCCGAGCCGCGGCAAGGTACCCGAGGGCGTATGGGAAAAGTGTTCCGGTTGCGGCATCGGCTTGTACCGCCCCGAGCTCGAACGCAATCTGATGGTCTGTCCCAAGTGTGGACACCACCATCCGATCGGTGCGCGCGTGCGGCTGGCCGCGTTCCTCGATGAAGGTGGAGAGGAAATCGCCGCCAGTCTGGCGCCGATCGATACGCTGAAATTCAAGGATTCCAAGAAGTATCGCGATCGCATCCTTGCGGCCCAGAAAGCCACCGGCGAGAAAGACGCGCTGGTCGCGGTCGAGGGCACGCTCAAGGGCATGCCGACCGTCGCGTGCGCGTTCGAGTTTTCCTACATGGGCGGTTCGATGGGCTCGGTGGTGGGCGAGAAGTTCACCCGCGCCGCCGAGGCCGCGCTGCGTGACAAGACTCCGTTGGTGTGCTTCACGGCCACCGGCGGCGCACGCATGCAGGAAGGCCTGCAATCGCTGATGCAGATGGCCAAGACCTCCGCCGCGCTGGCGCGCTTGCGCAAAGCCGGTCTGCCGTACATCGTGGTGTTGACCCACCCGACCACCGGCGGCGTGTCCGCCAGCCTCGCGATGCTGGGCGACATCCACATTGCCGAACCCAAGGCGCTGATCGGCTTCGCCGGCCCGCGGGTGATCGAGCAGACCGTGCGCGAAACCTTGCCGGAAGGCTTCCAGCGTTCCGAGTTCCTGCTGGAACACGGCGCGATCGACATGATCTGCGACCGTCGCGAGCTGCGCGATCGCATCGCGACGTTGCTGGCGATCCTGACGCATCGCGACAAGGTGGCGTGATAGCGAAGTCGGTTTCGCTCACTGTGCGAGCCGGCTACTTGTGTTTCGGGGTAGGGCGGATCAAGGCGCGCAGCGCCGGATCCGCCACTGGCGCGGCTTGATCCGGCCTACCTTGGTGCTCGTCAATCGCGCGCCGGCACGATGCCGGTGGAACCGTCATGCTCGGCGCGGTGGTTTGTGTCGCCTGCACGCAGGCTCCTGCGAAGCGGCTTCGGTAGGAGCCTGCG
>JBOHYW010000229.1:0-5654 GCA_050738155.1 Rhodanobacteraceae bacterium
GGAGCCTGCGTGCAGGCGACCCGGCGACCCGCGTGTCAGCGCTTGTCCTTCACATACCGCGTGAACAGATCGTGCACGCGCCGGTATTCGTCGTACCACGAATCGGCGTGCTCGAATGCGTGCCGTTCCATCGGGTACAGCGAGATCCAGAAATTCTTCTTGTGCAGTTCGATGAAGCGCTGGTACAGGCGGATCGAATCGCCCGGCATCACGTTGTTGTCGATCAGGCCGTGGTTCATCAGCAACGGATCGGCAAGGTTCTTGGCGTACTCGATCGGTGAGGACACCTTGTACGCCTCGGGATCGATCTGCGGGTCGTTGAGGATGTCGGACGTGTAGCCGTCGTTGTAGCTGGTCCAGTCCGACGGTGCGCGTTGCGCGGCGCCGGCGGCGAACTTGCCGGGGGCGGTGAGCAGCGCCATTTCGGTCAGGAAACCACCGTAGGAACCGCCATAGACGCCGACCCGGTTCGGATCGACGTCGTGGTGCTTGACCAGCCAGGCCTTGCCGTCCAGCAGGTCCTGGATTTCCGGGTGGCCCATGTGCTGGTAGATCGCGTCACGCCAGTCGCGGCCGTAACCGGCCGAGCCGCGGTAATCCATGTCGATCACGACGTAGCCTTCCTGTAGCAGCAGGTTGTTGAACATCTGCTCGCGGAAGTAGTACGACCAGCTTTTGGAGACGTCCTGCAGGTAACCCGCGCCGTGCACGAAGAACACCGCCGGGTGCTTGTGCGAAGTGTCGTAGTCTTTCGGCTGGTAGTACTTGGCCCAGATCCCGAAATGACCGTGGCTGCTGGGGATCTTCACGAACTCGGGTTGCGTGAACAGTTTGGAATACGCCTTGTACTGGGCGGTGCGGGTGTCGGTGAGTTCGCGCGCGCCGCTGCCGTCGGCGTTCACCACCGCAAGCTGCGGCGGAATGTACGCACTCGAATGCAGCACCGCGATCTTCGATCCGTCCGGCGATAATACGAATGGCGCGCTGCATTCGAAGCAGGACACGCCTTCGAAGTGGGTGACACGCTGCAACGTGCCGCCGGTGGTCGGCAGGCGGTACACGTCGTAAGCGTACGGCGCCTGCTTGTTGGACAGCACGTAGAACCACTTGCCGTCGGGTGACACCGCCGGCATCGAAACCTCAAAGCCGGTGGCGGTCAGCGCGCGTGCCTTGCCGTCCAGCGGCTTCACGTACAACTGCGCCCAGCCACTGGCTTCCGACTCGAACCACAAGGTGCGGTTGTCGGGCAGCCAGCCGAGTCCGTTGAAGCTCCAGTTGATCCACGCGTGGTCGGTCAGGCGATTTTGCGTGACCAGTTTGTGATCCTTGAAATCGACGGTTTCGATCCAGCGATCCTTGTTGTCGTTGGCGCGCAGCTCGATCGCGACGTTCTGGCCGTTCGGGCTCCACACGATGCCCGGCCCCCTCCCGACGAAATTGACCGACACCGCGCGCGTCTTGGGCGCGGCCAACGCCGCGGCTTCGGTGTCATGGCCCTGCTTTTTCAATTGCGCGATGCGTTTGACGCGCAGATCGTGCAGCGGGTCGTCGTGGATGCCGGGCAGGTCTTGCAGTGACAGCGGGTACTGCTTGTGCGTCTTCAGGTCCAGCAACACCAGTGATTGCGGCGCACGGCTGTTGTGACCGACGTAGGTGCGCGCCGGCTCGGTTTCAGGGTAGCCGGAATCGTTGACGTAGTGCACCACCACCGGGTGCTTGCCGCGTTGGTACGACGCCGGGCGGGTCACCACCACCATCCAGCGTGCGTCAGGCGACAGCGAGGTCATCGCCACCTTCACGCCCTTGCCGAGATAGAACGGCGCCGACGCGCGACCGGTGTTTTCCGCGTCGAGCTTGTCGGTGTGCTCGCGCACGGCCTGCTTGTCCGCCTCGATTTCACGCAGGGTCGAAAACAGGCTGAGTTGCAGGCGCTCCATCTGGTCCGGTTGCTTGTCGGCCGGGTTTTTCTTGGTCTCGAGGGTGGCTGCTTGCGAGATCACGCCGGTCGCGGCATTCCAGACATGCCAATCGTTGTCTTCTGCCCAGCTCACCAGTTGCCCGTCGGCGGAAATCTGCAAACCGAATTTGTCGGCATCGCTGCGGGTGAGTTGCCGGGTCGCGCCGGTCGCGATGTCGCGCACGAACACGTCGCCGTGCCGCATGAACGCGGCGCGGTTATGCGCAGAATCGAATATCGGCTGGCCGTTGGCGGCCGCAAGCTGCGCGCCGGTCAATTTCGCCGGTGTACCGCCGGTCGCGGAGACGCGATACAGATCGCGGATCGGCGAACCCTTGCGCTTCAGCTTGTAGTAGATCGATTGGCCATCGACGCTCCAATGCGCGTCTTCCACCGGCGGCCCGATCCAGTCGGGGTCGGCCATGATCTGCGCCAAGGTGATTTTCGAAGCGGCGGTCGCCGCCTGCGCGGTCGATGCGTCCTGTGGCGCGGCGGCCAATGCGCCCGTGCTGACCAGCAGGCAGGCGAGACCGGCGACGACGATGCGGTTCATGGATGATATCCCCGAGAGAAAAGGCCGAGCCTAGCCAAGCTGCTCCGTGATTGGCAAGCGCCGAAAGTCACCGGGTCCGATTTCCGCGTGACGTGACGGCTTGCCTTGCCCGGCGCTACCCTGCGCGGGTCCACCTCGGCTTGTGGAGATTCGTCATGACATCGATGCGCATCCTGACTGGTTTTGGTTTGGGCATTTTGTCCAGCATGGCGATGGCGCAAACACCGCAGTCTCCTCAGCATCGCGTGCCGCTGATCGACACCAGCCACGCCATGCCTGCATTGCCGCCGGCGACGCCGAAGCACGACGTCACCGACAGCTATTTCGGCACAGTCGTGCACGACCCGTATCGCTGGCTGGAAGACGCCAACGCGCCGGTCGTCAAGCGCTGGATCGCGGCGCAGAATACCTACACCGAAAACACCATGGAAGGCTTCGCCGATGCCAAGGCGATCGCCAAGCGCGTCGGCGAACTGGCGCTGACCTCGACGCGCAAGTTCAGCCCGGAAATCGTCGGCAACACCTTGTTCTACCTGCGCCAGACGCCGCCGCAGCCGCAAGCTGAACTGGTCGCGCAAACGTGGCCGCATGGCAAGGCTCGGGTGCTGGTCAATCCGAATGGTGCGCACGGCAGCGTTGCGATCACCGGCTACTGGCCTTCACCCGACGGCAAGTACGTTGCCTACGGCATTGCCGAAGGTGGCAACGAGCAGACCACCATCCATTTCATCGAGATGGCGACCGACAAGACCCTGCCCGATGCCCTGCCGTACGCCGGTGGCGGCACCACGCCGCCGGCGTTGCTTTGGGACGCCAACGACCAGGGCGTCACCTACGTGCGCCTGCCGTTGCCGGGCAGTGTTCCCGAAGACCAATTGCAGTTCCATGCGGCGCTGTACCGCCACACGTTCGGCACCGCTGCAAAAGATGACACGCTGGAATTCGGCAAGGGCAAGTCGAAAGTGGCCGAATACACCTTGCTGCAGTCGGCCGACGGCGGGCACGCTGCGGCGCTGCTGCATGCGGGCGACGGCAATCCGGATGCGGTGTACCTGCGCAACGGCAGCGGCCAATGGAAACTTGTCCTCGGCACCGAAGCGGACGTCCGCGCCGCATTCGAAGTGAACCAGGGCGCCGCGTGGGATGGCGATCGCCTGTTGGTGATCGCGTATCAGAACGCGCCGCGCGGCAAGCTGCTGGCGCTGGATGCGAGTGGCCGGTCGAAATTGCTGGTGGCACAGCTCACCGGTAACTGGGCGATGCATTCGGTGTCGCCGATCAAGGGCGGGTTCCTGATCACCGAGGTGCGTGGGCCGGACTGGCGCGTGCAGCAGTACGCCGACGATGGCAAATTCATCCGCACGCTGGCGCTACCGAAAACAGGCATCGGCGTCGGCAGCATCGCCAGCAGCGCGCATTCCGATCATGCGCTTGTCAGCTATTCCGGCTGGACGATTCCTTCGCATTGGGTGCAATACGACGGCGCGAGCGGTGCGCTGAAAACGGTGTTCGAGGTGAAGCCGCCGGCTGTCGAATATTCAAAACTCGTCGCGTACCGGCTGGACGCCACCTCGAAAGACGGCGCGAAAATTCCGGTCACTGTGATCGCGATGAAAGGCGTGACGCCGAACAGCAAGCGTCCGACGATCCTGTACGGCTACGGTGGTTTCGGCATCGTCACCGCGCCGCATTTCGTGGGGCCGTACCTCGCTTGGCTGGAACGAGGCGGCGTATACGCGGTCGCCAACATCCGCGGTGGCGGCGAATTCGGCGAAGGCTGGCATGCCGATGGCATGCTCGGCAAGAAGCAGAACGTGTTCGATGATTTCTACGCCGCGGCAAAAGAACTGGTCGCGGCGCACTGGACCGATCGCGCGCATCTTGGAATCCTCGGCGGCTCCAATGGCGGCTTGTTGATGGGCGCGGCGCTGACGCAACATCCGTTCGAATATCGCGCGGTGGTGTCGCTGGTCGGCATCTACGACATGCTGCGTTCCGAGTTGTGGCCGAACGGGCAGTACAACATCAGCGAATATGGCACGGTGACGAAGCAACCCGATTTCGAATGGCTGCGCGCGTATTCGCCGCTGCAAAACGTCAAGCCGCACACCGCCTACCCGGCGGTCTTGCTGATTACCGGCGTCAACGATCCGCGCGTGGCGCCTTGGCAATCGCGCAAATTCGCGGCTACCTTGCAGGCCGCCAATACATCGAAACACCCGATCCTGCTGCTGACCCGCATGAACGAAGGCCACGGCGTCACCGCATCCTTCAGCCAGCGCGTCGGCAACACCGCGGCGGCGCTGGGCTTCTTCGCGCAGGAATTGGGGCTCGGCGCGCCGCTGGAACAGCGTCCATGACGCTCGAATGCGTCGAACACGAGACCGCGGCGAACCCGCGCCATGCGGTGATCTGGCTGCACGGACTCGGCGCCGACGGCCACGATTTCGCGCCGATCGTTCCGCAATTGGTGCGGCGCGGCTGGCCAGCGTTGCGCTTCGTGTTTCCGCACGCGCCAGTACGACCGATCAGCTTGAACGGCGGCCTGCCGATGCGCGGCTGGTACGACATCGCCGGCTTCGATCTTTCGCAGAAGCAGGACGAACAAGGTATCCGCGCCTCGATCGACGAAGTGCAGGCACTGATCGCGCGCGAAGTCGAACGCGGCGTTCCCGAATCCGCCATCGTGCTGATCGGCTTCTCGCAAGGTGGCGCGGTCGCGTTGTCGGCGGGACTGCAACACGCGCAAAGGCTTGCCGGTATCGTCGCGCTTTCCACGTATCTGCCGATTGCCGACGCCGTCGACAAACAACGCAGCGCCGCCAACGCGACGACACCGATCTTCATGGCCCACGGCGCGTTCGACCCGGTGGTGCCGCAAGTGCTCGGCGAACGCTCGCGCGACTTGCTGCGTGACTGGGGTTACGCGGTGGATTGGCACAGCTACCCGATGGCGCATCAGGTGTGCCCGCAGGAAATCACCGATCTCGCCGACTTTCTGGCGGCACGCCTGGCCCGCGGCCCATGGCCGCGATGAGCGATGTAGGTTGGGCTGAGCTCTGCGAAGCCCAACGCGATGCGCGAGTGGTGTTGGGCTTCCGCCGATAAAGCCGGCGTCAGCCCAACCTACACTTGCCGTGGGAG
>JBOHYW010000230.1:0-5643 GCA_050738155.1 Rhodanobacteraceae bacterium
GAGCTCATCCGATGCCGGCCCGTGGCCCCCAAGTGGCCACCTTCGACGAGGCCTCATACATAAATGCAGCCCGTGCTTCGTGCACAACAGCGGTTGACACCAGGGGCGAGTCCATACATAGGTTGGGGTGAGCGGCTTCATGCGAACCCCAACGCTCCAACACCGCAAACCGTGTTACGTCTTCGGCGCATCCGGCTGCGCTTCCGGTGCGGCATCCCTGAACGCGTCAAGCCGGCCGCACGCCGCATCGATCCGCGCGATCGTCGGGTAACGCCCCAACGAAACGCCAAAGCGGCGCGCGTTGTATACCTGCGGGACCAGGCAACAATCTGCCAAACCGGGGGTGTCGCCCTCGCAGAATTTTCCGGCGTGCTCGCTGGTGGTCAACTGTTTTTCGATCGCCTCGAAGCCGACCTCGATCCAGCGCCGCGACCATGCGAGCTTGCGCTCGTCGTCCACGCCGAATTCGCGCACCAGGTATTGCAGCACCCGCAGGTTGCCGAGCGGATGGATCTCGCAGGCGACCATCTGCGCCAGTGCGCGCACCCGTGCGCAGGCCAATGCAGTGCGCGGCAGCAACCGCGGCGTGTCGGCGTATGCCTCTTCCAGATATTCGATGATCGCCAGCGACTCGGTGAGTACATGGCCATCGTCCACCAGCGTCGGCACCAGCTGCTGCGGATTCAACTTGCGATATTCGTCGTGGTGCTGCTCACCGCCGTTGCGCACCAGATGCACCGGCGCGAGCACGTAATCCATGCCCTTGAGGTTCAACGCGATGCGCACGCGATACGCCGCACTGGAACGCCAATAGCTGTACAAGGTCCTGATGGCCGGCATTGGGCTTTCCGCGATGTTCGAAAACGGCCAGAGTAACGCAATTGCGCCGACGCGGCGCGCCGCCGACAATGCACGATTGACCACCACATCGAACTGCTGGAGCCCGCTCCATGACCTTTCTCCGCATGACCGATCTCGATCTTTCCGGCAAACGCGTGCTGATACGCGAGGGTGAGGTGGGGCTCTCGTGACATGCCGGGGGCATGTCACGCCGCCGACGTGACGCGCTGGAGCGCGTCCGAACGCCGAAGGCGGCCCGCAGGGTGAGCGCCATGGATGGCGCGAATAGCGCCCGCACAGGGATGTGCGGGCCGTCGCCACGCACCAGGGACGGCTCTCGCGCAGACCCACGCGCGTTTTGTATTTGATCTGACGGGTAACACGATATGACCTTTCTCCGCATGACCGACATCGACCTCAAAGACAAGCGGGTGCTGATCCGCGAGGACCTCAACGTACCGATCCAGGACGGCGCGATCACTTCCACGCAGCGCCTCGATGCCGCACTGCCGACGATCCGCAAGGCGCGTGACGCGGGTGCGGCGGTGATGGTGTTGTCGCACCTGGGGCGACCGAAGGAAGGCAAGTTCGATGAATCACAATCACTGGCGCCGGTGGCGGCGTGGCTTTCCGAAAAGCTCGGGCAGAAGGTACGGCTCGAACGCGACTACCTCGATGGCGTAAACGTCGCGCCGGGCGAAGTGGTGTTGCTGGAAAACTGCCGGATGAACGTCGGCGAGAAGTCCGACGACGAAGCGCTGGCCAGGCAATACGCCGCACTGTGCGAGGTGTTCGTCATGGACGCCTTCGGTACCGCGCATCGCGCACAGGCGTCCACCCATGGTGTCGCAAAGTTCGCGGCAATCGCCTGCGCCGGCCCGTTGCTGGCAAACGAGCTGGATGCACTCGGCAAGGCGTTGCAGAACCCTGCGCGACCGCTGCTCGCAATCGTTGCGGGCTCCAAGGTCTCGACCAAGCTGGAGCTGTTGCAGAACCTGGTGGGACGTGTCGATCAACTGATCGTGGGCGGTGGCATCGCCAACACCTTCATCGCCGCGGCTGGCTACAAGGTCGGCAAATCATTGTATGAAGCCGACCTGCTCGAAGCCGCCAGCAAGGTGATCGCATCCGCATCGACACGCGGCGCCGACGTGCCGATTCCCACCGACGTGGTGGTGGCGCGCCGCTTCGCAGCCGACGCGCCGGCCACTACACGCGCCGTCGATCAGGTCGGCGACGATGAAATGATTCTCGACATCGGTCCGGAAACTGCGCAGCGATATGCCGCGATGGTCGCAAAAGCCGGCACGGTGGTATGGAACGGTCCGGTCGGCGTATTCGAGTTCGACGCATTCGGACATGGCACCGAAACCCTGGCGCACGCGATCGCGGACTCGCAAGCACTTTCGATCGCGGGCGGCGGCGATACCCTCGCTGCGGTCGACAAGTACGGAATCGCCGATGGGGTTTCCTACATCTCGACCGGCGGCGGCGCCTTCCTGGAATTCCTGGAAGGCAAGACGCTGCCGGCGGTGGCGATGCTGGAGACACGTGCACGCGCGTGACCTTTGTGCGTGCAAAAAGTTTCGCGTTCACTCTCGATGCATTTTCGTGACTGCGATGAACCACGCCTGAGGCGCTATCAAAACCTTAACGAACGTTGCCGATTGCTCCCAGTCTCACTGGCCAAGCGCACGCAAACGCGTGCGTGAATAACCACAAGCTGGAGACAATCACATGCGCAACACTGCAATCCGCAACACTGGAATCGTCCTCGCTGTCGCCGCGGCATTCGCGGCCGCACCTGTTTTCGCGCAGGACACCACGCCCCCCGGCGCAGACAGCGGATTCTTCGTCAATGGCAACGTCGGGCCCACCAACATCAAGCACGGCATCAACTCGGGCAATGACACCGGCTACGCCGTCAATGGCGGTTACCGCTGGGCGCTTTCCCCGAATTTCGCGATCGGCCCTGAAGTCGGCTACAACGACCTCGGCAACGTCCGCGTCAAGAACGTGTTCAACTCGAACCCCGTGATCGCCCGCGGCAAGGCATCGCTGCACGGTTGGACGGTCGGCGGCAACGCGCATCTCAACCTCACGCCGAACTGGTACGTATCCGCGCGCGGCGGCCTGTACGCATGGAACGGGCGCGGGATGAGCAACGACATTGACCCGGTCGACACCAGCCGCAACGCGGATGGCTGGTACGGCGGCGTCGGCGTCGGCTACGACTTCACCCGTCACTTCGGAATTGGCGTGGGCTACGACTACTACCATGCCAGCAAGGACAAGCTGAATCTCACCACCGACATGGTGACGGCGCAGGCAGAGTATCGATTCTGATCATCGCGTGACGCATGCGACAGGACGGGCAATGCCCGTCCTGTCGTGCTCCGCAAGGCGCCTGCAGGACCCGCGGCCGCGGACCTTTTCCAATAGGCGCACGTGGGAGATTCCATGTTCGTGGTCAAGCTGCAATGGCTCGTGGTCAATCTGCAATGGTGTGCCCTGCGCGCGACGGGTTCCGTGGAAAGCGTAGGTTGGGCTGAGCGGCTTCTCGCGAAGCCCAACAGACCGCCTGAAGCCCAACAGACCGCCTGCTACGTGAAGCCGCCGATCCTGCCGGATGGATCATGTTGGGCTTCATCCGCAGAAAGCGCGGATTCAACCCAACCTACGGCGTCGTGGCGGGAGTCCATGTTCGCAGTCAAGCCACCGTCGCGCGCGTGGCGCGCTCCCCACGACAACAAAAAGGCAGGAGCCTCGCGTGCTGGCGACCCATGATTCCCGCAGTTCGATCAGCCGCCGCTGGTCGATCCCGTGGCGGCGTTGATCGCCTCGGCCTGCTTTTGGGCCTGCTGATTGACGATGTTCTGCACGTTCTTCGCCTTGTTCAAATCGTGTCCGTACACAGCCATCGGCGTGCCGGCCAAGGCATTGGTGGTGGCCGGCGCCGGATTGGCCGAACTGGCAGCGGTCGCCGCTGGGTGCGACGAACACGCGGCGAGCATTCCGGACACCAGCAACAGGGCGACGAAGCGAAGCATGCGGCGCAGTCTCGCGCGAAAGGCGAAGCGATGCAAGCTGCGCTAAGCTTTCGGGAACGTCACACCGGAACCAACAGGCGTGAACGCAGTCCCCGGACGCTGGCGACTCGATGGCCAGACCTGCCTCATTACCGGTGCCAGCCGCGGCATCGGCTTGGCGTGCGCTCGCGAGCTCGCCGGACTCGGCGCGCAACCGCTGCTGGTGGCGCGTGACGATGATGCCCTGCGACAGGCATCCGACGAACTGCGCGAAGACTTTCCCGACTGTGAACCACGCGTGTTCGCGGCCGACATCAGTGATGCCGAGGAACGCCTCGCGATCTTCGACTGGATCGCCGATCTGGGCGCACCGTTGTCGCTGCTGGTCAACAACGCCGGCAGCAACATCAAATGCGCGACGCTTGATGTCGAACCCGACGACCTGGAACAACTGCTGCGCCTCAACAGCGTGGCGGCGTTCGATTTGTGCCGGCTCGCATATCCGCGCCTGGTCGAACACGGCAACGCGGCGATCGTCAACGTGGGTTCGGTGTCGGGCATCAACCATGTACGCACCGGCGTGGCCTATGGCATGAGCAAGGCCGCGCTGCACCAGATGACCCGCAACCTCGCCTGCGAATGGGGCGACGACGGCATCCGCGTCAACGCGGTGGCGCCGTGGTACATCCGCACCCGCCGCACCGACGAAGCGCTGTCCGATCCCGACTACCTCGAGGAAGTGCTGGATCGAACACCGATGGCGCGGATCGGCGAACCCGAGGAAGTCGCCGCCGCGGTCGCGTTCCTGTGCCTGCCCGCCGCCGGTTACATCACGGGACAGATACTCGCCGTGGACGGCGGATTCCTGCATTACGGATTTTGAGCGAGATGCTTTACCACGATTACATCGAAACACCGATCGGTCCGTTGCTGCTGGTCGGCGACGGCGCCGGACTGGTCGAGATCGGCCTGCCGCGCCGTGGCGTTGCGCAAGCCGCTCCCGCGGAAGCCAAGGCAAGCAAGACGAAATTGCACGCGGCCGCCCGCGAACTCGATGAATATTTCGCCGGCACGCGGCAACAATTCGACGTGCCATTGCATCCGTCCGGCACGCCGTTCCAACTGGAAGTGTGGGGCGCGTTGCTGGCGATTCCCTACGGCGAAACCGTGAGCTACGCCGACATCGCCCAACGCATCGGACGCCCGCGCGCGGTGCGTGCCGTCGGTGCCGCCAACGGCGCCAACCCGCTCGCAATCATCGTGCCGTGTCACCGCGTGATCGGCAGCCACGGCGATCTCACCGGTTACGGCGGCGGCCTGCCGGCCAAACGCTGGCTGCTCGCGCACGAGCGCAAGCACGCACCGGTGCCGGCGCTGATCCTGCAGGCCTGACCACCGTACCTTGTGCCGATTGGTCAACGCCGAAACGCGCAGCGAGGGTAGGCCGGATCAAACCGCGCAAGCGGCGGATCCGGCGCTACGCACCTTGATCCACCCTACCCGCAGGAGCGGCGCGAACGACATAGCTGGGCCAAAAGGCAGGAGGCCTGGAATCTTCCGGCGTTCGTGCTTTCGCGCTCGCACCTTGATCCCCCCTACACGTTCTGCCCCCATACCTTGTGTCGATTGGCCGACGCTGCCGATGGCATTGCGTCTCGATTCCCCGCGCCCAAATGCGCGCAGGCGACATCCAGCAAGGGTAGGCCGGATCAAGCCGCTTTGGCGGCGGATCCGGCGTTCGCGCTTTCGCGCTTAGCCTTGATCCGCCCTACAC